>NZ_VKLR01000015.1:0-99450 GCF_007280595.1 Psychrobacter sp. YGAH215 | reverse complement strand
TAAATCTGGTATCGTTCCCCTAGGCTTAGATGTGTATAGTTCATGGTTGCAATCTCACTTTGGTCGGTGGATAAAAACTTTGATGCTAGCGCATCTAGGTCTTTTTTTCACCTCACATTTGGTATTGCACTTCATTTGTTAATCTAAGTGGTTAAAAAAACAGGGAACTATAAAATATCGAAACTTACCCATTAGTAGCTATCGCCTACAACACAAAAATCCTAAAGCCATGACTTAGGATTTTTATGTTTGTTCAGACGTATCATTACTAATGCAAATGGTTAACTAGACAAAGGATTCTGCCAGTATGACGTCACCATCTTCGCGTGTAATCATAACTGTCGCTGAGCGCGGGGTACTACCGCCAGCCACTGCTCCCCATGTATTACCCGGATGCTGAATATTAATAAACAAGGTTTTAAAGTCTGGCGTCATCGTGATACCTGTGACTTCACAGCCCTCCGGACCGACAAAAAATCGTTTGATGTTATCATTGCTGGCAGGCATACCGACTCGGGTTTGTTGCCCTACTGACGTGGTTTGAATGGCGCCATCGCTTACATTACCCGGTAGCGCTGCCAGTAACATACAGCTGCTGGTATCGGTATAAGCGCCGTCGTCTGTTTGAATCCATAAAACGCCGCGTGGATCGAAGTATAAGCCATCGGGAGAAGAAAAATCATTACTGTCATTTAATTGCGATAAATTTTCTGCTACTAAATCATTCGGTGCAGCAAATAAATAAATGTCCCAGTCAAAACTGGTTGCCGCATGATCACCGCCCGCTTCTGCCCAGCGAATGATATGGCCGTTGTCATTGCCACGCGCTTTGCCGCCAGTATTATAGCTGCGCGGATTGGACGCCGACACTGGCTGATCATCTCGTACACCACGATATTTATTATTGGTCAAAGTCACATACACTTCACCCGTTATCGGGCTGACCGATACCCATTCTGGTCGATCCATTTTGGTTGCACCGACTGCATCTGCTGCCGCGCGAGCAAAGACCAATACCTCATCTTGTCCATGAAAAGGCAACTCGCTGTTCAAAGCATCCAGTCCATTTTGACCATGAATCAACGCTTTCCATTCACCGCGACCATTTTCATTAAAGATAGCAACATAGAGCATGCCCTCATTCAAATACTTGTCACCCGCTTTTAATCCACCACCGATATCAGCATTTGACCATGTGGCTTTAGAGACGAATTTATAAATATATTCACCGCGAGCATCATCGCCCATATAAAACACCACCGGTTTGCCTTGTTCAACGGGAGCATAAGCACAGTTTTCATGAGCAAAACGTCCCAGTGCCGTGCGCTTTTGGGGCATGGAGTTTTGATCAAAAGGATCAATTTCGGTGATATAACCAAAGGTATTAAAACCATTTCGATAATCGTCAGTAGCGCTAGCACTAGTAGCAGTCATATCCCAGCGTGAAAACTCGTCTACGATCTTGGCATCTTTGGCATCAGGGGTGTGCCAAAGATATTCAAAGCCAGAGAAATTTTCCGTTGCGCCATAGCGCTCGCGACCATAATTTTGTCCTGCGCTCAGCTGACTGGCATCTTGCCCACGGGCAAACACCCCTAAAAAATTCTCTTCGGTGGTCAGATAGGTGCCCCATGGCGATAAGCCTGCGCCGCAATTGTTATTGATACCGCGAGTTTGAAAGCCTGTTGGGTCAAACTTGGTCTTGACCAAATCAGAGCCCGCAACAGGACCTGCTAATTGCGTGGTTGTACTGCTGGTGATACGGCGATTGTATTTTGAATTGGAGACCATCTCGTAGCCCATGCCATCGGCGCGGCGTTTCATCTCGACCACCGCTACCCCATGACAATTGACCTCACGACGTACGTCGCTTGCAAGTCGACGATTTTGGAAGATTGGCGCAGCATTTTTATCTTGGATCACATGGTAACCAAATGGGCTCAGCTCGCTGCTATTGACGTATTCATGATTCATGACCAGTAGTCCATTCTCTGATGCTTTGGCATCATAGGCAGTGCCCTTTTTGCCAAAGAACCACATGCCATCATGGTTATCACCCATACGCCATTCGAATGATTCAGCTGACTGCTCGCGATTGTCTTTCCAATCATCAATGCCAGATATCAGCGGCGTGCCTAGAGGTAGTATCATCTCAGCCTTATAGCCTACCGCCACGCTCATGGTTTCGGCAGTCGAATGCGCCACTGCGGTAAACTTCAAAGTTTCGGGACGCTTGAGATCACCTTGTGCAGGGATAGCAGCATCATTGCCATTATTTTTGGTAGGAATACTATCGTCATCGTCGCTACAGCCAACTAAAGGTAGCGCTCCAAAAAACGCCGCCGCCGTCAATCCTGTGCCACCTTTTAGGATACTACGCCGATTTAAACGGCGACTAATAATGGTTTGAAAATCAATATTGTTGCTCGGATTAGAATCTTCAACGACTTCATGGGCAAGCGGTTGTTTGTTATTCAATAATGTCATTATCAGTCACCTTGCTGTTAGGCTTGATTGGCATGAGAGAGTGGATTGCAGTCTTGTAATTGCAATCACCAAAATACGAATTATGCCTAATTCTACTGAGTGTTTATGACAGTACGTTGAAAACCAAATGCCGATTTGATAGTTATTTAATGATAAGCTTAGGATAAATGACTATCACCACTGATAAACCAAAAAAATCCCAAGCGTTCACTTGGGATTTTTTGATAGCGTTAAGCATTAATGCCTTTACAGATTAATAGGTGACAGCTGCGATAAAAACTTATTTAACCTCTGTCTGCCACTGATGAGCGCCTAGTTTTAAAGTCAATACATCACCCGCATGTAAAGCGCCAACGCCGCTTGGCGTCCCGGTCATAATGACGTCGCCCGCTTGCAAACTAAAAGCGTGACTGATATTGACCAATAACTCATAAACGGGAAATAGCATCAAGGCACTATCGCCGTCTTGCTTAAGTTCGTTATTAATATTCAGCTGGTAATGGACGTTTTTGAAGTCACCAAAGGCATTTGCATCGAGCCAGTCAGCAAGCACACAAGCGCCATCAAAGCACTTAGCGCGCTCCCAAGGATGACCTTTTTCTTTCAGCTCAGTTTGTAGCTCACGCAAGGTCAAATCAAGCCCTAATGTCACGCCACCAATAGCTTGCTTCGCCTCTTCAAGCGTGGCTTTTGATAAGTCTGTTGCCAGCTGAATACAAAGCTCAGCTTCATAGTGGGTTTCGCCAAAGATGGCAGGGTTTGGGCGCTCAACGCACTGATGGAGAGATACCACCGAAGAGGCAGGCTTCATAAATAGCATCGGCGCGCTAGGCACTTCATTGCCCAACTCCTCTGCATGCGCCGCATAGTTGCGCCCGACGCAGACGATTTTACCGATAGAAGTACGCAGACGTTCGCTATTATCAATGCTGGTATCACTATTGGTATCAGTGGTGCCAGCAGTATCTTTCACATTACCAATAATAGCGTTGGCGATGGACATATGGGGCGATGAGCTCATACAGTTTCCTTACGGCATGTTTTTGACATTTATGACCACTATAGCTTTTTTATTTTGCTGTGCCTACTTTTAAGGAATGGTATTGGTAACCACGTCTGGCGGCACATAGCTGGCGTGACGATTCATACGTTTTTCAAACAATCTAAAGCTAAATAAAATCACCCACGACAGCAGCAGATAAACGACACCGGCCGCAAAGAACAATTCCATCAAGGTATAAGTGCGCGCACTAATCGTACGAGCAACGCCGGTAATATCCATCAAAGCAATGGTGGATGCCAGCGCACTTCCCTTTAGCATAAAGATAACTTCATTACTGTAAGCAGGAATCACAATGCCAAAAGCGCGCGGTAAGGTAATACGCGTCAGCTTCTGCCATTTTGACATGCCAATGGCATCGGCGGCTTCAAGCTCGCCCACAGGAATATTTTGGATTGCACCGCGAATAATCTCTGCCAAATAGGCGCTGGTATTAAGGGTAAAGGCGATGATGGCACACCAATAAGCTTGGCTAAGTACCGGCTCCCATAAGAACGAGTTACGTACCGCTTCGAACTGCCCAAGCCCGTAATAAATCAAAAATATTTGTACCAGTAGCGGCGTGCCACGGAAAAAGTAGATATATAAAAATGGTAAAACTTGCACCAGCCAATTTTTGGACAGGCGCAATAATGCCAAAATCAAACCAAAAAACAACCCAATAATACCCGAGAATACAACGAGCTGGACGGTCAATACCGCGCCACCCATTAAATCAGGGATATGGTCAAAAATGACCTGCCAATTCCAATCCATAGTATCTCTCCTCTACCCTATGGTCGATTGACTTTGAGTGGTTTGATGGTGGGTTTGACGGCTGAGCTTTTTAGCATAACGCGCCGCCGGATTGGCACGCCACTCAAGCCACATCATAAAACCGGTAATCAACATGGTCAGACCCAAATAAATAATCGCCGCTGCCATATAAAAGGTAAACGGCTGCTGTGTCGACTGCGCCGCGCGCGAGGACTGATACATGATATCTTTTAGACCGACGACTGACACCAAGGCGGTATCTTTGAGCAATACCAAAAACAAATTGCCGAGACCTGGCAGTGCAATCTGCCAGACTTGCGGCAAAGTGATACGATAAAAAGTCTGAAAAGGTCGCATGCCAATCGCTTGCGCCGCTTCTCTTTGCCCTACCGGAATCTCTTGAATGGACATACGAAAAATTTCGGTCGCGTAAGCACCAAAGGCAATCGATAACGCCATGACCCCGCCCCAAAACGCGCTAATCTCGATATAGTCGTTATAGCCGAACTTTTTGAGGATGCTCATGAGCAAGATTGAGCCGCCGTAATAAATAAACAGCACCAATAACAGCTCAGGGATGCCGCGCATCGTGGCAGTATAGACCGTCGCAAGCTTACGCAGCAGCCAGACATTGGACATCTTGGCGGTCGCGCCAAGCAAGCCTAACGCCATACCGATGACCAAACTGGTCAGCGCCAGCTTTATAGTGACGGTAGCGCCGCTTAGTAATAGCGCGCCAAATCCTTGTAAATCAAACACAATTATCCACTCAGTCTCTTTATATTAGCAAGTTGCAAAATATGAGTTAAAAGAATCAGCATCAATAGCTGAGCGCTGCGCATAGTCGTATGGCCAACCGCATAGATGGCGGTTTTTTGCGTCATAGAGTGACGTCAGATACATACGATTTTGGCGGCGGAAATTGACACAGTAGAAATGAGCGCTGATTTTATCATATTCGCTGCCAGCTATGTTAATACTCACGCATAAAAGCGCTGCCTAAATAGATACTTATCAGGATAAATAGCCTATAAATCAGTGATATCTGATAAAAGTTGACCCTTCATAATACATAAAATTGTGGTGATTCTTTGAGTAAGGAATCATGATAATCATTTTTAAACAAAATCGATAGAATAATAACCAGATGCGAGTAGGATAAATTTTTCTTGCTTGCTGTGCGCTTTGCACTCCAGAGGCTTCGAAAAATTTATCCTACTCGCCCTGTATTGGTTGTAAAGTAACCCTATTATTAAAGCAAAAAAGACATCACCCTGATGGTAATGTCTTTTTGCTTTTATGACTTCACGTTTACCGCTAAATAGGGAAAACCGTGATTAATATAATAATGATAATAAGCGCTTATTGCGCTGCATTTTCTACCGTTGGTTCGGTTGATACTGTCTCAGTGGTTGCCGCCTTTGCTGGTACGGCAAAATATTTTTGATTGATTTTATCGTACGTACCATTGGATTTTAGATTGGCCAAAGATTTATTGATTTTGGCTTGCAAAGCTTCGTCATTAGGACGTACGGCAATTGCAAAATTATCATTGATATCTATCTCATCGCCTTTGATTGCATAATTGCTGCCTGATGCTGAGCCAAGCCATTCAAGTGCGGGCAATTTGTCCGATATCATGGCATCAACGCGACCAGAACCCAAATCCAAAAAGGCATTACTCAAGGTATCATAAAGCTTCATATCAGCTTTTGGATAGGCATTTTCTAACCACTGCGAAGAGATGGTCGAGCGCTGGGCAGCAATAGAATGGGCATCGATATCGCTGCTATCGGCAGGATCAAAGTTGCTGTCTTTTTTGGCTAAAAACACCAAGGCATTGCTAAAATACGGGTCAGTAAAAGCCACTTGCTTTGCACGCTCTGGCGTGACCGACATCGCCGCGACGATGGCATCATATTTACCGGCTTTAAGTCCCGGAATAATACCGTCCCAATCTTGCGCTATGATTTCACAGGTCATCTGCAATTCGTCACAAATAGCATTGGCGATTTCAACATCGAAGCCGCCAAGCGTGCCATCGGCATTGGTGTAATTAAAAGGGGCATAAGCGCCTTCGGTGCCGATACGTAGTACATTATCATCGTCGCTCGCCGCGCCATTATTATCAGCCGCTTCTGACGTTTTAGTCGTATCCGAGCTTGCGCTTTCGTTAGTCTCATTTTGACCATTACTGCAACCCGCCAACGCCAATAATGCCGTTAGGGCTAGCATCGGCTTTGCCTTTAAGAAAGGCTTACTGGTGGATGAAGAAGTAGCAGACGTACTAAATATGCTGGCTGGGAGAAGATGGTTGCTCATAATCATCCTTGATGTTGTTACTTGTTTTTGTTTAAAATTATTACGGAACAAACTTTTATAAATGGCATAAAGCACGCTTTAATTAAAACGTGCTTTATTAAAATCAGCGCTTATCTAATAGATTATGAGAGACAACTCTATTAATTAGTCGCCGCTTCCGTTTGCTCTTCTTTAGCAATTACTGCATTGGCATCGACATTACCATCATCAACCACGACTACTTCTTTGACACCCTCAGTCGCTACTGCTTGTTGCGCCGCCGCCGTTGAGCTGGTGCCAAAATAGCTACCAGTGATTTGATCATAAGTACCGTTGTCTTTTAGTTCAGCCAGTGCTTTATTAAACTTGGCAACCAATGGATCGCCTTTACGGAAGGCAATACCCATCGCATCATCGCTGGTGCTGATTTCTTGACCTTTGACTTCGTAGTCTTTACCGGCTTCGGTTTTTAACCAGTCGATACCAGTGACTTTATCAGACATCATGGCGCGCACGCGACCTGAGGTTAGGTCTAGATAAGCGTTGTCTTGAGTGTCATAAAGCTTGATGTCAGAGTCGGCATGTTTTTCTTGTATATATTGTGACGCAACCGTCGAGCGCTGTGAGGCAACTGGCTGACCTTTTAGGCCATCGACGGTAATATCATCGCCTTTTTTACCAATGAGGATAATGCCAGTATGAAAGTACGGGTCGCTGAATTCTACGACTTCTTTACGCTCAGGGGTGATTGACATGCCAGCGATGGCCGCATCAAATTTCTGCGCATTTAGCCCTGGAATGAGGCCGTCCCAATCTTGCGAGATAACTTCACATTCAGCTTTCATTTGCGCACATAAGGCGTCTACCAGCTCAATCTCGTAGCCAATTAATTTGCCATCGGCGTCGGTATAGCTAAAAGGCTTATAGCTTGATTCTGTGGCGATTTTTATATGTAACGGTGCGTCGCTTGTAGCAGCGGCGTCCGTATTTTCTGTAGGCGTTGAGCTGTTGTTACAAGCAGCAAGCATCAGCATCGCTGCACTAAGGGGCGCAACCCATAGCGCTTTTTTGCTGATTGATGAGGTCATTGAAGTGATCATAGAGGTTATTCCTTAATATATTTACCAGCCGTTATTCATCCGCAATGGTTCAGACATTGATTAATCGGCGCTTATTGAAACCGTCTGTTGACTAATAGCTATCAGTTAAAGACTTCTCGCAAAGCGCATCAAGCAAATTACTGACCGAAGTTTTCTTGCTCAAGACGGGCAAGCTCACCGTTGCTACGGATTTCACTCAGCGCTTTATTAAAGTCGTCTTTGATTGAGTCATCTTTACGGACAGCAATGGCAATATTATCGTCGTTATCAATCTCATCACCCACGATACCAAAACCTTCTGGATTGTCCGCTAACCATGATTTGGCAGAGACTTTTTCAGCAAGTACCGCATCGCTACGACCAGATTTTAGGTCTAAGTAGGCATTGTCATAATTATCATAAAGCTTGACGGTGTTGCCGTCTTTACCTTCATAATTATCTTGTAAATACGCGCCAGGTGTCGTTGAACGCTGGCCACCAAGGGTTAGGTTTTTAATGGATTTGGGGTCAAAGCCACCTTTGGTATCGGTAAGCCAAACCATGGTATTGGCGAAATACGGCTCGCTAAAATCAACCTTTTCTTGACGCTCTTCAGTGATTGACATACCAGCGATGACGGCGTCGTATTTTTGCGCCAATAGACCTGGAATGATACCGTCCCAATCTTGAGCAACGATTTCACATTTGGCTTGCATTTGCGCACATAAGGCATTGGCGACGTCGATATCGAATCCTGCCAAGCTGCCATCGGCATTGGTATAGTTAAAGGGAGGGTATGCGCCCTCAGTGGCGATACGAATGGTCTTGCCCGCCGTTTCTGTAGCAGAGGCATCAGCGCTGCTATCAGTGGCGTCATTAGCAGACTGACTACAAGCGCCAAGCATAAGCGCGGCGGTGACGGTCATCGATGACCACAATAGGCGAGAATTCGACATCATACATTCCTTAAATTCTGATGAGGTTTTTGATATAGGGTTCTGATATTTTGTTCTCTGACGTCCCTGCCAGATAAGCAAGCCAATGAACATAAAGACATAGGCAGACGCCAGTTGCGACTGCCTATAAACCCTTTGATAATACCTGACTCAAATATCAAAAACAAACGTTTTGCATACCAACTGTGATTATTCGGTAATAAAAAGACTAAGAAAATTTAGGCCAAGAAAATTACTGAGGGCAACTTTTGTATCACAAGCGTTTTAGGTTTTTTGACATTCAACCAAACACCTGTAAAACATTCGCTTCTAGTTTTGACGATGCGATGCCATAAAGTCTTTAACGCGCTCAGATTCTGGATGGTCGAAAACTTGCTCAGGTGTACCAATCTCTTCGATGATACCTTGATGCAAGAACACCACTTTGCTTGATACCTCACGGGCAAAGCGCATCTCGTGGGTAACAATCAGCATCGTACGTCCTTCGGCGGCAAGCTCACGCATGACCGCGAGCACTTCATTGACCAGCTCAGGGTCAAGGGCCGAGGTTGGCTCATCGAACAATAACACCTGTGGCTGCATGGCAAGGGCACGTGCTATCGCTACCCGCTGACGTTGACCGCCCGATAAATTCGCCGGATAAGCGTCTTTTTTATCGAGCAGACCCACTTTATCGAGCAGTTTTTCTGCATCGCTAATCGCTTGGTTTTTTTTGATTTTTAAGACCTGCGTTGGTCCTTCGATGATATTTTGCAAAATGGTTTTGTGTGGCCACAAGTTAAAGTTTTGAAACACAAAGCCCACGCGCGCGCGTAAGCTCTCTAATTGCTTGATATCTGCCGCTTGTAATTCGCCTGATTTGGCAGGTTTTAGCATCAGCTCATCATTGCCGATGATGATACGCCCCTGATTGGGTTTTTCGAGCAAGTTAATACAGCGCAGCAAGGTTGACTTACCGGAGCCAGACGAGCCTAAAATAGAGATAACGTCGCCATCATAAGCAGTTAGAGACACCCCTTTTAGCACCGCCAACGAGCCGTAGCTTTTATGGACGTCTTGTAAATCTAAGGCGATAGGCCGAGTCGGATTCTTTGCAGTATCAAGCATGGTTTAGCAGACTTCCAATAAATATGAGTGAAAACATGAATAAAAAAATGCGCCATTGTCGCCTATAATGCGATAAAAAGGCAAACCCTGCCCCTTCAGTTAGTAAAGGTCATTAAAAATCATTAGAGTTTGACAGGATAATTCATTGCCGATAAAAAAATACTCAAAACGGCGCTCGGCTTAGATAATTCTAACTAAGTAGCGCGGTATTCTTTTTAAAAGGAATCAACGACAAAATAAGGCCCATAACGCATAGTCAGTTATGGGCCTTATTTTATCATCTTAACGCCGCTAGCGCTGTTTTATCTGCTAAATAGTCAGTCGACGCTTGCAAGCGGCATTTAACAAGCTTAACTAGTAAGTCGAAATGTGCTCTTCGCTTTCAGTACCATCCAGGACTTCTGCATCATCAGCTGTTGCTACCGCGACATCATCATTTTCGCTAACGGCCATACCATTATTAGCATCGGCACTTGCAACCGCGACATCATCCGTGCTGTTTGCCGTTGCCACGCCAGTAGCGTTATTTTCTACTGGCGTCTGCGCGTCCGCAGTTGGTTCAACATCCATTGGCGCTTCTTCTTTTTTGCCGCAGGCGCTGACGCTTAATGCTGCTGCTACCAAGCCTACTGTGAGCCAGTTTTTATAGGCTTTATTTTTAATAGCCATTTTTTTCTCCATAATGAGTCTTTAGTTTATTAATCTTTATAAAATTCATCTCTTTATAAAATTCATCACTTTATTGCATCAGCCAATTGCTATGTCTTTCATTGATAACGTATGAGATAGCGTGTGAATTGACCGTCTTAGCGCCCACTATACTCACGATTGACCACGACTACCTTAGCAGTTGCAGCGCAGTTCTGTTAAAAATACGTAACTGACAGCATACTTTTTTATCTCCCATTGCTTATAGACGCTATAAAAAGTTAAAACCTTAAAATACAATATAAGAAAACTCCGCAGTGCTTGCTAAACGGTCGTTGTTCACAAAATCGACTTTACTATCGTCCTCATCTCCTCTATGTTAAATAGCAGAGCGCCATTAGAGCGCTAAACGATATTTTTTTAGATTATTGATGATAAAAGGACGTTAATTTATGACGCAATCGAATACCACAGATGTAACTGCTTATATGCAGACGGTCGGCAAGCAAGCGCATGCGGCATCACGAGCGTTAGCTGCGGCTAATACTGGTGATAAGAATTCGGCGCTGATGTCAATCTATGATGCGTTAAAAAGCGCCAAAGCTGATATTTTAGCGGCCAATAAAATCGATATGGATAAGGGGCAAAAAAACGACTTGGACGCTGCCTTACTCGATCGTCTAGAGCTAAACGATGCACGCTTCGATGGTATGCTACAAGGTTTAAAAGACGTGGCGGCATTGCCTGACCCTATCGGTGAAGTGACCGACATGACTTATCGTCCATCAGGTATTCATTTAGGCAAAATGCGTGTGCCACTCGGGGTAGTCGGGATGATTTATGAGTCGCGTCCCAACGTTACCTTGGAAGCGGCTTCGCTGGCGCTAAAATCTGGTAACGCTATTATCTTGCGCGGTGGTTCTGAAGCCTTTGAGTCCAATCAAGCGATTGCCAAATGCATTTTACAGGGTTTAAAAAAGGTCGGTCTTTCTGAGCATAGCGCACAAGTGTTAGAAACCACTGACCGCGCTGCTGTTGGCGAGCTGATTACCATGACGGACTATGTCGATGTGATCGTACCACGCGGCGGTAAAGGTTTGATTGAACGTATCAGCCGCGATGCCCGCGTCCCTGTGATTAAGCATTTAGATGGTAATTGTCATACCTTTATCGATAGCGATGCCGATGCAGACACGGCGATTAAAGTCAGCGTCAATGCCAAAACTCACCGCTACGGTACTTGTAATACCATGGAGACGCTGTTGGTCGATAAAAATGTCGCCGATGAGTTATTGCCAAAGATTGCTGAAGCCATCGTAACAGCCGATGACGCCATGCAACTGCGCCTCGATGAGAAGTCACAGGCGATTTTAAATGACAATGTTACCCTGCAAGGTCATTTATCGGCAGCCACCAGCGAGGACTGGGACACCGAATATCTTGCGCCTATCTTGGCAGTCAAGGTGGTAACGGGTATCGATGAAGCGATTGAACATATCAACACTCACGGCAGCCACCATACCGACGTCATCATTACCGACAATTACACCAAGTCACAGCGCTTTATCCGCGAAGTCGATTCGGCAAGCGTGATGATTAACGCCTCGAGCCGTTTTGCCGATGGCTTTGAGTACGGACTTGGGGCGGAAATCGGTATCTCAACTGATAAAATCCATGCCCGTGGACCGGTTGGGCTTGAGGGTTTAACCTCGCAAAAATGGATTGTTTACGGTCACGGCGAAACACGCGCCTAGGGCATCATTGCTGCACTATAATTTATTGCCTAATTCGAGTATAATCTTAAATAACGTCAGCTTAATTGCTGGCGTTTTTTTATTATTGATAAATATGCTATATATGGCATATAAAAATTATTTTGCTGAATAAAAACCACGCTATAGGAAGCCGTGCCCATGCGAAGTGGCAAAGTTAAACACTGGAATGCTGACAAAGGCTATGGCTTTATTGATGTAGACAATCAAGATGAAGATGTCTTCTTTCATATCAGCAGCGTGCGCTTATCGCGGCCGATAAGCGAGGGTCAACGTGTCTATTTTAACAGTCAGCGTAATGATAAAAACCAATTACGCGCAACCGAAATCACCGCTAACGAATTAAGTATTTTAGAAACGGCAGACTCAAAAACACCGCTAGCAAATTCAACCAAACAACACGCAAAAAATACGCATACAAATAACGCTAGCTATCATCGAAAAAACCAGTCAAAACATAACCAAAGCAAGCCACATAAAAAAACTGGCTTATCTACTCTACTAAGTTTTATCGCCCTGTTTGCCGTGGCGGTCTACTTCTTTGGCGATTTGACGTCTAGTTTTTTTGCAGACAGCACGCCAGCAACGTCTATAACGCAGACAGCTCCTAAAACCTCTAGCCCTGATACAGCAGCCACAGCAGCTATCACGGGTGACGCGCAAATTGACCAAACACTGGCGCTGATTCAGCAAGGTGGCCCGTTTCCTTATCCGAATAAAGATGGCACCACCTTTTATAATCGCGAAGGCAAATTGCCTGCCCAGTCGCAAGGCTATTATCGCGAATATACCGTGCCGACGCCCGGCGTTTCGCATCGCGGCGCACGGCGTATTGTCACCGGCGGTCATCCGCCAACCGTCTATTATTTGACCGTCGACCATTATGATAGCTTCCGACAATTGCAGGTGAGATGATATGAGCCAAGCGATTTATTATATTAAAAAAAATGACGTTAACCAAAACGCCATTGCCCAAAAAAACGAAGCGCTTATTCATCGCATTCCTAAGCATGCGATTAACATTCCCATTGGCGATGTCTTGGATAAAGAAACACTACTAAATAGCTTAGCGAAAGTAGCCAATTTTCCCGACTATTTTGCCCATAATTGGGACAGCGCTTGGGACTGTTTAACCGATAGTGATATTACTCACCTCACACTTTACTTAAATGGGATAGAGAAAATTAACAGCGAGGACTTTAATGCCTTTAAGCGCCTGATCGAAGACGCTTATAAAGATTTTGGCAAACCGCAATTATGGATTATTGAGGCGTCAGATGATGCCTACGCATAGCAAAACGAGCAGAACCTAAATTCGAGATAAAGCCAGTTTTATCCCGAATTTAGGTGAATTCATATTTAGAGAAAGGATGAACTTATGGAAGTAACATTAAATGGATATTACACCCTGATTTTTGCCACATTGGTGCTGTTATTAGGGCGCTTTTTGGTGAAGAAAATTAAGTTTTTGGAAGACTTTAATATCCCAGAACCCGTGGCTGGTGGCTTGATTGCTGCTGTAATTGTTTATGCCCTTAATTTGATTTGGGGTTATAGCTTTAACTTTCACCAAGGCCTACAAACAGCAACCATGCTGATGTTCTTTGCCTCTATCGGACTTAGCGCCGACTTTGGACGGCTGAAAGCAGGTGGTACGCCTTTATTAATTTTCACTATCGTCGTCTCGGTCTTTATTATTTTACAAGACGTGGTTGGGGTGGCGATGGCCAGCGTATTGGGACTTGATCCGCTGCTCGGCTTGGTGACTGGCTCTATCGCTCTAACAGGCGGCCATGGTACCGCAGGCGCGTGGGGCGTTGTATTAGAAGAACAGTACAATGTGGTGGGTGCTACTACCCTTGGCATTGCCGTTGCTACCTATGGTTTGGTTGCAGGTGGTCTGGTTGGTGGTCCTGTTGCACGCCGATTGATCAATAAAATGGGACTAAAACCGACCCCTGTTAATCCCAATCAAAGCGACGTTGAAAAGCTTGCTGGCAAGCAATCGTTATATAGTACCAAACATAGCGAAGATGGCGATCATCGCCATGAAGAGATGTTTGAAAAACCTGATAATATCCGCCTAATTACCGCCTCTTCTACGATTGAGTCATTGGCTTTGTTTGCAGGGGCGTTGGCGTTTGCAGATATCATGACGCTGGTTGCAGCAGATACCGCGTTTGAGCTGCCTACCTTCGTTTGGGCATTAGCGGGCGGCGTTATCATTCGTAATGCCTTAACCATGGTGTTTAATTTTGATATGTTCGACCGTGCTATCGATGTGATTGGTAATGCGTCATTAAGTCTATTCTTAGCCATGGCGCTGCTATCGCTAAAACTATGGGAGTTGACAGATTTGGCAGGCCCTGTATTGATTATCTTAGTCGTGCAGACTTTAGTCATGATTGGTTATGCTTATTTTGTTACCTTTAGAATCATGGGTAAAGACTATGATGCCGCTGTTTTGGCAGCTGGACACTCAGGTTTTGGTATGGGCGCCACGCCGACGGCGATTGCCAATATGCAGGCAGTGACCGATCGCTACTTGCCATCACCGAAAGCGTTTTTGATTGTACCAATGGTTGGTGCCTTCTTTGTCGATATCGTTAACGCAACTATCTTGCAGATATTTACCAAGTTACCGTTTTAAGCTATTGATGCAATGTCGTTAGACTCAAACTAATAAAGCTGGGCTTCGTAATCGTAGTCCAGCTTTTTCATTAGCTTTTGTATAAAGGCTTAGTTAAACTCAACTCAATTATGACGTAATCTGCGAGAGTATCATGAGTAAAGGTAAGCTGATTAACTTAGCAAAGAAGGAAAGAACGATTAGATTAGAGACTTATTGGTTCAGAAAAATTTACTAAAAAATTTTAGGATAGTTATGGAACTTCAAGCGCCAACTTCAAACGTGAAAGACTTACATGAAATCTTGAAAGAAAGTGGACGTTATCTAGGCAACCTTATTGGAAAGGACTATCAAAAATTTGCTACTAAGTACAACTTCGCTTTGAAGGATTATCTGTACGCAAAATTGGTTAATCTTTCTAAGGTCAAGATGGCGTTCTTTTCATCCCAAGTTGTTGAGCTCGATGAGATTTATGTTGCACAAAATATCAGATGGAAGGACGAAATATTTACGCAAGAAGATTTTTTTGACGTGTTACTTAATTCAAAAAAAATGGTTGTAAGTGCGACAGCAGGTTCTGGTAAGTCTTGTTTTTTAAAGAGTATGTTTATTAACGTCATTAGAAATGAGCAAAAGCTACTTCCTTTATTTTTAGAATTAAGAAAAGTCAACGAAACTAGCAAAAGTATATTTGAGACGCTCAGAAGTGATATAGCCACCTATAACAAAAAATTTAACGAGGAAAACCTAGATTATTTATTGGATAGAGATGGCACTATAGTTTTCTTGGATGGTTTTGACGAGGTTAACTATGACTTGAAAGATGATTATTTAAAAGAAATCAATGCTTTAGCCGATAGACACCCTAACCTAATAATTCTTACTTCTTCACGTCCTGAGTATAACGGATTTACAGATTGGTCTCTATATAATGTCGCTTATATAGAGCCTTTAAACCTATCTCAAGCTACAGAAGTTATAAGAAATCTGAAATATGATGAAAGTATTAAAGAGAGATTTACACAAGCTCTCAACTCTGGCTTATTTATAAAGCATGAAGGATTTTCTAGTAATCCATTATTGCTAACTATTATGTTAGTTACCTATGAACAGTTCGGTGATATCCCTGATAAAGTACATATATTTTACGATTTAGCTTATCAAGCTCTATTTAATAAACATGATGTAACGAAGGAAAACTTTCACAGGAAAAGTTTAACCAATTTAGATATGTATGAGTTGAGAAATGTTTTTTCGCTATTTTGCCTTGCTACATATCATAAACAGAATTTTGAAATATCTGGAGAGGATTTAAATTCTCTATTAACTAAGAGTCTAAATTATTTTAGTCACGATGTTAAGTATGAAAATTTAAAGGCAGAGCTCCTTAATAATGTACCTCTATTGATGCGAGATGGTTTAGGCTACTGCTTCACCCATAGGTCTTTTCAAGAATATTTTACAGCGTATCATCTCACTAATAGAAATGTAAAAGAACAAGTTATGAATAAGGTAGGAGAGCGATATCGTTCTGACAACGTTATTAGTATGATGTTTAACATGAACAGAGAAGTACTAGAAAATATTTGGATATTACCAAGAATAAATAAAATTCTTGATGCAGTTCCTTCGAAATTTGAAACTGTTGATGAAAGAATCAGGTTACTTGCTGTGTTTTTTGAAAGCATACAAACTATTGATATGAATACGCTAGGTAGTAGTGAAGACAATAGTTTAAATCTTGGATATAATTTCACCCAAAACACTAGTTTTATATACTTCTTAGTAGAAAAATATGAGATTCAAGACTTCCACCAAGAATTAAACGACCAATATCATTCAAATGATTATAGCTATGAAGAAATTGATTTCTTTGAATTAGTGCTAACTAACAGAAGTGGTCATTACATAGATATAGATAATTTAAATACAACTGAAAAAGAATTAGTTTGTCGTATGAGCGGTGACCGATATGGAAAAATATGCTTTGAGTTAATTAATCACATTAAGGATTTAGTTTTAGCTAGAAGAAATACTTCCGAAAATACTATTGATTCTATGATCTTTGATTAGCTTTATAAAATTCTGTTAATGATGAAAGAAACTGGTCTAGCTATTTTTACGTTAAACACCTTTATCACTAAGTGTATACTCAACACGAACCACAAAAAAACCGCCTAGCAAAGCTAAGCGGTTTTTATACCTAACTGTTAAAGTTAAGCATTTAAAAACTACTGGTTCTTTTCGTAAACTGGTAGCTCTTTACAGATCGCTTCCACTTTGCCGCGTACTTCAGCAGCAACTTTTTCATCACCGCGGCTATCTAGCACGTCACAAATCCAACCAGCCAAGTCGCCAGCTTGTGCTTCGTTAAAGCCGCGCGTGGTAATCGCTGGCGTACCGATACGGATACCTGAAGTAACAAATGGCGATTTTGGATCGTTTGGTACGGCGTTTTTATTCACGGTAATGTGCGCATCACCAAGCCATTTATCGGCTTCTTTACCCGTCATTTCTTGCCTGACTAGGCTGATAAGCATCAAGTGATTTTCAGTACCGCCAGAGATGATTTCATAGCCGCGGTCTTGAATCACTTTTGCCATTGCTTTGGCGTTTTTGACCACTTGCTGCTGATAGGTTTTGAAATTATCTTCTAAGGCTTCTTTAAAGCAAACCGCTTTTGCCGCGATGACGTGCATGAGCGGGCCGCCTTGATTGCCTGGGAAGACAGCAGAATTTAGCTTTTTCGCCAATTCTTCATCACGTGCTAAAATCATACCTGAACGTGGGCCACGCAAGGTTTTGTGCGTGGTAGTCGTGACCACATCGGCAAATGGTACTGGGTTTGGATAAACACCACCTGCGACCAAACCAGCAACGTGTGCCATATCTACTAAAAGGTACGCGCCAACTTCATCAGCGATATCACGGAAACGCTGCCAATCGACCACTTGCGAATAGGCTGAGAAACCAGCAATAATCATCTTAGGCTTGTGCTCTTTTGCCAAACGCTCAACTTCGTCATAATCGATCAGACCAGTTTCTTCAACCAAACCATACTGTACGGCGTTGTAGTTTAGACCTGAGAAGTTGATATGCGCACCGTGCGTCAAGTGACCACCAGCGTCTAAGCTCATGCCAAGCACGGTGTCATTGGCGTCTAATAATGCTAAGAAAACAGCCGAGTTTGCTTGGCTACCAGAATGCGGCTGAACGTTGACGTATTCTGCGCCAAACAATTCTTTTGCACGATCAATGGCCAATTGCTCAACCACATCGACGTGCTCACAACCACCATAATAACGCTTACCAGGATAGCCTTCAGCGTATTTATTGGTCAGGTCAGTGCCTTGTGCTTCCATCACTGCTTGTGAGCAGTAGTTTTCTGAAGCGATAAGCTCGATGTGGTTTTCTTGACGAACGCTTTCAGCGGCCATGGCTTCAGCAAGTACTGGATCAAACTCTTTGATAGAAATATCTTTAAACATAGTGATGTCCTAGGTAGTGGCTATCGTTAATGGTGATGCTCATTGAAAAGAGGCGAGTAATAAAAGGAGATAAAATTGGCAAGCACAGGCAATTGGCCTGTTAAAAACTTGTCCAAATCAGCAATAAAATCGGTGCGCAGAAGGGCATCGACATCATCGCTATGGCTTAAGTGTAGCATGAAACTTTGTGCGATGAGCGCAAAAAAACCTCACGGAAAGCTGAGAGATTTAAATGGCGTTATTAGAGAAATAAATGCGCAATAAAATAAATGACTTACTGATTTTGTATATCAGTCTTTATTGTAATTATTTAATCACTCTTGGACAAAAACGCTGCTAAAAAAGTCTCACTAATCAGGATTTTACGTCCATACCAATCATATAGCGTCTGCCGTTGCCAGCCGTCTGCCGTCTTTTCGATAGAACGTTGATTGGGTAAAGTACGGCGGCGCTTAAACAACACATAGCCAATCGGCGTACTTTTTAGCTGCTGTAAACGGCGAGCGCGCCCCTTCAAACTTACTAGCGGGAAAACGCTTTGGGCTTGTACCCATGGCTGCTCATTATCGCCATATAGCTGCGACTCGCGTACCCACGCCAATAACGGACGGTTTAACGCCGCGCCTTGCAAACCCAATTGCTTTTTTTGTGCTAAGGATAATAACCGATAGCCTTCAAAACTGCGCTCGACGCGTAACGGCTGCCCTGCTTTTACTTCGAGCATGGCCGTCAGCGACCCTTCGGTATTGAGAAAATCTACTAGCTCAGTGGGAGCGGATGATGGAGCAGAATGAGAAAAATGAGGAGTCATAGTTTACAGCTGATAGAAAAGTATTAGGTAGGAAGTCATTGGGCAAAGATTAGCAAAAAAATGATCGAGGATTAATCAGTACTATCAAACGTCGGCATATTATCAATATTAAAAGGCAATGCTGCAAAGGCTTGCTTGCGATATTGCGCCATATGCATGCGGTCTTTTAGGCAAAAATTACTAATCGCTGGGACAAAACGCCCATCGTAAATACGGTGCAACGAGTGAGTTTTGGTCGGAACAAAACCTCGGACTAATTTGTGCTCACCTTGGGTGCCGGGATCAAAATACGTCAAACCTTGCTCAATCGCAAACTCGATACCTTGATAATAGCACAGCTCAAAGTGCAGGCTATCATACTCAGCAAGCGCGCCCCAATAACGACCATAAAGCGTGGCGTTTTGGCTATTGGGTTTATCATAAAAGAACAAACTGCTAGCGATAATTTCACCATTGGCATCAAGTGCTTGTGCCAGCATCAAATGCTCAGGCATGCTAGCAGCTAATTTCTTGAAAAAATCTAATGTTAAATAAGGCTCTTGCCCTCGTACCGCGTATGTCATCACATAACAATGATAAAACGTTTTCCAATCTTCTTCAGTGATAGCATCACCGCATTTGCGCTGGCATACAATACCTTGCTCGGTGACTTTACGCCGCTCAGCACGCACGGTTTTGCGTTTTTTGGCTCTAAAGGT
Organism: Psychrobacter sp. YGAH215; assembly: GCF_007280595.1. Taxonomy (NCBI): domain Bacteria; kingdom Pseudomonadati; phylum Pseudomonadota; class Gammaproteobacteria; order Moraxellales; family Moraxellaceae; genus Psychrobacter; species Psychrobacter sp. YGAH215. The sequence continues at coordinate 79,658 of NZ_VKLR01000015.1, read as the reverse complement.
TGCCAAAAATGCCTCGAAGTCGGCAAATTGTTTATTGTTTTGACTGACATTTTTATTTTGCCATAAAAACTGGCAGCCCTGCCGCTCAAGTATCGGTAGCTCAATCGGTTCTACTGTACCGCTATTTTTTTGATTATTAAGCGCCATTTCTATATCGGTATCAGTCGGCATTGACGCGTTAGCAATAGCTACCATCTCAGACGTCACAAACAAACCATGCCAGCTAGAGGCCTCTACTTGCTGCGCGATATCATCAACGCCTGCGATAGCTGTCTTTAAAATATCCGCATTTAGCGCCTCACCTTCTGCTAGCCACAGACGTTGGCCAGTCACGGGTGTATAAGGCGCGCTAGTCACCAAACGCGGATAATAATCAAGACCATACTGCGCATAAGCTTGTGCCCACGCATGGTCAAAAACGAACTCGCCTTGATGATGCCCTTTAATAAAAACAGGCATAACCGCAACAGGCGGCCCTATTGGTTCTGAGGTAAGCGCTGGCTGCGCAGCATTACTTTTATCATCATTCGCATTATTATCAATAACGCCATCTGTCTCATTTGGCCGATGGATTAAGACATAAATCGGCAACCAACCTGCTTGCTCACCAATTGCGCCTGTATCACTAAGTGCTTGCCAAAACTCAAATGTCATAAAAGGCGTATCTGGCGTTTGCCAACGCGCCATATCCTGCCAGCTATTATCACTGAGTAACGCATATTGTAAATTCATCATCACCACACTATTTTTAGAATTTTTTCTTAAGCTCATTGGTTTTATCGTTTAGCCTAGCAAATATCAGCGCGTTTGCTGTCACAATTTGCAAAAAACCAGAACTTATCTAGCGCTAAAATACTTTTATGAAGAAGGGTTATAAACAAAGGCGCATAAAAATGCCCTACGGACAGATTACTAAGTCTTTTATTGATGGAGCGCAGGATTGGGTTTTGCTAGCGTTAGTGTGTTAAAAACAGATAATTTGAAGTATGTAGACTATTTCAACGTCGATAAGCCGATCATTTCAAAAACAAGCTTACAAAAGTAAAAATGGCACTAAAAGCGCGCTAATTACACGCAAAAGATGATATTGAGGGCGAGGACTGGTAGAATAAGGCTATTATTAGCTTAATATAATTCAGATACATAGGGTATGAGCGAAAATAGTATACTTAGTTCAATATACAACATTGACATCATATCAGATTTATAGTGGATCAACTATAATATAGCGTCAGCCATTCGCGCTCAGATCATTGTAAATCCTGAGTATTGAGTCGCTGGTTTGCATAACTTTTTAACTACGGTCTTTTGAGTGTGACCTTTTATAATGTTTTATAATCACTCTTTAATAAAGCTAGTGCTTGATCGAGCGCCTGCTTTATAAAGACGAATAAACATAAATGGCTGGCGACGAAACTTTTCTCGCCGTCATACTCGCTCAAGAATGGCGATAAAAGACGACTGATGTATTTGAACCTCGAACCAACCCCGTAGACCATTATGGTATAAGGGCTGTATAAAGCTATTAAATGATACCGCAGCCTTATTAACCTCATTAATGACAACAAGGAATAATCTACTAACATGTCAAAAATTATTTATACAAAAACTGACGAAGCCCCAGCGCTTGCCACCTTATCATTTTTGCCGATTGTAAAAGCATTTGCCCAGACAGCAGGCGTCGATGTTGAAACCAGTGATATCTCGGTCGCGGCGCGTGTGTTGGCTGAATTTCCAGACTACTTAACCGAAGAGCAGCGCGTTCCAAATAACTTAGAAGCGCTTGGCAAATTGACTCAAGATCCAAACGCCAATATCATTAAACTACCAAATATCAGTGCTTCTGTACAGCAGCTAAAAGCGGCTATCAAAGAGCTACAAGCTAAAGGCTACGCGATTCCTGATTTTCCAGACGAGCCAAAAAACGCAGAGGAAGAAGAAATCCGTCGCCGTTATGGCAAAAGCTTAGGCAGCTCGGTCAACCCTGTATTACGTGAAGGTAACTCAGACCGCCGCGCGCCAAAAGCAGTCAAAAACTACGCGCGTAAACATCCGCACTCGATGGGCGAATGGAAACAGTGGTCACAGACACACGTTTCGCACATGCACAGCGGCGACTTTTATGACGGCGAGCAGTCGATGACCTTGGATAAAGCGCGTACCGTGCGTATGGAGCTGTTGCTCGAAGACGGTACGACCAAGGTATTAAAACCAAAGATTGCCTTACTTGATAAAGAAGTCATCGACTTGATGTTTATGAGCAAAAAAGCGCTGCTTGAGTTCTATGAGCGTGAAATGGAAGATTGCCGCGAAGCCGGTATTTTATTCTCATTACATGTAAAAGCCACGATGATGAAGGTATCACACCCTATCGTCTTCGGTCACGCGGTGCGTATTTATTATAAAGACGCTTTCCAAAAACATGGCGCGTTATTTGATGAGCTAGGTATCAACGTCAATAACGGTATGGCAAGCTTGTACGAAAAAATCACCGAATTGCCAGCCAGCTTACGTGAAGAGATTGAGCGCGATCTCCATGCCTGCCAAGTACATCGTCCGCGTCTAGCGATGGTTGATTCTTCAAAAGGCATTACCAACTTCCATTCTCCAAGTGACGTGATTGTTGATGCATCTATGCCGGCGATGATTCGTAACGGCGGTAAAATGTGGGGCGCTGATGGTAAATTATATGACTGTAAAGCGGTCATGCCTGAATCGACCTTTGCGCGTATTTACCAAGAAATGATTAATTTCTGTAAATGGCATGGTAACTTTGACCCAACCACCATGGGTACAGTACCAAACGTTGGTTTGATGGCGCAAAAAGCGGAAGAATACGGCTCGCACGACAAAACCTTTGAATCTAGCGATAACGGTATCGCACGTATTGTCGACATCGATTCAGGCGAAGTCTTACTTGAGCAACGTGTTGAAAAAGGCGACATCTGGCGCATGTGTCAGGTTAAAGATGAACCAATCCAAGATTGGGTTAAGCTTGCAGTACGCCGTGCGCGCGAATCAAATACGCCGGTTATTTTCTGGCTTGACCCTTACCGTCCGCATGAAAACGAGCTGATTAAAAAAGTACAAATGTACTTAAAAGATCATGACACCAACGGTCTGCATATCGAAATCATGTCACAAGTTCGCGCCATGCGTTACACCCTAGAGCGCGTTGCCCGTGGTTTAGATACGATTTCTGCCACTGGTAATATTTTGCGTGATTATCTGACTGACTTGTTCCCGATTTTAGAATTGGGCACCAGTGCGAAAATGCTGTCAGTTGTGCCACTAATGAAAGGCGGCGGTTTGTTCGAGACTGGCGCAGGCGGTTCAGCACCGAAGCACGTACAGCAGCTGATCGAAGAAAACCATCTACGTTGGGATTCTCTCGGTGAGTTCCTAGCCTTGACCGAATCTTTAGAGCATTTGGCGAAAAATGATGACAATGCCAAAGCGAAAGTATTGGCAGACGCCCTTGATAGAGCCACTGAAACACTACTGTTAAATGACAAATCGCCATCACGTAAAACTGGCGAGCTTGATAACCGTGGTAGTCATTTCTATCTGGCAAAATATTGGGCAGAAGAACTGGCTGCTCAAGATGAAAATAGCGAGCTAAAAGCACAGTTTGCGCCGCTGGCCCAAAAACTTGAAGAAAATGAAGCCGCTATCGTTGAGCAGCTGAATGAAGTTCAAGGCAAATCGATGGATCTAAAAGGCTACTACTTAGCTGATGAAGCATTGGCTGAAAAAGCCATGCGCCCAAGTCCGTTATTCAACGAAGCTATTGCTTCATTGTCATAAATACTTGGTTGTAAATAGAACCAAGCTGGCTGAACAAGTCTTATTAAAGTCAGTTTAAAACAAACGCCCCAATAGTCCTAGGCTATTGGGGCGTTTTTATAGGTTCTGTGCTGCTTAAAACGTTCAAAGCAAACACCTATACCAATGTTTTATATGAAGCGCCCTACTGCTATGGTTAGATGACGCTCAATGTTAAAATTATTTTTGAGCATTTACTGGGCCTAAGACTAAGCATAATACTGAGCGTATGGATGAAATCTTATGATACTAGAAAAAATAACAACCGCCAGAGGAACTCTTTTTATTTATATCCTCACTGGCAGTATATGGTATTTACTGACGCATTTTTTACCGGACAATAGGTGGCGCGATATATTTACTATCGGCCTTGCCTTCTTGTTTTGCGGGATTTTTATGTGGTCGCTTTTTAGCACCTTGCAGCGCATCTATGGCGATGATGGCAATTTATGGAAAGAGCTTGCGATGACAACGCTTAATGTCTTTTTATTTTTGCTTACCTTTTCGGCACTTTATTACGAAGTCGGCATCGTCGACACCACGCTCGATGGCAATCCCATTTCGCAAGATTTTTGGGCGTGCTGCTACTATGCTGTCGTCACTTTCACTTCAACAGGCTATGGTGATTTTCGGCCACAAGGCATGACTCGGGTTTTTGCAAGTTTACAGGCGTTGATTGGCTACTTAGTGCTCGGTTTAATGGCTTCAACCAGCTTATCGGTGGTCAAATGGACAGCGAATGGTAGCGGTAAAAGTCGTGGTAAAAATGACAGTTAAATTGAAATTCAATAATCAGTATAAAAACCCATAAGCACAAAAAAAACCATCTATAAAAATATAGATGGTTTATTGTTTACGCTATAAATTATAAAATCACATGCTATAAAGCCCTTACACATCCATATGCTTAATAATGGCTTTGCCAAACTCCGAGCTACTGAGCAAAATAGCATCTGGCATCAAACGCTCAAAGTCATAAGTGACGGTTTTATTTTTAATCGCGCCTTTGATACCTGCGATAACAAGGTCGGCTGCTTCTATCCAACCCATATCGCGCAACATCATCTCTGCCGATAGAATCAACGAACCTGGATTGACCTTATCTTGACCAGCATATTTAGGCGCTGTGCCGTGGGTAGCTTCATAAACAGCGATTGAGCCGCCTTTATTGGCACCCGGCGCGATACCGATACCGCCCACTTCAGCAGCAAGCGCATCAGAGATATAATCACCGTTTAAGTTCAAGGTTGCAACGACTGAGTACTCAGCAGGGCGCATCAGGATTTGCTGCAAAAAAGCATCAGCGATGACGTCTTTAATGATAATGTCATTACCGGTTTTTGGGTTTTTCATCGTCATCCAAGGCCCGCCATCGAGTAATTCAGCACCAAAACGTTCAGCGGCAAGCTCATAGCCCCATTCTTTAAACGCGCCTTCGGTAAACTTCATGATATTACCTTTGTGCACGAGAGTGACGCTCGGTAAGTCATTATCGATTGCATGCTGGATAGCTTTACGTACCAAACGCTGCGAGCCTTCTTTTGATACAGGCTTGATGCCGATACCGCAGTCATCTGAGAAACGGATTTTGGTCACGCCCATCTCTTCCTTTAGGAATTTAATAACTTTTTTGGCGTCATCACTGCCCGCTTTCCACTCGATACCGGCATAAATATCTTCTGAGTTTTCGCGGAAAATCACCATATCGGTCAGCTCTGGGCTATGCACAGGACTTGGCACACCCTCAAACCAGCGTACGGGACGCTGACAGACGTACAGGTCAAGCTCTTGCCGTAATGCAACGTTTAATGAGCGCATACCGCCGCCAACTGGCGTGGTGAGAGGCCCTTTAATACTTATGACATACTCGCGCAAAATCTCCAGCGTTTCGGTCGGCATGTATTCGCCGTCGTAAATCTTAGAAGCTTTTTCGCCGCAATAAACTTCCATCCAAACGATCGATTTTTTGCCTTTATAGGCTTTTGCTACGGCGGCATCGACGACCTTAATCATCACCGGCGTGATATCAACGCCGATGCCATCGCCTTCGATAAAGGGAATAATCGGATGATTAGGGACATTTAGGGACAAATCAGCGTTGACGGTTATTTTTGCGCCGTCTCTTGGGACGATAACTTTATCATAGGGCATGGGGTCAAACTCCTTTTATACTTATATATTGGTTGCGCCAGTTTCCTTGGCGTTCTGTTATGCTGGCTAAAATATTTTGGCTTTAAAATGGCATTATGCTAGCGAGTTACGTATTAATAATTTACGTAAAATGCCGATACGCCAATAGGTTTAAAAGTATGTTAGATAATCATTTTCATGATTTCTACCAGATGAATGATATAAAAATATCATCATTTACCTTCAATAGTGTACTAACATAAAAACATGACTGATAATTTTTCTTTTGCATACGTCAGTTTTGCCAATCAATATTATAAATACCACAACATGAGCAGGGTTATTTAATATCTCGTTTATTGTTATTGTTACGTTTGCTTATCTGAGTTATTTTTTAGCAACAGTCCGCTTTTTACTTTTGCGTAAAAACATTTTAGACTGCCGTGCACGCCATTTGTTAACCATGTTGTAGCAATCAATTTATTTTTGGGAAATGCCATTTTATGTCGACCTCTAGCCTAATTTTATTCAACAAACCTTACGGCGTCCAAAGTCAATTTCGTGATGACAGCAATAATGATCACACCACTCTATCGCAGTATTTTACTGACAAATCGCTGCGCGTTGCTGGTCGACTTGATGCCACCTCAGAAGGCTTATTGATTTTGACCAGTGACGGACGAGTAAATAAAGCCATTACCCAGCCGCCGTCAGCCAAGAACTTCGCTCAAAACAAGCAAAAACAAGGGAAGACTTATTTGGTACAAGTCGAAGGTTTGGTAAGCGCGGCTCAACTAGAGCAATTGGCGGCGGGAGTACATTTAAAAGATGGCAAAACCTTGCCAGCAGTTGCACGACTGGTTGAGGAAGGTGATTTGCCGATTGACTTATGGCAACGAAATCCGCCCATTCGCGAGCGTAAAAACGTGCCAACGTCATGGCTAATGCTAACTATTTATGAGGGCAAAAATCGCCAAGTAAGACGCATGACCGCCCATGTTGGACTGCCTTGCTTGCGTCTGATTCGTTGGTCGGTGGCAGGATTTGAGCTTGGTTCGCTTGGTGTTGGTGAGTTTGTGCGTATTTACCTAAATAGTGAGCGCTGTCGGCAGTTAGGAATTGTCGATTAGATTAGCGTGGCAAATTAAACCTTATCCGCTTATATGAGCCAATTTTGCTCTGATTTAAATATTACGACTTTTTAAACGGCGTGTCTCGAACGCGTAAGGTTTATTTGTTAAGATGCAAAACTGCGCTGACTTGCCAACCTTGCCGTATTTTCGCGTTTTATATCGGTTTAAATTTGGCCATTATTTATCTTGCTTTCTGTCTTATTCTTCGTTGAGCCTGTTTTCTGTTTTTTTGATAGTAAGGATATATCATGATTGCCTCTCGTCATTTTGCTTTGTTTGCTACCAGTGTGGCTACTACCCTGCTGCTAAGCGCTTGCCAGCCAGCAACTGAGGATAGCGAGGTGATGCCAATAGAAGAGGCCACTCAAGCCACTAATGAACCATCTGAAACAGCTCCCGAGGATGCTCACGCTGGGCACGACGTCGCTGCCAATGATGTTACAGTAAACGCTGAAAAAATGTCAGATATGCTGAAAGACTATACAAAGTCAATGATCAGTATGCATAATGAAATGATGGTTGGTATGGGTTATAACGATCCTGATACCGCCTTCGCCAAAGGCATGCTCGGCCATCATCGCGGTGCGGTAGATATGGCAAAAATCGAGCTAAAGTACGGCACTGATGAAACCATGCGTAAACTTGCACAAGACATCATCGACTCACAGCAGCTTGAGATTGATATTCTTAATAAATGGCTCGCAAGCCATCCTGATGCGCCCAAGCCAAAACCCAATACCGAAGCCATACAAGAAGCGTATGCAAAGGGAATGAATACCATGCATAGCGATATGATGCTCGGTATTGCTGAGCCTGTCGCTGATATGGCATTTGCGCGCGGTATGTTGCCACATCATCGCGGCGCGGTGGACATGGCAAAGGTACAGCTCCAATACGGTACCGATGAAGAAATGCGCAAATTGGCACAAGACATTATCGATGCTCAGCAGCCTGAGATTGAGCTGATGCAAAGCTGGATTGCGGCAAATAAAGCGCCTGACACAGCGATTACAGACTCCGATAAAGCTGTTATCAATGATGAAGCAAATAATAAAGAAGCGATCAAAGAAACCACTAAAGCGACAAGTTAAACAGCTATAAACTCTTAACTATTGCTTATAGCACTCCGAATATTAAAAATATAAACCCTTGCTAAGCTGCGTACTTAACAAGGGTTTTTAATGTCTTCACGCTTTATTATTTATCTATTCACTTTGATGGCGTGCTAGCGCATTTAGCCATGTATTTTCAGTATTGGCGTACACGACAGAGTCCCCATCGTCTTCACAATCTGTACTCGCCCTTGCTAACCGTAAGCTGACGCTATGCGGGAAAACTGTCTGATTAACGTCATGCTTAGCTTTATCGCTCAACTCTTTAGGCACAACCTCAACTACCATTAGCTCATCACGGCGAAATAAATGACATTGTACAGGGCAGGTAGCAATGCTAAGCGTTGCTAATTGCTTGGTGTCTGCTTTAATCCCATCGATAGCGACAATGACGTCATGCGCTGAAATACCCGCCTTAGCGGCAGCGCTGTCACGGTTGACGCGATTAACCTTAAGTCCAAGCGGCGTCTCACTGCAACGCATGCCCCACGGTATGTTTTTATCGGCAGTCTCTTTAGTGTTGGTATGAATCTTAATACCATTTTCCGCAAGCAGCGTCTCTAGTGGTAGCTCCTCAACGCCATTAACATAACGGCGCTCAAACTCTTCCCAATCTGCTAACGGCATAAACTGCCCGATAACTGCACCCATATCGGCACTACTGATGCCAATACGTTTATTATCCTTTTGCTTTGCTTGGCTATAAAATTCTTTAACCACATCAAACAAACGATAACGCCCAGCACTTTTTGTAAGCAGGGTTAAATCCAAGCATAACGCCACCAACGCGCCTTTGTTGTAATAACTGATACCTGCATTGCCGGTATTTTCATCGTTGCGATACAGCTTAATCCAAGCATCAAAGCTCGACTCGGCGACACTCTGATGCGTGCGCCCCGGTGTTTGATAGTAGCGAGTGATTTGCTCAGCCAGTAATTTAAGGTAACTTGCTTTATCAATGACACCTGACGCCTGCAACATAAAATCATCGATATAAGAGGTAAAACCTTCAAACACCCAAAGCAGCGGCGTAAAAGCTTCGCGGCGTAAATCCACCTCTAGCATCACATCTGGACGGACAGTTTTGACCCACCACGCATGAAAATACTCGTGACTGCATAAGCCCAAAAAGCGTTGATAGTCGCTACTTGGTACTTTTGGCTCATCAGCATTGGGCAAATCGCGGCGCGGGGTAATCAAACTTGTCGAGTTGATATGCTCAAGCCCGCCATAATCCTGCCCACTGGCAAAGGTCATAAAGGTGTAATCGTTAAAGGGCGCATCACCAAGCCAATCTAGATAAGTCTGACAGATTTGGGTGACGTCTTGCTGCAAGCGTCCCATGTTAGCGCTATGCTTACCTGAAAGATAAAAATGATGGCTAAGCGTCTGATGGCTATTATCTTGAATAATAAAATCAAAGCTATCTTGTTCGGCTATCTCAAACGGATGATCGATCAGCTCATGATAGCTGTCTGCTTGTAGAGTATATATTCGCAGCTTATCAATTTGCGACTGTACTGCCTCAAGTCCACACGCCAAGCGCACAAGACTAGCGTCTTTATCAGTTAAAAATGCAGCTGGCACGATTAAATCAACTTCTACCTCTTGTTGTTCTTGCCCACCAATCGCTAATGCAAGCGAGGTAAAATTGCCATACAAACGCTTCTGATCGACATACGCCGTACGCACCGATAAATCATAACAATACACTTCATAAAGGACGCATATGCGTTGCCCTGCCTGCGCCTCTGGCAACTGCCATGTATTTTTATCGGTTTTTTGCGCACGGTACGTGTTGATTTGTTTATCGTTAGAAACGACTTGTCTGTCTAAAATATCATAATGCACCGCAGTGATATTACGGGCAAATTCACGCATTAAATAGCTACCCGGAATCCATGCTGGCAGCCACAAACTTGGCGCGTCGGTATCAGCGGTAAAGGTCAGCGCGACATCGACCAAATGCTCTAAAAACCGGGCAAAGTCAAATTGATAAGAGATACCTGCACTCTGCTGATTCGAACTATTAATCGGTGAGGCTTGAGAAGATAAATTCATAATCGTTATTATCCTTATGTTTATGACTATGGTAGAAGCCATCATGCAAAAACGCAACTGCCAAACTTTAGCCTCTTATCCTTACCAACCACCAAAACTGAAAAATCATATTTATTTACATTAATTCGCCCAATAATTGCTATTTTTTCGGATTTTAACCTTGAAACCGCTGGCAAGCATCGCAATTAAAGATGCTAACTGCTAAAGTTACCCTAATAAACTGATGATAATTAACTAATGACGTGGCTATTTGGCTGGCTGATTGGCTTTTTTAGGTTTATTGCAACCGTATTTAAATTTCAATAACGACATATTTAGGATAATTTATGACTACTATCGCAAAAGACACTGCCGTCAAGTTTAACTACACGCTAAAAGACGACGAAGGCAATATCCTTGACCAGTCTCCAGAAGGTCAACCGCTTGCGTATTTACATGGCCATAGCAACATCATCCCAGGTCTTGAGCAACAACTAGAAGGCAAATCTGCTGGCGAAAGAGTCAATGCCGTTGTAGAGCCTGCTGATGGTTACGGTGAATACCAAGAACAAGCGGTACAACATGTACCACGCGAAAACTTCCAAGGCGTTGATGATATCCAGCCTGGTATGCAGTTTCAGTCAGAAGCTGGCGGTCAAGTGATGCTAGTAACTGTCACTGACGTCAACGATAAAGAAGTGACGGTTGATGCAAACCATCCGTTAGCTGGTAAGCGTTTGACCTTTGATGTAGAAATTCAAGAAGTACGCGCAGCCACTGAAGACGAGCTAAACCACGGCCATATCCATGGCGCTGGTGGCGTTGAGCACTAATTTCTTCTTGAGTTTGGCGTAAAATTTTCAGACGATAAGATGCTTAGACGAATAGTTAATTATTAATGAATAGTTATTGATAATAATAGCGTCGTCTAGCTATGAAGGTCAGTAGAGCAATCTACTGACCTTTTTTTTGAATAAATTTTAAAGATTACAGACGTAACAAAGCCGCATAACAACAAGTATTATGCGGCTTTTATCACCAACCATCCATGTTAATGTTATCAGATACTTAATCCCGGAGCATCTTATAACGTTCAGGCATCCAGCCTTATCTTCCCTAATCAGCAAACCACCTATCCCTGATGCGACCTTTGCGATACCAATCCCTAGTATCTATGAACCTTTTCGTTCAATCGTGCCGTACAGTTATAATCGCAGATTGGCATGAGGTTAGTAAGAGGTCTAAACGTCAATGCGTGTAAGCATATGCTTACACGCATTGACGTTGCCGATAATGACTGTTCAAGAGTTGCTTTTTTATAGCTTCTCTTCTGGGCTAGCCTGCATCTTTGGATCAGCGCTAAGCATGATATAAGCCGCTTCTTTAATGAACGCTTCATCCTCAGGTAGTTCAGGACGCTCACTTTCTTTCATCTGACTGCGCTCTTCAAACTTTGCGTCCATAGCGGCTTGGTAAGTATTCCAATTGGCATAAGGACGCTCGCCCGTTGCAATCAGACGTTTATTTTCCGCTTCCAATGAGCGTTTTTCTATCAGCTGCATTTTTGCACGGCGACTATTGATATCAAGAGGAATCGGTTTTTTCTCATCTTCCATATTACGAATATCATTCAGCGTTGACAGATACACAAAATGCGGGTTTTGCTGCTGACGGATCTTTGATTGCTGATTTAACGTTGCTAAAGTATTGGCAGAGAATTTACCTTCAGGCTTATAAGGGGCAGTTTTAATCGTATCCCATGGTAAGGCTTTTTTCTGCGCGCGCTCGCCAAAGGTCGCATCATCGTAGATATTGACCAATTCAATATCAGGGACCACGCCTTTATTTTGCGTACTACCGCCAGTGACGCGGTAGAACTTACGCTGCGTGAGCGTCGCTGTACCCAAAGCCAAGCTGTCTAGCTGGATTTGCGCCGAACCTTTACCAGTCGTAGTACTACCGACCACCAGCCCGCGACCGTAATCCTGAATCGCGGCAGCAAAGATTTCACTGGCAGAGGCAGAGGCCAAATTGGTCAGCACGACCACTTTGCCGTCATAAAGCTGCTCGCCGCCATCGTCATCGCGGTAGACTTGAATATTGCCGCGATTGTCGCGAATTTGCACCAATGGGCCGCTTTTAATAAAGAAGCCGAGCATTTTCGCAACTTCATCGAGCGAGCCGCCTGGGTTATTACGTAAATCAACCACTAGACCGTCGATATTTTCTTTATTCAGCGCTTTAAGGGCTTTTTCGGTATCGTCACTGACACTACGGTACTCTTCACCATTGCGGCGCGCGCGATAGTTGAGATAAAAACTTGGTATCTCAAGCACACCGATACGTTTTGGCGTTTTATCGATATTGGGACGCTGTACTTCAACGACGCGCTGTTTTACGCCCGACTCTTCTTGCTGAATAATATCGCGTACTACCGTCACATTACGGGCGCTGGTATCGGGCGTATTTGGTTGACGCAACTTAATGGTCACCGAGGTGCCACGTTTACCGCGAATCAGACCGACGATTTCACGTGTTGACCAGCCAACCACATCAACCATATTCTCGCCGTCTTTGGCAATACCAATAATCAAATCATTGGGCTTAATCTGCCCCGATTTGGCTGCTGGGCCCCCATCTACCAAAGTGACAATGCGAGTATAATCTGGGTTTTTACGGTCAGGACGGATAGAAACCCCGATGCCTTCTAATTGCAGACTCGATTGAATTTGTAGCTCATTGGCTTGGATTGGCGCATAATAATTACTGTGCGGGTCATAAGTGAGCATTGCCGTATTTAAGATGGTTTCCATGATTTCATCATCTTTTAGACGGGCAAGCTGCTCTTGCTGACGTGATAAACGATTGAGCAAAATCTCACTTGGCGTGCGCTCATCATTACGCAGCAAGTCTTGGCCGCGCGTGATGTCAGGATTGCTTAAAAAGACTTTCTCTTTCGCCTTTTCGTCTTCTTGACCTAGGGTAATGCTCATCAACTGAAACTTCAGCTGGCGTGTCCAATAGTCGCGCTGTTCTTTTTTGGTTTTAAAATGACTGAGCTTTTCGCGGTCAAGGACGATGCTATCTTCACTGGTCAAATCTATCTTTGTTTTCAGCAGTTGTTTTGATAGGGTAAAATATTCATTAGAGCGCTGACGGTAACGCTCAAAAATCGCCACTCCAGCCGATAGGTCGCCACGTTTTAGGCGCGCGGCAAATTCGTCGGCATATTTCTTCTTAAATTCATCGACATCAGATTGCAAAAACAAGGTATGGTTTGGATCGAGACTGTCAATATACATAGACAAAATCTCGCTACCCATGGCGCTATCGAGCGGCTGATTGAGATAATGGCTACGATCCAGCAAAGCGGCTACTTGGCGGGTGGTAACCTGTTGCTCAGGGGTGGCTTTAAAGCCTGCCGTATTGCTATCAGCCACTGCGGTGCTGTAGCTTTGAGTGAGGATAAGACCAGCGACGCCCACTGACGCTGCACTGAGTAACCACTGTGCTGGTTGTTTTTTCATCGTATATACCTAATTATTTTAAGTTAAAAGTATGCTGAGTTGTTATTACTAATAAAGGTTATTTAATAGACTATGAGCCAAAAAATGTCGTGATTTTTTACCCTATTATATTTACCATTAAACCATAGGTTACGCTAGCATTGAAAGCAGGCAAATATAGGATAGTTATCTTAGGGTAAGGCATTATTTTTATGGTTAAAAATCAATCAATACTAGCACAGCTATAAATACACCACTGTCTCAATCTGTATAAACAATCTTACACGCGGTCTGGCTATTTTTTAGCGCATCCATTGGTGCATTTGGTTATAAGCGTGAATCATCTTGTTTAACCTTATCATTTAAACCTAACTTATTTAAGCCAAGCAAACCGCTATTATACGTCCCTTGCAATCACTGGCTTAATATAAGGTAAAAGTGAGTAGCGACAAACCATCCGTAACAGAAAGATTATCCATAAGAAAAAACCCTCTCATCTCTAAGCTCTGTCTCGATTTGACTTATAATATAGTGCAAATGAGAAAACAACCTTCTAGCCTGATAAGGATTACGCAATGTACGGCGTTTTAATGATTGATATCGATAGTACCGCACTGACTGCTGAAGATGTCAGTTTAATCAAACAAGCACAAGTAGGCGGGGTGATATTATTTGCCCGCAATGTGGCAGATGCGGCGCAAGTGCGCGCTTTGTGTGACGATATCCGCCAACACAATGCCGATTTATTGATTGGCGTCGATCAAGAAGGCGGTCGCGTTGCCAGATTACGTCAGGGTTTTACGCCATTACCAGCGATGGGCAGGCTCGGCGAATTATTTGACCAAGACCCTAGTCGCGCCTTGAGCCTTGCTTACGATTGTGGTTATTTGATGGCAGCAGAAGTATTGGCGGTCGGCATTGATTTGAGCTTTGCGCCGGTGCTCGATAGAGGCGGTATCAGCCAAGTGATCGGCGATCGCAGTTTTCATCAAACACCGCAGGCCATCATCGCTTTAGCAGGCCAGTTTATGCGCGGTATGAAAGCGGCGGGTATGGCAACCACCGGTAAGCACTTTCCCGGTCATGGGGCGGTCGCGCCTGACTCGCATGTGGCAGAAGCAATCGATACACGTAGTTTAGATGAGATTATCAATAGCGACATGCAGCCGTTTGCACAGACGCTGCCTTGGCTTGATGCTTTAATGCCGGCGCATGTGATTTTCTCACAAGTCGATAATAAACCCGCTGGATTTTCAAAAATTTGGCTCAAAGACATCATTCGCAAACATCTGAATTTTGATGGGGTTTTATTTTCTGACGATTTATCAATGGCTGGTGCGCAAGCTGCCGGTGATGTCAGCGCCCGCGTCAAAGCAGCAATTGAAGCAGGCTGTGATATTGCTCTGGTTTGTAATGACCGCGTTGCTGCTCACGAAGCAGCCAAAGCTGCCCAAGAGCTGCCCTATCCTGACCAAAAACGTGTTAAAACTATGCGCGGACAAATCCCTGTTTGGCAGGGCGACCTTGAATCAACGTGCCAGCAGTTTGACTATTGGCACCAAGCAAAGGAAAATATCTTACAGACCTTTTTTGCCAGTCAAACGAAAGCACCTACTGAGTCAAAAGATCCAACTGCTTATAGATAATTCATTTAACCAAATTGTTTTTATTTCAGTTTTTTTGATGTAATAAAAAACCGCACCTTAAACATAAGATGCGGTCTTTTTAATATTAATACTAGCTATCGATAGACAACTATAAGTCAGTAGAACATTTATTAATTACTGGCTTTTGGGTCTAAGGCAGTACCACGACTGGCATCATCACCATCTGGTAAAACATCATCGTTATTGCGATCTAATGGATTTAAATCTGGGTCAATTGGTCTGCTATTCGATGTTGGTATCGAACTCTTCGGTGCCGGTAAATCGTTCCCTGTACGGTCATCGCTGTCAGGCATTAGATCATCATTATTACTGTCTAATGGATTTAAGTCTGGATCGAGCGCACCGTTACTAATCGCCACGCCATCATTGGCCATTGCCGTTTCATCATAGACGACGAACTCGATACGGCGGTTACGGAAACGACCTTGCTCTGTAGCGTTATCAGCGATTGGATCTGTCTCACCCATACCTTTGGTCATAAGCTTACTTGGATCCGCACCTTGCGCGACCAAATAATCTTTCATCGATTGCGCGCGCTCTTGTGACAACTGCATATTATAAGCAGCATCGGCGGTTTTATCGGTATGGCCGATAATCAGCAGCTTCATATCTGGCACTTGTTCCATAATCTGAACAGCATTGTCCAATAATGGCTTGTTAGCTTCTGGAATAACAGCTTTATCTACTTCAAAGTTCACGACTTGCAGGCTCAGCGCACGCGCCACATCACGAGGATCTGGGTCTTGACCAAGGTTCTGCATCGCCGCTTGTGACGCTGCTAAACTGCGATCAATCTCGCTTTGTTCATCGAGCGGACCTTCTGCTTGTACCGTCATAGCTGGCGCTGCGGCTTGTAAATCAGCAACCAATTTCTCTAATGCTGCTGCATCTGGCGCATTGACCGTAATGGTGTCGCCTTTGATCAGCATACTGGCATTGGGCACGTTTTTGACGATTGGCAAAATAGAAGAAAGCTGAGCAGCAGCTGGCATATCGATCGAGAAGTTATCGTCGACATCGGCGCGGCAGTTATTGGCTTCATCACCAAATGTCGCTGTCAACGCGTCCATCACGTTGCCTTGTAGCGTCTCGTTACCAACGTTCATACGGCAGGCATATAGCCCACTATTTTCACCAGTCGCAATACGCAGTGAAGCCGGCTCTATATCGGCTGCAACCACTGTTTGTCCGTCATTAGCCGCTTGCTGCTCAGTGTTAACTGGCGTACCGACTGGCTCAGGATTATCTTGACAACCTCTGAGTAGCGCCCACGCTAATGCGCCTAAGATAATCAGACCAATAATCGGTAGCAGCGCTTTCATAAAACTGCCTTTTTCTTCCTCTTCACGGCGAATAGGCGCAGTGCTGACCGTATCAGACACATGAGCACCAGCTGGTGCGGCAATCATACCTGCAGGCAGAACGGCGCTTGCCCATACTGGAATATGGTGCTGATAACTGGCAAGATTGTCATTTAAAAACTGGGGCACAGGCGTGGTTCCGGCCAAGCTTTTGATTTCGTGATACGCTAACGGTGCGGCCATCGCAATCAAACCACGGGCTGCAGTTGCATCAACGTTATGTTTACCCGCAAGCTCACGGGCAATTTGGTCGCGGTGGGCGCCATCGGTCCATACGCGGTCATAAAACCCTTGGTCATCACGGGCGATATTTTCATTAGCAAAACGTGTATAAGTCGTATTATCTGCTAGACGTGCGGCAAAAATAGCATAAAATTGTTCAAGTAAGTTTTGTTTAGCGGGATTGCGATCATCGCCTAATACTGCAGGGCTAACCGTCCGCGTTAAGTGACTGATAATATCCATAATGTCATTCCTCAATAAATTGTTATTTTGAATAATTCTTTTGTACCGAACTGCATTCTCAAAAAAATAAAAAGTTAATAGTACTGATATTTCTTAATAACGATATTTTTTAATATTAATATTTATATCAGCATTTAATAAACATTAGGTATTAAAAAGCGGCTTAGTAAATATCAGCACTATCTATATTCAACTTTTGTCATTATAAAAGTATTAAGGTTGTATTCACAATCGATGGGCTGTTGTGCAATTGCTACGTTAAGTAATGTTTCAGTTGTGACACGTAACTGCGAAGTCTTTACAGTACAAATTACTAACATATCCATTATATCTGGAAATGACTGTCTATCTTTTAGGCAAAAATAAAAAGGAGGATAGTCAATGATTGATCCTACCGTCCTTTAGCTCATTATTTGTTAGGCGTTTTAAACTATCAGCTTACTCGCGCAGGCTCCGCCACGATAACGCTATTGGCCATATCGTCTACTTCTGACTCTGAAAAAGGTCCCGGTGGTCGCGTTGATGCGGGACGGTCGTTGCTTCTAGGTTCATTGCTTCTAGGTTCATTGCTTCTAGGCTCGTTAGCTCTAGGCGGATTATTAAAATCATCATTGCGCACCGGTGCAGGAGTCACGCTATCACCGGTGACGTCATCAGAAGCTTGATAGTCGTTATTGTTATTTGCATTACTGTTATTCATATTATTAGTGCCAACGTACTGGTCATTTAGGCCGCTACCACCTTGAGCAAACTGATTGCTTGCACCGTTCATCGCCATATTATCGGCGCCTATGCCGCTTTCTGCATTATTAGGCAATGGTAGCGGCGCGGTACTATCTACCATTATTGCTGGTGCCAAAGTACGGATATCAGTGGTCAATCTTTGTAGCTGCATACCATCCGGCGCTTCTATTGTCATACGGTCGTTTTGCAACTGTAGACGGGCAAACGGCGTCGCTCTTAATAATGTCAGGATATTGGGTAGCGCTTCGATAGGCATATTGGCAATATTGTTAGCCACGCCTTCTTGTACCGTAAACTGACACATCCCTGCCTGCTCGCCAAAACTGCTATTGAGCGCTTGTTGCAGCGTGCTTTGTAGTGCAGCGTCACCGACAGAGGCGCTACACGTGTATAAATTACCGTTATTATCCACGCCAACGATAAGCGTAGCGGGCGTCAACACCTGCGCGGGCTGCTCAGCGACAGGCGCTACCACAGCGGGTGCAGTCGCCACTGGCTCTACAGGCGGGACTTCATTAGGCTTAATTAAAAATGCCCATACCAATCCAATCGCTGCGATGGCGGCCAATAATAAAAACACCCGTATTAATAAGTCATTACGCTGGTTGCGGGTTCGTACTTTTTCGCGCTTTAAACTGCTGTTTTCTGCTAAGTGATGCTCAGCAGGATTGGCATGAATAGCGCTCGCAGTTAGGCTGTTATCGAAGCTTTCACTAGCAAGTTCTGTTGCCATGTTTGGTTGTTTTATCAAGTTTTCAGAAGGGCTTACCACGCTTGCTTCAGTAGCATCTTTATTTAATAAAACAGTTTCTGTCGCCGCATTGACTATGGCGTTTTGATAATCAAACAATTCATCAGGGTTATCTTGTGCGACGGTAATGAGCGGTGCTGCCCATATTGGCAGGTAATGGCGCAGTGAAGGTTGCTCATTTTGTAAAAATGCTGGTAAAAACTGCCCGTTGGCCATGACTTTAAGCTCACGATAAGCCAGTGGCGCGGCATTCATAATGAGCTTTGTAGTAGTCAGCTCATCAATATGATGGGTCACTGCCAGCTCTTCGATAATGGTTTGGCGCGCGCTTGGAGCTTGCCATAGTTGTTCAAATAATGGCGTCTCTACTATATTTTCATTAGTAATCGGCTCATCATCACGCAATAACTGCGAGTAAATTTGCGGCAATGCCAAACGCGCCGCCAAAATGGCATAAAACTGCTCTAATAAGCTGACATAAGACACGCTGCCGTGATCAATACGATGACCATCAATAATATGTTTATTATTAATTTGGCTACCTAAGACGGCTGGGGTCACTATCTGCTCTAATTGGTCGATGATATTCATAAGTTCCAGCCTTTATCGGCGTTAATTTAAGATATGGGACAGCGATTCTTTTTTTGACTTCGGTTTTATACGCTGTAGACTGTAGCACGCCCATAAAAATGCGCGCTTAACAGGTCAACATTTAGTCAACACTTAGTTGATACTTAACAAGCTAATATTGGCATATAAATTGTCTATCATTTTTAATCTTTTTTTTAAAATTTCAACAAACGTAAAACTGGATAAATATCACCGATTAATGAGTTATTTTTAGTAAATATTTATTCTGTCGTTAAACGTTACGGTCAGTATACGAAGCATTACTTAGTTGCCTGTTACGCTGTTATATTATTCAATATAAACGATTATTAAAGCATAATTTTGTCGTCTATTGGTTTTTTGCCTTAGCATCAATGTTATTACTGTTGGTGTAAGCTTTAGCTATTTTCAGCATCCATATTTAGTTATTTTTTATCCAACTTATTTGGTATTTAAGCACTACGCTCTATAACACTGCCCCCTATCAGGCTCGGCCTAAGGACTCTCCTTTGTTCAACCACACGACGCTTATTATCATTATTACGGTTATTGTCAGTTTATTGGCGTGGCAAAATAAAACCCTATTTAATCGGCTGATTTTTTATCCGCCGGCGGTGAATAACGGTCAATGGGATCGCTTTGTGACCCACGGCTTTATTCATGCCGATGCGATGCACTTGCTGTTTAATATGTTCACCCTATACTTTTTTGGCCGGGCTATCGAAGGCTTATATCAGTCATTTTTATTCGGTTATGGTTTTGTGGTTTTTTATGTGTTGGCTATCGTGATTGCCATGGTGCCAAGCTATCTTAAAAATAAAAAAAGCGCCAGCTATCTAAGCCTTGGTGCTTCAGGTGGGGTTTCAGCGGTGCTATTTGCATTTATTTTGCTGGCTCCGTGGGAAAAAATTTATCTATTCGCCATTATTCCTATTCCAGCGATAGTTTTTGCTGTCGCTTACGTCGCTTATAGTATTTACGCCGATAAACGCGGTGGCTCCAATATCAATCACATGGCACATATGTGGGGCGGCGCGTTTGGGGTGATTGCGACCATTATTTTAGAACCTCGCGTCCTGCCGCACTTTTTAAATGCGCTATTGTCTCCTGGGCTGTAGAGCGGTTAGTTTTAGAATCTTTAGTTTTAAATTTGCTAATTGATAACGTTTGATGTTTTGCCCTAATTTGTATTTAACAACATGTTTAAGAATTTAATAAATAATTATGATTATAGATATTATTGGCGATATTCACGGTTATGCAGACAAATTGGTTGGGCTGCTAAAGCAGTTGGGCTACGTGCATAATGGCAGCCATTTTGTACCGCCATCGGGGCATCGGGCGCTCTTTATTGGTGATTTGATTGACCGTGGTTCGCAGCAGGTTGCTACCCTTGAAATTGTTTTTGCGATGCTAGATGCAGGTGTGGCCGATGCGGTGATGGGCAATCATGAATACAATGCTTTGGCTTTTGCGATGCTTGATCCAAAGCAGCCCGAGTACTATTTACGCTCGCATAGCGATGTACACGTACGCCAACATGAAGCGTTTTTAGCCGAAGTGCCCTTTGGCTCAGAAGCGCATCAATACTGGTTGCAGCGCTTTTATGAGATACCGCTTTGGCTTGAGACCGATTATGCCTGTTTTGTCCACGCTTGCTGGGATGTCGATAGCATGGCGGTATTAAAACCTTTGCTCACTGCTGATAACTGCTTGACCCCTGAAGCGGTCATTGCCAGCTCACATAAACATAGCCCTGCCTACGACGCGCTTGAGCGTGTGTTAAAAGGTGTGGAAACAGCGTTACCTAAGGGTTTGGTCATGGTCGATAAAGACGGTGCAGCGCGCTCACAAGTACGCGTGCGCTGGTGGCTTGATGAGCTAAATAAGCGGCCTATACATGAAATCGCCCGTGCGCCAAAATCGGGCTTGGCGCAGATTCCAAACGATGCGATGGCAGAGAACATTGAATTTGCCCTTAAAACACACAAACCCGTGTTTGTTGGGCATTATTGGCTTACTGGCAATCCTGAACCATTAAGCAATCAAGTGGTTTGCACCGATTATTCAGCAGCCATAGATAGCGGTTATATGACCTGTTATCAGCTTGATACTGAGCAGCCATTACCATTGAAAGCCAGTAACTTTGTGCAATATCGCCATGATGAAGGTCCATTATAAATCTATAAAACCGCGACATAAAAAACTGCTATTTGGTCAGCTTTGACATTAAACGGCAAACTTGGCTTTACGAAGGCAGCAAAACTTTTGTATGATGGTCTTTTTGAGGATATCAAAGCATGAGCACCACCTCCGCTACTGTGAACCCTACTACACAAAACGCTGCTATTGAGCAAAACGGTCCCATTACCTCCCCTGCTGGTCAACCAAAAGTTGGCATTATCATGGGCTCGCAGTCGGATTGGGCGACCATGAGTGCAGCGGCGCAGTTGCTTGCTGACTTTGATATTGCCTTTGAATGTGAAGTGGTGTCAGCCCATCGTACGCCAGATAGATTGTTTGATTATGCCAAAAGCGCGAAAAATAATGGCTTGCAGGTAATTATCGCTGGAGCGGGCGGCGCGGCGCATCTGCCCGGCATGTGTGCCAGTCAAACGCCGCTGCCTGTGTTTGGGGTGCCTGTTAAATCATCCATGCTTAGCGGTTGGGACAGTCTGCTTTCTATCGTACAAATGCCAAAAGGTGTGGCTGTTGGCACCTTAGCCATTGGTACTGCTGGTGCCTATAACGCGGCCCTCCTTGCCATTCAGGTGCTGGCCTTGCATGATGAATCGCTTGCCACTAAGCTTGATAACATGCGTCAAGCGCAAACAGAGACCATTCTTGCAAGTCCAACGCCCGGTATTATTAATCAGTAACACAATTAAAGTTGGTCAGATTTATATAAAATTTTAGCAAAACTGCTATTATCAATATTCTTGCTAGCAATATTTGATACTTACCATGCGCTAAACTTGATATTTATAGCCAAATGAGTTTTACTAAAGATAAGGTGCATACGGTGCACCTTTTCCTATTTCTAACCTTAACTTTTAGCCAATCATTTACTAAAAACCCTTATTCATTTTAAATGTAAAGAGCCTGCCATGACTACCGCCAATGCTTATCCTGTTACCCAAACCATCCGTACCATCGGTATTTTAGGCGGCGGTCAGCTTGGTATGATGCTCGCCCAAGCTGCCCTGCCGCTCGGTTATCAGTGCGTGTTTTTAGAAGATAATGCCAACTGCCCTGCCAGCCTATACGGCAAAGTTTTTTCTAGCGAGCAATTAGATGAATTTATTGCCGCAGCTGACGTCTTTACTTTAGAGTTTGAAAACACACCAACGGCGACTGTCGAACAGTTGGCAAATCTATCAAAATCAGGCAGCAAACAAGGTATGTTCCCGCCACCGCTTGCCCTTGATATCGCTCAAGATCGCTTAAAAGAAAAAGGCATGTTTAATGAGCTTGATATCGCCACCGTGCCATTTATGGCGGTCAATTCTGAAGCCGAATTAAAGCAAGCTTGCGACGAGCTAGGATTGCCGATAGTGCTCAAGACCAGCCGCGGTGGTTATGATGGTAAAGGTCAATTCGTTATCAAAGAGGACAGCGATATTAAAACTGCTTGGCATGAGCTAAAAGACGCGGTTAGCGGTAAAGGTTCATTAACCCCAACGCCTGCGCCATTAATTGCAGAGGGCTTTATTAACTTTAGCCGTGAAGTATCTATCATTGCTGTACGCGCGCAAAATGGTCAGGTGCGCTGCTATGATTTGGTCGAAAATCACCATCATCATGGTATCTTAGCCAAAACCCGCGCCCCTGCCGTTGGTACCAGCCATTTATTTCAGCAAGCAACCGATGCCATTAGCACGGTGATGAATCACTTGGGTTATGTCGGTGTGATGGCGCTTGAGCTATTTGTGAGTAAAGATGCTCGCGGTAACGATTATCTGCTAGCCAACGAGATTGCTCCGCGCGTGCATAACTCTGGACACTGGAGTATCGAAGGCGCGATTACCAGTCAATTTGAAAACCATATCCGCGCGGTGGTCAATCTGCCCTTAGGCGATACCGACAACGTTCATCCAGCGATTATGCTCAACGTGTTGGGTCAATATCCTGATATCAGCGCGGTGCTCAATATCGATGGCGCCCATTATCATAGCTACCATAAGGCTGAGCGCGAAGACCGTAAAATTGCCCATATCACCTTGATGCCAAATGACGTGGCGGATTTAGAACCTGCGCTAGCAAAACTGGTTGCGGTCTTGCCAAATAAAGTAGGGCTTGATAAAAAACTGGCCCCTACTATTACCGAGAAGCAAACAAGTACGCTAGAGGAAGCAAGCAATACGAAACCTAACAGTATTTCAGAAGATAATGAAAATGAAGTCAAAGGTAGCCAAACAGAGGCATTATTAAAGACCGATAAGGCTGAGAAATAATGCAGATTTGGGTAGATGCCGATTCGGTGCCATTGATTGCCAAAGACTTAATCATCAAAACGGCTGAACGTACCCAAACGATGGCGATATTTGTTGCCAATCAGCCGATTAAATTGCGCAAATCACCGCTGCTCGTCATGACCGTGGTGCCATCAGGGTTTGATAAAGCCGATGATTATATCGTTGAGCAAATCCAGCCAGGCGATTTGGCCATTACCAGCGACATTCCTTTGGCCAATGATATTTTGGATAAAGGCGGTATGGTTTTGACCACCCGCGGTGTGGTTTACGATAAAAACAACATCAAGCAAAAGCTTAATATGCGTGACTTTATGGATACCATGCGCGGCACTGGTGTGCTTGAGTTGCAAGAAATGAGCGGGCAGAAACCTTACGGCGACCGCGACAAAAAAGCCTTTGCCGATGGTCTTAATCGCTTGGTACGTTAATTGGTGCGGTCAAGACGATGCAAGCGGTTCAAGATAAAGGTATCAAACGCTATATTATGCTAAGCACGGTATTTTCCTTAGATACGAGTAAATGGAACCAGCCTGGTATTGCCGATTTAAAAGAATACTACGTCTGTAAGCATTATGCCGATCAGTGGTTGGTTAAAAATAGCAGTCTTAATTACACCATTGTACAAGCAGGTGCGCTAAAAGAGCGCGCTGGTACTGGTAAAATCATTGTTAACGATGATAATGCGGGCGAAAACGCTATTGAAGATGTGGCTACAACATTAGCAGCGGTACTTAATGCTGATAATACGATCAAAAAAGTCTTTAGTATGCATAATGGTGAGACCGCCATCGATGCAGCGCTGGCTAAACTTTAGCAAATAAAAGCTATAATAAATAATATGTAGCTTTGAAGCATTATTAAAAACACAGAAATAAAAAAGCGCGTAAGCCCTGGTTTACGCGCTTTTGTTATGGATTATTTAAAAATTAACGGTTACGTTAAATGATATTAAAGAACAACTAAGCTAGGCCACTTGGAAATGGAATGACGTCCTCTAAGCTGCTAGCGCCTGTGATGACCATCAGCAATCTATCAATACCGACAGCGATACCGCTACAAGGTATTAAGTCATCAGATGCTGCTAATAAATGTTCATCGATTGGCATTTGCGGCAGATTATGCTGCTTGCGCAATTGATTATCACGCTCAAAGCGCGCTCTTAACGCCTGCCCGTCTGCTAGCTCATCGTAAGCATTGGCAATTTCAATGCCATTAATATACAGCTCAAAACGCTTGGCGACTGTATTACCGTCTTTATCGATAGCCGTCTTTGCTAGTGCTGCCGTCGCAGGCGGATATTCTATAATCAACGTCGGCAAATCGTGCCCCAAATTTGGCTCGACGGTATGACTAAACAATAAATCTAACCAACTTTGACGAATATCTTCTTCACTATTGCTGGCACCATTTTCTGCACTATTAAAATCAAACCCTGTTAAACCTTTGTCTTCTGCCACCGCTTGTAGCGCGGCAAGACTCGCCGTTAACGGATGGATACCCACAAAATCCATAAAAGCATCGACGTAACGATAATGACTTAGCACCATCGGATAACCGTAAAGCGCCTCCAATAGCTCGCCCAATTCAGTACCCATATCCTCTAGGCTATAGTTCGGCTGATACCACTCAAGCATAGTAAATTCAATATTGTGGCGCACGCCTATCTCGTTATCACGAAATACCGGACAAATCTGGTAAATGGGCATCTGCCAGCTGGCAAGTAGGCGCTTCATGGCAAACTCAGGCGACGTATGCAGATAATAGGTACAAGGTTTATCTTGATACGTAACCTGCGCCGCTACCGACTGTAAAAAGGTATCGGTATTACCCGCTTGTGAGAGCAACGGCGTCTGTACTTCAAGCACGTGGCGACTGGCAAAAAACTGCCGAATAGCATTGATAAATTGCGCACGCCTTTGTGCCATCGCTAATGTCATCGTTGGCGCATAACTGGGTTTAGAGGAAAGGTTATTTGCTTGGGTCATTACTCTCTACTGTAGTTTTCGAAAAAAAAATCAAATAATTAAAATAGGCTTTGAAATGGACTTTTAACCTTTAAAGCTGGTTGTCTTTTAAAACTGCCATTCGCGGCGTAAATGATAATCTCGGCGCAATTGATCAAAATCTGCACCATGTATTTGTCCATCTGTTAATTTATCTCGCAGTGCCGCATCATCTGCCATGATGTCATAAAACTTCACCAATCTATCTGGATGCTCCTTTAGCTCAGACCATAAAAACATATTGAGCGGCAGTAATCTATGCATGGTTTGCACAGGGGTCACTGTTAATTTTTCACACAGCGCATCATAAATCATTTGCGTACCGCGTAGCTTACCTTCTAACGTGTAGCCAGCAATATGAGGAGTGGCAATCGCAAGTTTAGATAATAAATTTGCTGCTATCTCAGGCTCATGCTCAAACACATCGAGTACCACTTGGCGTCCAGTACGGGCAATATCTGCCTGCAAATCATCGGCATTAATGACCGGCCCACGCGCGCTATTAATCAACAAAGTATCTGCTGGCATCGCAGCCAATGCTTCTTTATCAATTAAATGACGAGTTGGATAGTCGCTACCAGTAGGATTAGTGGCATCTTTTTTATCGGTCAACGGCACGTGCAAGCTAATCACATGACTTTGGCTCAATACTTGCTCAAAGCTGGCGTTATTGATGTTCGATGCAGGCAGTAGCGGATCGTAACCCAATACTTGCCAGCCCAAATCATGGGCATATTGCGTAAGAGTGCTGCCAATATTACCCAGTCCGATGATGCCCAAGGTCGCGGGCGGCGTCGATTTCTGCCAATATTGTGGACGTAAATTTAAGATAGCGGTCAATACGTACTGCGCAACCGAATGCTTACTGCAGCCTGCGGCATTGGCAAAGGTAATATTGCGCGCTGCCAAATAGGTTTGATCGACATGGTCAGTACCAATCGTCGCCGAACCAACAAATTGAACGGTATTATTGTTTGCCAATAGCGGCTCGCCAACTGGCGTAACCGAGCGTATCAACAGTACGTCAGGCTGATACGCTGCGAGCAACTGGGCATTGATCGCGCGCCCAGCAACGCTAATAATATTTACTGGTCGTTTATTATTTTGCCCAAGCGTCGACGCATTAAAAAACTCATCAAGGCTAGCGATATTGCTATCAGCAATGATAGTTAGAGGACGCATATGTTCATTATTTGCAGCGCTCGCATGTGGCATTTTTAATTATCCCTATCTCTAAAGGTTTATTATCAATGATTGCTGGATTAGCAAGGTGTATTTTTTATAGGTTGGTTTTAATAGTTTTTAAATTGCTGTTTAAATTAAGCACACGCCCTAATCCGTAGAAACGATATTTTCGTCTTCATTTTGTGCCTTAACTTTAGGTTGCAGCTGGGCGTCAGCGAGCATATCTTCGTGCTGCGCAAATAAATCATTCTTATGCTGCGATATCCACTCACGCCATACCGCAAGGCCGATTGCCAATACCACAGGACCGATAAACAAGCCGACAAAACCAAACGCCGTCAGACCGCCCAATACTCCGATAAAAATAATAATAAAAGGAATTTTGGTCGCGCCGCTGATGACGATAGGACGTATAAGATTATCAACCCAGCTGATAACCAGTATGCCCCAAAGCGCCAAACCAATCCCTTCTACGGTATGACCTTGGCTTAATAACCAAATAGACACCCCGCCCCAAACAAATGGCGTACCAAAGGGGATTAAAGCGATAATAAAAGTGACAATAGTCAGTAGAATGGGACTTGGTGCACCAGCGAAATAATAACCAATACCAGCGAGCAAAGCCTGAGCCAATGCGGTCAAACCAATGCCATACACTACCGCGCGCGTGGTCGTACCGACCGAATCAATATAACCATCGATGCGATTACCAATGATATTGCGTAAGGCTTGGCGGATTTGACGTACCAAACTGGTGCCATCGCGATAAAAGAAAAACAGCGTCATCAGCGCCATCCCCATTTTGGCAAGACCACTGAAAACGACATCGAACGCGACTTTGCCATAATACAGATGCGACTGTACCCACAGGCGAAAAGCCTCTAGCGTGCCTTCTGGATTTTTATTAATTCTCCACAACACATCTTTAACTTGCTGTCCGATGACGGGTAAGTCCTTGATAGAGTCTGGCACATCCAAATAGCCAACCTTGATGCGATAAATTAAGTTGCTAATCAGGCTTAAGGCTTCTTGCTGCAAGATAAAGACACCAGCAACGAGCGGCAGACCTATCATCAATGTGATGCTGACCGTCATAATGGCGGCGCTAAAGTTTGAGCTAAAGCGAACGCGCTGATGAAAAAAATTATAAATAGGAAAGGTGACGTACGCTAAAATCGCGGCCCACAGTGCCGGTACAATAAAAAACTGTACGACTTGAAAGCACAATACAATCAGCACCACCAGCAAAGTAATAGCCAATAAGCGCTGAATAATAAATTCTTTTGTCCAGTTTTCGATCATAGCGTATAAACCAAGAGCGGGCAGCAGACAGCCAATTTGGCGCTGCTGTAACGTTTATAAATAGGTGGATAAAAATCACAGACTGCGTACATTATTTATATCCCTTAGCGAGTGTGTTGCGTTATAAATTATACGTTGTCAGCTTTGCGAGATATTCGCTTCATAAATTAGGCGAAATCATGGCGAAAAATAAGTCTAATAATAGCGCTACCGTATCATAGCGCGCTTTTATAAACATGTTATTTGGTTATAAAAAACAGTATTCATCTATAAAAATAATTGTGATTCATAAAATCGCTCTTAACTTGCCATTTCTCTATATTTAGAAGAGTAAGCCCAACCATAATAACGGCTTATTATGCCTCAAAGCCTGCCAAATAAATAAGGCTATGTTGTAATCTTTACTTACAATTACCTGCACGCTATCGGCACCAATATTATTAAGTATTAATAGGTACTTTCAAAAATACCTTATTAGAATCATTGCTTTAAAATAATAGTCATTTATTTGCTTTTAAAGAATTCTGGCCTGACAACTTGCGCGCTAAATCACTGTGCAGTTCTATTTGTGCAGACAATTGATGTTATACTAAAAGGATTAATTTGCACATTTAAATGCTACTAAGCGGGTTTGCTGTTATTGGTTTATAGCAAAATCAGCCCTAGCATTTTTAACATTATTTCTTACAATCTTCATTTATAACTCTATTCTAAACGGTTTTAAGCACTACCATTTAGAGCAGCGCCGCATATTTTAGTAATACCGATATTCATTGTATTAATGGCTATCCAAGTGCCGCGCTCAGCATAGGCTCACGATTGATGAGCCTTGATATGGGGGCATAAGTGCATACTTATATTTTGCGTTACTTTTATAACCTATTTTGCTTTGGTTTTATTTGAAACTAAGCTAGATTCAATACATTTACACAACCTATTGATAGGAACAATAACAATGTCAAAAGACACCACCAAAGATACTGACAATCCCAACCTTAATTCGTCAAATGAGGCCAATACAGGC
This sequence comes from Psychrobacter sp. YGAH215, assembly GCF_007280595.1. Lineage (NCBI taxonomy): Bacteria > Pseudomonadati > Pseudomonadota > Gammaproteobacteria > Moraxellales > Moraxellaceae > Psychrobacter > Psychrobacter sp. YGAH215. The sequence goes on along the minus strand of NZ_VKLR01000015.1, from coordinate 50,326 downwards.
TCTAAATCGCAAGATAGCGTTACTTTTGCGTTAGCACAATCGCATTTTTTGGTCGGCGATATCACCGCCAATGCTGAAAAAATGCGCGCCCTTGCCCTACAAGCCCGTGAGCAAGGCGCTGATGTCATCATTTTCCCAGAGCTTGCTTTATTAGGCTATCCTCCGCAAGATTTGCTGCTACGTCCTAGCCTATCTGGCCGTGTCAAAAGCGCGCTGTCTAGCTTAAGTGATATCGATGATATCGTGATGATTGTAGGCTATCCGCATGTCGATCATCATGGCACCTTTAACTCGGCGGCGATTTTGCATAACGGTCATCAAAAAGGCTTTTATCATAAGCAAATCTTACCAAATTATGGCGTTTTTGATGAGCGTCGTTATTTTGATAAAGGTCGCAATCAAGTCTTATTTGACTATAAAGGCATTACCATTGGTCTGCTAATCTGCGAAGATTTGTGGGAAAAAGGTCCGATTGCTGAGCTTAAAAAACAAGGTGCTGACCTTGTGGCCTGCTTAAATGCCTCACCGTTTGAGATTGAAAAACAAGACAATCGTAAAACCATGCTCGCCAAACGTAGCCGCGAAAATAATCTGCCAATTATTTATCTTAATGCCGTTGGCGGGCAGGATGATTTGGTATTTGACGGCGGCTCTATGGCCATCCAATCTGATGGCAGCGTTGCTCATGAAGCGTCGCGCTTTATGAATCAGCTTATGCTGACGACGTTTGACGTAAAAACCGCAAAATTCGATACGCAAACAAAAGCGCCGTTGTCATTAAGCCGCGAGTCGGAGATGTACCAAGCGTTGGTCGTCGGTTTGCGTGATTATGTCAATCTTTCGGGCTTTACTGGTATTATTGTTGGCTTGTCAGGCGGTATTGATTCTGCGTTAACCTTATGTATCGCTGTCGATGCGCTGGGTGCTGATAAAGTCTATGCGGTGATGATGCCGTACGAATATACCTCTCAAATCAGTTTAGAGGACGCGCAGGCGCAAGCCCGTCGCTTAAACGTTTCTTATACGGTTTGCCCGATTTTTGACGCCGTTGAAGGCATACGTCATACTTTAGCACCACTATTTAACAAATCGCCTGCTGATACCACCGAAGAAAATATCCAAGCGCGCGCTCGCGGTGTGGTACTAATGGCCTTGTCTAATAAATTTGGGCATTTAGTCATCACTACGGGTAACAAATCAGAGCTAGCAGTTGGTTATTCGACTTTATACGGCGATATGGCAGGCGGTTTTGACGTATTAAAAGACGTTTATAAAACGCAAGTTTATAAGCTTGCCAGCTATCGCAACCGTTTAGAAGACACGCCAGTTATTCCTGAGCGCGTTATCATACGTCCGCCATCGGCCGAACTACGTCCTGATCAAGAAGACCAAGATAGCTTGCCAGACTATGATGTGCTAGATGGTATTTTGATGTCGTATATCGACGAAGATATGGGCTATCAAGATATTGTCGATAAAGGATTTGATGCCGATTTGGTCGCTAAGGTGATTAAAATGGTTGATAATAGCGAATTCAAACGTGCTCAAGCGCCGATTGGGACTAAAATCAGCCATAAAGCCTTTGGCCGTGAACGCCGTTTTCCTTTAGTCAATAAATGGTCGATAAAAGGCTAAGCGTCAACGACTAAAGTTGCTATTTCAACCTTTTAGATGTCTCTGTAGTCTGAATATACTATCCTTTAGATAGAGGCTAAAAGGTTGAATAACTTTACGTTTCTATATAATTTGATATAATATAATCAGAATATTTTATAATAAGCTGGGTACTTACCCAGCTTTTTTAGTTTTTATTGATAAAGTTTTCTTTATATAAGACTCTTTGAATAAATAATTAAACCCAGTTCTCTACTTTTCTATATTTCAACTACTTTCAATTTAACTACCCTACCTATCGTTATCCGAGTCCGTCATGAGTTTGCTAACCGCTAGTATTTTTCTTTTATTATTACTGGCTTTGAGTGCCTTTGTTTCTGGGGCAGAAATTGCTATCGCTGCTGGTCGCAAGATTAAGCTGCAAATCATGGCAAAAGAAGGCGAAGTCCGCGCCCTTGATGTTTTGCATATGCAAGAAAATCCTGGTGGATTTATTACGGTGGTGCAAGTCGTGCTTAATGCCGTCGCCATTTCAGCTGGTGCGGTTGGTGAGTCGGCGATTAGCCCGTATTTACAGCTGTTAGTCAAGAATGAAGCGGTGTCATCGGTTATCTCTTTCGTCGTGATTACCAGCTTATTTTCCCTACTTGCCGATTTGATGCCCAGACGTTTGGCGATGTCTAATGCAGAAGTTTTTGCAGTGCGGCTGGTACGCCCTATGATGGCGCTGACATTTATTTTTAAGCCCGTTATTTGGGTCTTTGATGGCGCAGCAAACCTGATTTTTGAATTTTTTGGTATCTCAACCACGCGCCAAGATGACATGACACCAGAAGACATCTATGCAGTGATGGACGCGGGCGCCGAAGCTGGGGTAATCAAAAAACAAGAACATCATCTGATCGAAAATATTTTTGAGATGCAAGAGCGTACCGTCACCTCAGTCATGAATCCGCGTGAGCATATCGTTTATTTTGATAGCAAAACCAGCACCGAAGAAGTGGTTGAGGTGATGATTGCCCAGCCACATAATAAGTTTTTGGTCTGCGAAGAAGACGATTTAGAGCAAATTATCGGCTATGTAGAATCGCGCAGCTTTCTAGCTTTGGTACTCAATCAACAAGAAGTCAGCCTAACCGATAAAGCGCTATTAAAACCGGCGTTATTTGTACCTGATACCTTGTCTTTGTTTGAAGTGTTGGAGATGTTTAAATCGACCGGCGCCGACTTTGCCGTTATCGTCAATGAATATGGCTTGGTGGTTGGTGTCATTACCCTACGTGATGTAATGAGTATTGTCATGGGAGAGCTGGTGACGGTTGAAGAGCAGCCTATCGTGCAACGTACCGATAATTCTTGGCTCATCGATGGCATGACACCTATTGAAGATGTGGTTCGCGCGCTCGATATCGTTAATTTACCGCGCAGTCAAAATTATGAAACCATTAGCGGCTTTATGATGTATATGCTGCGCAAAATTCCTAAGAAAACCGATACCATCGAATACGCCAACTATCGCTTTGAGATTATCGCGACTGACAATCTGAAAATCACCCAGCTACTCGTCACCAAACTTGAAGAAAAAGTTTTGTAAAAGCTGCATTTCGAAGTGCATTTCACGATAAATAACCGTATAAATTTAGAGAGTTTGACCCTCAACTAATAGGTTTAATAAGAATACAGAAATCAGGTACGCGCCCCAAATATCGCCGTGCCGACGCGTACCATCGTAGAATCATTGGCAATCGCGGCGCTCATATCATCACTCATGCCCATACTCAGCGTATCCCACTGCTTTAATTCCGGATATTCACGCTTGATACTATCAAATAACTGCTTGATGCGAACAAAAGCATCAGTATTGGCTTTTGCGGGAATAATCATCAGCCCGCGCAATTGCAAGCGCTCGTAATCTTTAATCGCGCTTATCAAGTTTGACAGCTCAGCTGGCAAACATCCTGACTTACTGTCTTCATTATCAATATTGACTTGTATCAACACATTAAGCGCTGGCAGCTCGGCTGGGCGTTGTTCGTTTAAACGTTTGGCGATAATCTCACGCTCAAGCGTTTGCACCCAATCAAAATTCTCAGCAATATCGCGGGTTTTATTACGCTGGATACTGCCAATATAATGCCAAACGATGTGTTCACAGTCTGGCTGTTGTCGTAAAGCTTGTATTTTCTCAATAGCCTCTTGCAAGTAGTTCTCACCAAAATTATACTGCCCTTGACGCGCTAACGTCGCAATCATCTCAACAGGTTTGGTTTTAGACACTGCTAATAAAGTGATCTCGTCTTTTTGCCTTTGCGTTTGTACAGACGCTTGCGCCACCTGCTCGCTTACTTGCTGCCAATTTGCAATCAATTCTGCCGCATCAAAATCATCTCCATTATTTTTTTTACTAGCTAAACTCGTAGCGTTAGTTTGCAGTGTAGAGGTAGTGTTCATAAAAAACTCACAGAAGAAATTAGACAATTAATTTAAGAATTATCAATAGAAGAAAATATGAAGGTAAGTAATTGATACTCCGAGAGCAAGCTACAATTAACTTCATAGTAACGAAACAACAAATATTCAGACTATTTTTACATTTTATTCATATAGTAGATGGTTAAATAGCAGCAGTCTTGTTATCATATTGTTACATGGTCTAACATATGCTACTGAAAAATATAGTAATAGTAACAGTTAAGACTAACACTCTTTTAAATAAGCTAATTTAGATAGTGGCATAGAATCGCAAATTATTATACGTTCTATGCATTTCTTTGCTCATCCTTCTTAGCTCATTTTGTCTATAAATAGGAATATCCGATTATGGCTGAAAAGAATAATTTAAGCATCGAAGACTTGTTGCGCTTTACGGTTAAGCACAAAGCGTCGGATTTACATATTTCAGCCGGTATGCCAGCGATGATTCGTGTCGATGGTGAGATGACCCGTATTAATATGCCCGAAATGACGCATCAAGTGGTGCATCAGCTTATCTATGACATCATGAATGATAAGCAACGCGCCGACTTTGAAGAGTTTTTTGAAACCGATTTCTCTTTTGAAATTCCAAACCTAGCACGCTTTCGTGTCAACGCCTTTAACCAAAACCGCGGCGCTGGCGCTGTTTTTCGAACCATTCCCTCTAAAGTTCTCACCATGGAAGACTTAGGCATGGGTGACGTCTTTAAACGGGTATCCGACTTTAAACGCGGCGTCGTTCTAGTCACAGGTCCAACGGGCTCAGGGAAATCTACCACACTTGCTGCCATGATTGATTATATCAATGAAACCCGTAAAGAGCATATTTTAACCATTGAAGACCCGATTGAGTTTGTTCATGAGTCTAAAAAGAGCTTGATTAACCAACGCGAAGTCCACCGCGATACCTTAGGTTTCGAGCCAGCATTGCGCTCGGCCCTACGTGAGGATCCAGACGTTATCCTCGTTGGTGAGTTACGTGACCTTGAGACTATTCGCTTGGCATTGACCGCCGCTGAAACAGGGCATTTGGTCTTTGGCACCTTGCACACCAGCTCTGCTGCCAAAACCATTGACCGCGTCATTGACGTCTTCCCTGCAGCCGAAAAAGACATGATTCGGGCGATGCTTTCAGAGTCGCTACAAGCCGTCATCTCACAAACGCTACTACGTCGGCAAACCGGCGGACGTATTGCTGCTCATGAAATCATGCTGGGCACGCCTGCGATTCGTAACTTGATACGTGAGAATAAAATCGCGCAGATGTATTCTGCTATTCAAACAGGTGCTGGTGAAGGCATGATTACTCTTGATCAAACGCTTAAAAACTTGGTTTCAAAAGGCACAATAAGTAAAGATGTCGCTCGCCCTTATGCTAAGCAGCCTGAAGCCTTTATTTAGTATGGGTTTACATAGTATTAAAAGTTTTAACATAAATTTTTGTTAAAGTTATAGATAAATGATCAAAAACTTTTATTCAGCTTTAGTTATTTCAACGATTGTTATTGCCCGCTTTAAAAGTTTATTGCAGCAGTTTTAAACTATATATTCCAAATGTAGGTACGTTATGGACATTGATAAGCTTTTACAATTAATGATTAATAAAAACGGCTCTGACCTTTTTATTACTGCTGATGTCGCGCCGTCCATGAAAATCAATGGCAAAATCTTGCCGGTGGGTAAAACGCCGTTAACCGCTGAGCAAACCATGAGATTGGTCAAAGGGGTGATGACCCCAAGCCAGCAAAAAGAATTTGACGAAACCAACGAGTGTCAATTTGCGATTTCAGATCAAGCGCAGCAAGCGCGCTTTCGGGTAAGTGCTTTTATTCAGCGCGACATGGCAGGGATGATTTTACGGAAAATCGAAAATAAAATCCCGACCGTTGAAGAGCTGCGCCTGCCCCCAGCGCTAAAAGAGCTGGCCATGAAAAAGCGCGGTATTATTTTGTTGGTTGGGGCTACAGGTACGGGTAAATCAACTACCCTTGCGGCGATGATTGGCCATCGTAACCAAAATTCACACGGTCATATTATTACTATCGAAGATCCGATTGAGTTTGTACATAAGCACCGCGGTTGTATCATTACCCAGCGCGAAGTTGGTATCGATACCCATTCTTTTGAGGCAGGTCTTAAAAATACCTTGCGCCAAGCGCCTGATGTGATTTTGATTGGTGAGATTCGTAACCGCGAGGTTATGAGCTACGCGATTCAATACGCTGAAACGGGGCATTTGGTCTTTGCAACTTTACACGCCAATAACGCCAACCAAGCGATTGACCGTATCATTCACTTTTTTGAAACCAGTCGCCATAATCAGTTGTTTATGGATTTATCATTAAACTTGCAAGCTATTATCGCTCAGCAATTGATTCCAACGCCTGATGGTAAAGGACGCCGCGCCGCTATTGAGATTCTCTTAAACTCACAGCTAATCAGCGACTATATCCGTAAAGGCGAGGTACATGAAATCAAAGATGTGATGACGCGCTCACGTGATAGCGGCATGCAAACCTTTGACCAAGCGCTGTTTGATTTATATGAAAATGGTGAAATCACTTATAAAGAAGCCATTCTCCACGCTGATTCCCCTAACGATTTACGCTTAAAAATTAAACTCAGCAGCAAAAGTGGCAACGTCAACTTAGATGAAGGTGCCGATAGTTTATCGTTAGACATCACTTAATATGGCACTACTTACCTAGAATTTTCCCATAAAAAAGCCCTCATCAAATGTGAGGGCTTTTTTTAGCGTTTAAGTTAATACTTGGACAGTAATAGACTATAAATTATCAATATCAGATAATCGATTTCTAAAACGCTTACTTAGCGTTGTCTCTACAAGCTTGATTATCACAAATACCGTACAGCACCAAAGAATGACCAGATAGCTTAAAGCCATGCTCTGCCGCTACTTTGGTCTGCTCTTCTTCAATGGTTTTGTTATGGAACTCGACGATTTTGCCGCACACATCACAAACCAGATGGTCATGATGCTCTTCTTGGGTAATCTCAAACACCGATAAATTGTTTTCAAAGTTATGGCGCTCAACGATACCGGCTTGCTCAAACTGGGTTAATACGCGGTAAACGGTTGCTAGCCCCACATCTTCGCCTTGATCAATCAGTGCTTTATATACCTCTTCAGCACTCATATGATGCAGCTCTGCACTTTCAAGCAGCTCTAAAATTTTGATACGTGGTAACGTTACCTTTAAACCCGCTTTACGTAAATCTTGATTGGTAAAAGAAGCCATAATATCCCTTCTGACTATGAAAGTCTTAGCAAATGAATTCAAAAAACAGGAGTTAAACAAACATCAATAGTTAACAATAAGTGCTGATAAAATATAAAAACCATAAAAAATGAACGATTATGCAGAGCATTTTTTGCGAAAAAACGCTGCCAAGTGTTTGAATTTAAAATATAAATAATAAAGGCGGTAAGATAGCGCTTGGTAAATAATGTCGTAAGTGGTAGGCAATTGCAAGTAAATGACGTATCATTTGTGCAAGATTGCCTGCAAGACCCCCATTATCGGTTTTTAGCAGCGCCTAACCCATTTTTTATGAGTCATCTTACCATGATAAAGACCTTTAATTTTCGTTCGTTAAGCTCTACAAACGCCTTACGCAAGATTACCATGACGACTATGCTCAGTGCCACTGTAGCTATGTCTGGCTGCTCATTACTGAGTGTCTATAAAATTGACTTGCCCCAAGGCACTGCCATTACCCAAGCGCAAGCGCAAAAAGTGCAAGTAGGTATGAATCAAAATCAGGTGCTTTATATTCTTGGTAGCCCAGCAATCAGAGACACGCTCGCGCCAAAACGCTGGGACTACATTTACGACTATAAAGCCGGAACAGAAGGTCGCCGTAAAGGTATCGCCGATGTCAAAAATGCCAGCCAGCATTTGATTGTTTATTTCGACGATAACGGTATAGTGACCCGCATTGAAGGTATCGACAGCCTACCTGCATCATAAATCTGATAGAAATTTCTAACGACTAGCTGCGAGATTTATTTTTGCGCTGAGACATGGGATCAGCGCTTAAGCTGCGATAAACCTCTATCCGATCAGACGGCTGCAATCTATAGTTTAGCAGCTGCTTTTGCGCATATACTCCCACATGCCAACGTTTAGCCGTTGGCGTTGTCGTATTGGCAACCTGCTCGCACCAGCTTGCTAGCTCTTCAAACTGTTTTAGCCAACCTGCCTGAGCCAAGGCCTCATACAAAGTTGTGCCCTGACTGACTTGAACAGTTTGATAATGCTGGCGCACCGCCTCTTCTGCATATGCCAGATATACTGTTATCAAATCAGTCTGCTCAGTCTGAGCTGGGTTAACGTTAACCTCATCTTTATCAGCTGTACTATGGTTAGCAGCGGTCATCAGCTTAACCACTGCATCACCCAACCGATTAACGCTAACAGTAACGCCAGCGGCACAATAAGGCGTATCGCCACCCGCCACAAGTTATAAAAAGCTTCATTGCCAAAGTTTAAAGACTTACGCAAGTGGCTGATTTTCATCTGCCAACCAGCAAAAACGGACAATAAGAGCACGGCGATACTACTGATAATCACCAAAATACCGACTAGCCAATTGGTCGGTATGGCGACGACTAACAATAGCGCTAGCACAAACGTTAATACCACGCTGACTAGCAAACCAAATTTATGCGCCAATTGCTGAGAGCTATAATGTAATAAATAGCTGGCCACAAATACGACACCGATCCAATACGATAGCTGCCCAATCGGTGGTAGCGCCATGCCGCTGATGAATAAAGCGACCACACCAACCACTAGCTGTAATACCCAAATCGGTAGAACCAACTTGGTTGCGCGATATGCTGGCGCGGCACTATTACGAGTGGTTTGCGCATTGTGATTATCAGTCCCTACTGCCGTGACCGTTTGCTTGCTAATTAAGTTTTGACCAAACCAGTATAAACCTGTACCCGCACCGACGCTCACTAATGCCAACGCCACGGCGCGCGCCCATTCACTTAAGCTGACATCAGTCATGGCAAAAGCGATATTTGGCAGACCGTTGGCAACACCCAATAATAAACCGATCAACATTAAACCTAAGCCAATTGGTAACGGCGCCACGCCGAGTAAGCTTAATAAGACGGCGATGACCATCAATCCTGCCGCAATAGCAAAGCTTGGTACATTAGGTACGCTGTTGAGTTCCGTCAAAGCGGCTAAAATACCTTGGCTTGCTCCCGATATGACAAGCGCAGCAATGAGGATAGAAACCAGTGCCGCGAGCCAGCCAAAACTGCGCCAAAAGGTGCTGGCATCGGCTTCGCGTGTAAGCTTTTGCATACCTGCCAGAGGTGCTTCAGCACTACGATAAGCCAAAGCAATTTCCGCATACACAACGGGCAGAGAGACCAGTAGCATCGCCAACAGCCACAGCAACCAAAAGTCAATCTCGCCTATAGATGCAGGTGCAAACCAGCGAAATAACAATAGCGGTAGCAGCGCGGCGATAAAGTAAGAAGCATAGCGAATCATCATAATCTAAATCCAAGCGATTCAAAGTGAATAATAGTTAAGGCTATAAAGTACTGATAGACATCTATATTTTCTATGATAGCGTCATATGAAAGCCGCTTAATTCTTATAAGGGTTATCAAAGCTTATGCAAATTATATAAGGACTAATAGTTATAAAAAAACCCCGAAATCGGGGTTTAAGAGCTAAATCATAACGGCGGCAGCAAATTGTTTAACTTATTATATAATCTCACTAAGCGCGTCAAAGTGCGAGCCGCTATATAGGTAGCCAATTAGTGAATCGCGCTCACATAATCTGACAAGATACGAATATCGCGATCAGATAGTTTGGCCGCAACCATCTGCATCATACCCATCTCGCCTTCTTTTTCCGCATCGTTAACACGTTTTTGCTCGTCGCTATCGATATCATCAACACGACCAGCAGCACGGAAAAGCTTTAGCTGAGTGGCAATATATTCAGCATGCTGTCCGCCTAAACGCGGAAATGCAGCCCAAACGTTACCCGCCGCATCTGGACCATGACAGCCTGCACAACCGATAACGCCACGGGATTTGTCACCACCTAAAAATAGCTTAGTCGCTTCTTGCGTCGTCGCAGGATTACCAAATGCGACGCCCCAAGGTTTTTGGCTGGCATAATAACCTGCAACGTTGGCTAAATCTTGCTGAGACAAATTGGCAACTTGCGACTGCATGATACCGTTTTTACGGTAGCCTGATTTATAATCGACCAACTGCTTATATAAGTACTTTACGTTTTGACCGCCAAGATTTGGCTGTGCTGGCACAGGACTGACACCATCAACACCATGACAAGCCGCACAAACGGTTTCTGCAATTTGCTTACCTGCATTGACGTCATGTTCAGGAACAATAATAGCAGCTTGTACGCTGAAACTTGCAACACATAAGCTGGCGGCAGCGATTAACTTTTTCATTGATACAAATCCTACTAACTCGACGTAAGCATTATTTAGAGTGATTGCATTATCAAAAGCCGCACCCACTACAAAGATAGCATCTGATCAGCTACGCTATGTATTACGCGGTCTTTATCACAAGCAGCCCGAAAGTACTTACTAATATCAGGGTTTATTTTGGATTATTATAGCAAGACTTTTTACTATTTGCCTACTTAATCGTAGCATTGGTTATTTTTTCTGGCGGTTCGACATTTATTCACTTAATAAAAAAACAAAAAGCGCAATAGGTTTACTCACCCTGCGCCTCGTACCATTTATCATTAAATTTATCTAGCCATACAAAACTACTTACTGCTTGGCTATTTATTGTTCATTTATTACTTGCTCATATATTCAATAAGCTTGCGATAATCCTCATCACTACATTTTTGGCATAAGCCACCCGCTGGCATTTGAATCATGCCATTTTTGACAGACTTAACCAACGCTGGCATACCTTTTTGTTTGATAAGCTGTTGCCATTTGGCACTATCGCCTTTTTTAATCGCATTGAGTGCGCCACTATCGTGACAGGCGGCACATGAGTTATTATAGGATGTTGCAATATCGGCGGCGCCTGCACTAATGATCGTCGCCGTACCAATGATTAAAGCAGCACTACTGGCAGCTAAGAAACGATAGCTTTTAGCAAAAATGTCGGTGATTGAGAACATAAGACACCTCATATCTTTTTCGTTCGCTTAATCCATAATTTTATTAAGCGTTTATCGTGCAATGGTCATTCACTTTATCTGACTAAAGATTGTAACAATATATGTCACATTAATATATATAAATATGGTTTAGCTTTGTTAACGATGTTTATTGGAATAAAAATCAGGGTTCAGACGCGTTTTTATTTACGGTTATGTTGTGATTATTATGAGGGTAATTGCCGTTATTTCAATAACTAAGCACTGTAATAGTATAGAATAGTCGTTATTCTAAAACCTTTATATTATTGACGACCAATTTTTACCATTCATCTACTTTAGGCATCGCTCAGCGCTCTGCTTTATTCACAAACTTTTCACTACTGTATCTAATTTTTTAAGGTTAATGAGTCATTTATGAGTACCCCGTTTAAAGATGTCGCCGCCGAACATGCGGATTTTAATACCAAAGCCCGTCAGCGCATTCAGCAAACTGAATTTATGACGTCCGCGCCGACTTTTCGTCTTTGTCCGCCCGATGTTGGGCTCGAAGTCGCTTTTGCTGGTCGCTCGAACGCGGGGAAATCGTCCGCTATCAACGCCCTAACCAATCAGCGTCAACTGGCACGCTCGTCTAAAACGCCTGGGCGTACGCAGATGATTAACTTTTTTAGTATCGGCGATACCGATACGCGTTTGGTTGATTTGCCGGGTTATGGTTATGCGGCCGTGCCCCTTGAGATGAAAAAAGAATGGCAAGTTGAGCTTGAAGAATATCTGGTATCGCGTTCAAGCCTAGCAGGTTTGGTACTGATGACCGATATCCGTCATCCGCTTAAATTCTTTGATGAGCAAATGCTGCATTGGGCAAAAGATGGCGAGTTACCCGTGCATATTTTGCTCACCAAAGCCGATAAGCTTAAATATGGCGCGTCTAAAACTGCGCTGCTTAATACCCGTAAAAGACTTAAGCAGTTGGGTTTAGACTGCACAATACAGTTGTTTTCCGCATTAAGAAAAGAAGGTCTTGATGAGCTGGCAGGCGTCATGGGTAATTGGTATCAATATCAGACCAAGGAGGATAAAAATGCTGAAGCGTCTGTTATTGAAAACCAAGAAAATAGAATAGAAACTAACGACCAAAGCGCTGATAAGTAAAAAAGTGCTAAATAGACTACTCAGTTTATTCAGTAGAAATTTCAAAAGGGTTTATCATTTATAACGATAAACCCTTCTTTTATGGGTATTTTTTGAAAAATCTATTTGTTAAGGTTAACCCCAGTTCGGGATAAGCCAGTGCTTAAGTTGTTGATACTATTTGTATAATTATTATCTGACCTTATAAAGTCATGCTTTTGACAGTAGTTTATAGAGAAGCCTGTCTTCAAAGACTTAGCTGGTCTTCAAGAGTAATAGAAAATATCAATACTATCAGCAGCTTAATGAATCACTTATCCCGAACTGGGGTTAAGGTTAAATGATGTTTTGGTTAAGCACTTAATTTATGCACATAACAATGCCACTAATTCTTGCGGCGTGTCCACTTGATAAGTTGGCTGCTCGGCAGCAAGCTCGCTGCTTGACGCTGTGCCATAATTGACCGCAATACTGGTCATGCCCAAACGATTGGCCATTTGTATATCGTAGATACTGTCACCGATAAATACTGCCTGCGAGATTGACTGCTTGGTGTAGTCTAAGATATCGCTCAGCATTTGCGGATCAGGTTTGGAGCCGGATTCATCAGCACAGCGCGTGATGGTAAAATAGTGATGGCTAGCAGAAGCCTCTAATACTCGATCTAGCCCCTTTCTTTTTTTGCCGGTAGCGACCGCAAGCTGTTTATCTTGCTGCTTTAACGTCAGGAGCATATCGTCTATCGGCATAAAAAACGGCGTACGATGGCTGTTCGGAATATAATAATCCGCATAGCTTTGCTGAATGGCAAGCTTTTGCGTATTGCTTGCTTGCGGATATAAAATCTCAATGCCGTGCATTAAACTTAACCCAATAATGTCTTTGACGGCCTGATCGGTAGTCCTAAAGCCATGCGCCTCGCCCGCTATATGCATCGACTCAACGATTAGGCCAATCGAATCCATCAAGGTGCCATCCCAATCAAAAATAATCAGCGTTTTATCAGCTAAATGATGCTCAGCTGCTGATTCAGAAGTATTGGTTGGCGCTGTTTCGTTAGCGCTAGATGCTGTCATGGACTAACCCTTTACAAATAACAAATGGCAAATATAAAAATGTCACAGGTCCTTATTTGGCGAATGTATGCGCAAATAAGCAACTGTGACGATTGTGTTAAATAGTCATTTCAAAACTGCATTGACTATCAGTCTTTAAACAGCCTTTAAAAAGAAATTTTTAAAACTTATTCAGGCAGCTGCATATCTGCTGGTAACCAATCTTTCATCTCATCTGGTAATGGCGCGGTAATGGTTTCATAGCCAGGAATATCTAAACGCCACGCATGTAAACACAAACGATGCACGCCCGATTTGTCATGCACATTGTATTTATCATCACCTAAAATAGCATGACCGATATGCGCCAAATGTACGCGAATTTGATGGGTGCGACCGGTCAAAGGTTTTGCTTCAAGCAGGCTCACTGGCTGATCGTTCAGCGTAAAGCGGCCATGCACAATGATATCGGTCTGGCTTTCTTTGGCTTGTGGGTCTTGCGCATCTACTTTTACGCGGCGCTCACCGCTAGCCAGCGTATAGCGCAGTAATGGCGCGTCGATACGCTGCTCATTGAGCGCAGGTTGGCCTTTCGCTAGGCAAAGATAATGCTTTTGAATGGTTCTATCGACAAGATGCTGCTGGAGCACTTTTAACGCCGAGCGCTTTTTAGAAATCATCAGCAGACCTGAAGTATCTTTATCGATACGATGAATCAGCTCGAGATATTTTTTACCTGTCACTTCGCGCATGGCTTCAATAACGCCAAAATCTAAACCACTACCGCCATGCACAGCAATACCAGCAGGCTTATTAAGTACGATTAGACCCTCATCTTCGTAGACCACTCGCGCCAATAAGCTATTGGCAAATTCAGCGCTGATAATCGGTTTATCACGGGTCGCCAGCTGTACAGGCGCTATACGTACCACGTCTTCACGTTGCAATCTGTCATGCGCTTTACAGCGTTTATTATTAACGCGCACTTCGTCTGAGCGAATCATCTTGTAGATGTGGGATTTTGGCAAACCCTTTAGGCGATTGAGCAAAAAGTTGTCTAAGCGCTGGTCGTGCTGATGGCGCGTGACTTCAAGGTAATTGACCTTTTCAAAGTTACTGATTTCGTCGTCGGCACTTTGCGGGCGCGTTTTACTATTAAAGATAGCGGGCGCTTCGTGGATAGGCTGTTCGGTTGGCATTTTTGAGTTTGTCATTTTTAGTTAGGTATTTACACAAAGATTTGCTATAGTTTAGCATGTTGAGCGCCAATTAAGCAGAGGCTGCGACAATAATTCCTTGTTGTTACAGACAATATTACGCCTTTGCTACTACTGGTTAGTCAGGCAATAGCCGTTATAAAGGTTGCCAAACTTGTGCGTTTCATCTGATTTTAAGGGTGTTATATCCCTTGATATACCCTATAATGCCCCATAAATTGTAAGAACAACGCTGATAATCATCTATATATAGAATGTATCAGTACCCAAAATTTTTAGTACAACGTTTTTTAGTAATATAGTTTTTTATCAAGACAAAACACGCTGATATTAAACGACATCGCTTTGATAAATTGGCTAACAACCATTTTATCGCGCGATAACAACATAACATTTACTCACTACCGCCTAACCACGACTTATTTTGATAATTATTTATCACGCATAACTGATTATCAGTCAGTCCTTTAGCGCACAGTTGAGCAAGTATGGGTCGCTTAGAGCCAGAATCGAGCATCATTTGTTGATTATCGATAGCTGCCTGAGTATTGGTGGTCAAACAGAGCACGCGAAGTAGGATAGACAAGAGACACCGTGCCGATAAGCCGGTCATTTATTCTGTTTGCCAAGTACGCCCCGCTGATGATTAGAGCAGCACCACCTAGCTTTGAGTTACCCCAGATATTTTTGACGTGATAGCCAAAAGAACGATAAATAAAGAATGACCAATTGCTTTACCTAAAAGGATAACCGCTGCACGGCACTGTTTTATGCACTAGCACTTACCGATAAAACAGTTCTTTATTAACAGCGCTATGATTGCTAGACCTTGATTGATTAATTGTGACAACACGATGCTTTTTTGGTAATTGTGACCTCTTAAATCTCAGTCCTTATCCATCGCCGCCCTTACAAGGTGTGCGAATTAAACTTGGATAAATGGCTGTCAAAAAGACCACAAACCCGCGCGTGCCTTAATCGTTAGACCAAGCCTACTCATAATATGATATAGATAGTAGCTTTACACCCTACCTTGTCTATACGAACGTTACCGACATTAGCAGGATAAATGGCTAATACATTTTAGGTTAACAGCAGTTACGAAAAGCTCATGTGCTTGCCGATATTTCTGCTTTACGTTCTCCCGCTCATTAACATCTACTCAGGTTGATTTACCCTTAACCTCACTTGCTCACTTGCCCGAAAGCCTGCCCCGTCGTTGTTATGCGTACTCATAGGATTCAAACATGAAACGCATTTTAATCAACGCTACTCAAAACGAAGAAATTCGCGTTGCCCTTTGTAAAGGTAATCATCTTTACGATTTCGATTTAGAAAACCGTACCCGCGAGCAAAAAAAATCCAACATTTATAAAGGTCACGTTACCCGTGTCGAGCCATCGCTTGAAGCGGTATTTGTCGAATATGGCTCACAGCGCCAAGGCTTTTTGCCAATTCGTGAAATTTCTGCTGAATATCTAAGCGGCAATCCACGCGATGAAAACATCAAAAAATTGATCAAAGAAGGTGATGAGCTTATCGTCCAAGTCGAAAAAGAAGAGCGCGGTAATAAAGGCGCAGCCCTTTCGACTTATGTCTCTTTAGCAGGGCGTTATCTAGTATTGATGCCAAACAATCCTCGTGGCGGCGGTATTTCGCGTCAAATCTCGGGTAAATTGCGCGAAGATATGAAGCGTATGCTCGGCAATCTTGATTTGCCAAAAGGCATGAGCGTCATCATTCGTACTGCGGGTATTGGTAAAACCCAAGAAGACTTGCAACACGATTTAAATCACTTGCTTAATATCTGGCAAGCCATCCAAGAACAAAATCAAAAATATCCGTCACCGCGTTTGGTGCACCAAGAAGCAGGCGTCGTCACCCGTGCCGTGCGTGATTATCTACGCGATGATATTAGCGAGATTTGGATTGATAACGAAAACGCTTATATCGAAGCGGCTGGTTTTATCGATGCCGTGATGCCAAAACAAGCAGAAAAATTGCGTAAATATACCGATTATGAGCCGATGTTTTCGCGCTTTAATATCGAAAAGCAGATTGAAACAGCTTATCAGCGTGAAGTTCGCTTGCCATCAGGTGGCTCAATCGTTATTGACCAAACTGAAGCCTTAGTATCTATCGATATCAACTCAGCAAAATCAACCAAAGGCTCAGATGTTGCTGAAACTGCCTATCATACCAACCTAGAAGCTGCCGATGAGATTGCACGCCAGTTACGTCTGCGTGATATGGGCGGTTTGATTGTCATTGATTTCATCGATATGAATGACAATAAGCATCAAAAAGAAGTGGAAAAACGTCTGGTTGACGCGACCAAATACGACCGCGCGCGTGTACAGTTTGGTGATATTTCTAAATTTGGTTTGATGGAAATGAGCCGTCAGCGCCTGCGCCCATCGCTAGAAGAGTCGACCGGCTATATTTGCCCGCGTTGCCATGGCAATGGCATGATTCGTGATTTGCGCTCGCTATCATTGTCGATTATGCGTCAGATTGAACAAATCGCCTTAAAAGAACGTCAAGGCGAAGTACAGGCCGAAGTGCCAACCGATATCGCGGCTTTCTTGCTAAATGAGAAACGCGATAGCTTGGTTTATTTGGAGCAAGACAGCGGTACGCGTATCACGATTTTGCCACACGCGCATTTAGAATCGCCAAACTTTAAGCTACATTTTAATCGTGATGGCTTTGCGCCATCGAGCTATGAGCGTATCACCGATACCCAGCAACAAGAGCACAGCGACCTAGGTTATAACGTCGATTGGCAGACCGCTGATTCAGTGCGCCCTGAGCAGCAGCCGACGCGTCAGCCACGTCAAGCAGCTGATAATAGCAGCAATAAAAACAGTCAAACGACTCCTCGTGCCAACAGTCAGCAGAAAAACACGACCAGTCATAGCAATGACCATCGTAGCAATGCTAATGCTAATGGCAGCAATGCTGCACCAGCACGTGCGCCGCAACCACAAACTCAATCACAAACGCAGTCAAAAAACGCGCTAACTGTTGCGACTACCGCGGCGCCAGTAGCTTCACAAAACAATAACGCGACTGCTGCCCAACCGCAAGCAGTCGCTTGGTTATCGAATTTATTTGCCCAAGCGCCGCAAGCATCGACGACGCCTAAGGTCAGTAGTCGTGATGCTGCCGAAGCCATTGAAGCACTGGTAAATACGGGCGCTCAAAGTCTTGGTTCGTTTGGACAAATAGATAGCAGCGCTTTAGATGCTAACGCTCAAGCCACAGTAGCACCGCAAACGGCAAGCAATCAGCAGAACACTGAGCAACAGCTGAATACTAATCGCCAGCAAGCCGCTAATAGCAATACTGATGATAATAACGACGCTGAAGACAGAAGAAGACGTAAACCGCGTAAATCAAGACCTTCTAAAACGCGTCAGAGAAAAGAGCAAGCAGATGAGTCCAATGGTAACGCTGCTAGCAATCACGTAGATAGCAGCCCGACCAGCTCTGACGACAAGCAGGCTGATAGTCAAGATAAACGTCAGCATGATAATCGACGCTCTAATGACCGTAATCGTAACAACCGTCAAGACAGCGGTCGTAATGGACATGACAATAGCAATACCGAGCACAATCACGCTGCTAGTAAAGACGCTAATACCACAGATGAGCAAACGCGTGCCAAGCGTAAATCAAATAGCCAGCGCTCCTCACGCGGTAAAATTGAGCGCGGTGAGACGTTAAGTGCGAATAACGAGCAAAGCAACAAAGAGACCAGTCATAGCAATGACAAAAATCAGACTGGTACCCGCCGCAACCAAGACCCTAATGAAGTGGTATTACAGGTCAATGAAGCGTCTACAAAGCTCAAGTCGCCAGAAGTTGTGCACTTGTCTTTAGATGATAGTAAATCGGTAACAGCAACGCGCCAAGCGCCTGAAAAGCAAAGCGCTGAGAAAGCTAGCAATGAAGCTGATAAGCAGAAAGCAAGTCAGGAAGACAGGACTCCGAAAAATGCGGATAAGCAGGAAGCCGTTGAGCAAATTACTGATAGTCAAGCTACTAAAAACAGCCTTGACTCGGTTGATAGTAGTCCAAGAACCAGTACGCAAACTGTGACTGCCGACGCTGCTAAAAAGGATAATGCTGCAAGTGGCGATGCGGTGGTAGCGGCAGCAAAAATGGACGACGCTAAGACAAGCACCACTGAAGACAAAGTGCAAAAGTCTGACGCTAATTCTGTAGACGAGCGTAATGTCGAAGCTACAAAATCAGCAGCCGATGAGCACTCGACCTCTAAAAGTGGTAGTGCTGTCGAAACTAGCAGAAAAGCTGATGGCATAGCGCCTACCGAGAAAGCGCAAAAAGCGGCTTCTAATGTTGACGCTAATACCGATGATACTGACAGTAGCAATCAAACAGCGTTTGAGCTTGACCATCAAGCTTTGTTCGCCAAGCGCTATGTGACGGCTGAAAAGTTCGGTCAAGCCAGCAATGATCCACGCGTGGTTCGTCGTCAGCAGGCTCAAGCCTCGACAACTACAGCATCGGATAATCAATCGCCTGTGGTAAATGAGCATCGCGCTGTGAACGTTCCAGCTATCCGCGGCACGGTTGGCGAGTTTATCCGCGCAACCTTGCCAGAGGCGCAAGCGCGTTTAGCCGCTGAAGGCGTGATTAATTGTTTTAATGCGGCTATCGCTTTGCATCTAGAGCAAGCTAACGCTGTTAACGAAAAGGTAGATAGTAACAACGAGTCTAAAGTCGAGACTGGCAAAACTGCCAAGCAAGATTTTGACTTCAGTAACTATGGTTATGAACCTTTAGCAGCGGATTATCTCGCAAGCTTTGAGGCGATGACGCAAGCCGTCAGTCAGTTTGCTGCGGCGCAAGGTAAAACAGCCGTTGAGCCTCGCCCTATTAGCAAACGGGCGAGCAACGACCCACGCGGTCAGCATCCTGGCTATCAGGCGCCAGCTGCAACCACAGTCGCCGAAGTGCCTAAAAATGGCTCTCTAGCAGCCGACAGCGACGCTGACATTGACGCTCAGAATATAGACGCCACTGCCCTGGCCAATCAAAGTCAGACAGACGATGTCAGCGCCGATAGTGAAGAGCTGCTAAAAGTAGAGCAAGCACTAGAGGTAGAGAACGCTGAAGTAGCAGATACTGAAGCTAAAGATGCTGACTCTGATGTCGAGCAAAGCGAAACCGAGCAAGCATCTGAGCCAACTGAACAGCTATCTGAGCAAGCGACAAAAGAGGAAATTCAGGCGGCGAAGTCAAAAACGACCATCGCCAGTTATAAAAACATGATCGAAAATGTGGCGGAGCAATTACTACCACAAAAAGGCATGTTTAATTTAACGACGCCAAAAGTGCCAAAAGCGCGGACGCGTAAGCCGAAAGCAGAGCATAAAAAGCCGACGCAAGCGGAAAAATCAGAAACTGATGGCTCAGGTGTTGATGACTCAGATAGCGAAAGCTAATAGCCGTTATAAGTAATCTTTTATAAAATAACAAAGCCCCAAAGTTGTTAGAAACTTTGGGGCTTTTCTATGAATATAGCTTTATAAACGATCTTTTATATCAATGCCAAGCTTTGATAAACAGAACTTTTGAGCAACAAGATCAATGGGCAGTAGGCTCGTCTTTATGACGTATCTTATTGATAACCGTAAATAGCGCAACGATAGCAGCGCCAATAATAAAACCGACAACGCCATTTAATAAGGCAGTGGTAAAGCTCTCAAATACGCCAGTCAAATGCGCAATATCTTCAACCTCATGATGCAAAAAGTTAATACCGTGCACCAAAATACCGCCACCGACTAAAAACATCGCCAAAGTCCCAGCGATAGATAAAAACTTCATTAATTTAGGCGCTGCCGTAAATAAAACCTTACCGACTTTTTGAGTAAAATTACCGTCTTTCTCCATCATATGCAAGCCTAAGTCATCAATTTTAACGATGCCCGCGACCAAACCATAAATACCAACAGTAATACCGATGGCTAAAATAGAGAGCACCAAACTACGCTGCAACAACGTAGCGGTTGCCGTTGCACCTAGCGCAATCACAATAATTTCTGCTGATAAAATAAAATCGGTACGCACCGCCCCTTTGATTTTTTCTTTTTCAAAGGCGACCAAATCAACGTTTTTATCAGCGTTGGCTTGCCGACGGGCATTTTGCTCTTCATCATCTGGCAGGGCATGCGGCCAAAAGCGATGAATCACTTTTTCAGCGCCTTCATAAACCAAAAACAAGCCGCCACACATCAGCAGAAAGGTGATTAAAGGCGGATAAATGGCGCTGATAAGGATAGCTGCTGGCACCAAAATAAGCTTATTAATAAACGAGCCTTTGGCAACCGCCCAAACGACTGGCAGTTCACGATTTGCTGTGACGCCGGTGACCTGCTCGGCATTCAACGCCAAATCATCACCCAATACCCCCGCAGTTTTTTTGGCGGCGACCTTCGTCATGACCGAAACGTCATCGAGTATCACACTGATATCATCAAGTAGGGTTAATAAACTGGCACCAGCCATAGAGGCTCCTTAGAAAATTAGAAAGAAATTAGAAAGAAAATTTATTTTAATGGATAATTTAATGTTTATGACAGTAGCCTACCTAGACTTGACTTCCTCCCCGACCTAAAGGAACGGGGATTCCTACTAAAGACGGCCAAGCCCGACCGCGAGAATGTTTTTTGCTCCATTAACGTCACGTTGATGGGTCGTTTTACAAGAACGACAAAACCATTGTCTTATACCAAGCCCCGATCTACCTTTCGGACTGTCTTGGCGAGAGCCGCAACACGAGCAGGTTTGGGTGGTGTACGCTTCATTTACTTCGATATAGTGGCAACCTGCGTTCGCGCATTTGTAGTCCAGTTGTCGCTTTATCTCAAACCAACCCGCATCATAGACGGATTTGGCGAGTTTGCTTGAAGTAAATGATTTTGACTTGATTTTACCAACTACGATTAGGCTGTTGGCTTTAACAAGCTTTGATGTAAATTTATGAATCAAGTCTAATCTAGTATTTTTAATCTTGGCGTGAATGGCCTTAACCCGTTTTTTGTTTTTGGCTCTTTGAGCAATGGCCAGTTTTTCTGCGTATTGAGTCGTCAGCTTAGTAGTTAGAACCTTGCCATCACTACTGACTGCGGCATCTTTACAGCCCAAATCAATACCGACTTGACCGTCACCACAGGCTGTTTCTGAAAACTCTTTAACAGTGATACAGGCGTACCAGTGGCCGCGAGAATCTTGTACCAACTCGCACGTATTGATGCTGTAGAGCGAAAGGTTATAGCTGTCCCACACATCAATAATCAGCTTTTGACCCTTAGCCAAACTGAATTGTAGAGTTGTTTTTAGAGATTTTTTGCCACTTTGTTTAGTGCTTAGATGCTTGATAGCAGCTTTTTTAAAAGGAATCCAGCCCAAACTTCTTTTCTTGGCTTTAGGATTGTTTGTGCGCCAGTTTAGTTTGGTTTTTTTAAACTGTTTACGGCTTTTGGCGTGAACCTCACTAATCGCTTGCAAGGTTTGGCTGTGCAGGTTCAGGTACTCACCAACGCCTTTGGTGTAAGTGGCCAAGTCGTAGGCTGAGAAGAATTTGCCTGTGCGCTTAAGATGTTTAAAACTTAGCTCATTAACGTAATTCCAGACAAAGTTGACCGCACCAGCTAAGATATTTAGCTGAGTGGCATGTTTGTCTTTGATGCGTAGCTTGAGCGTCTTCATGGGTTTAGTATGATCCTAATGCGTTTAGTATGATCCTAATGCGTTTGGTTAACAAGGTTCTTTTAATCTTAGGTGACAACGGCTGACGCCTGATATCCACGCCCTTCTAGGACGTGGTTTTACGGCGCTGGATGATAAATTTGGCGATGCCAATAAAACATCAACAAATAGCCTTTGGTGGTTATTTCTAAAAATATGTTAATATAACCAGTATTGCTACTTATCTTTTATTATCAATAAATTGCACCTCATCCTTGAAGTATATCGCGCTGACAACAAAATTTAGCGTATATGGGATAAGCGTTCATACACTATCTATGTCCCTGTTTTTATATCTATATCTTGCTTAGGCACCACCGCCTAAAGGAAATACTTATGTTTTTACCTTCTTTCTCTAAAGCCACTTCTGCTCGCGCTCTATTTTCTCGCAAACCTTTATCGAGGATGATGATGGGCGCGTTGCTGGTCGTGGTTGCAGCAGGCTGCTCGAATAATGCGGCAGATGCGACCAGCAATACAGGTATCGTCAATAGCGCTAATGCCAAAGTCAGCACCGCACAAGTCGCCGATAATGATGCAGCAGTGGTCAAAGCCTTACAAACAAATCTAAAAGCCTCAGGGATTGAAGAAGAAATTATTTCAGCCGTACCAACGGATATGGACGATATTTACTGGGTAACGGCATCGGGCTTACCATCGTTTTTTACCGATAAATCTGGCAAACATATTATCCAAGGACAAATCATCGCCGTTGGGCAAGAGGCGCCAGTTGATATCAGTGGCGCTTTGGTTGCCAAAGCCGCGCAAGACGCTCTAAAAACGGTCGATAAAAAAGACATGGTTATTTATCCAGCAAAAGGCGCCACTAAATCAGTTGTTTATGCCTTTACTGATGCCGACTGCCCTTACTGCACCAAGCTTCATGAAGAAATGAGCGATATCAATGCACGCGGTATTGAAGTGCGTTATTTGGCATGGCCACGCAGCGAAGGCAGTATCCCAAAAATGGAAGCGATTTGGTGTAGCGAAGATCGCAAGGCGGCGATGGACCAGGCAAAAATGGGCGCTAATGTCCAAGCGCCTAGCTGTAATAACCCAGTAAAAGAGCAAATCGAGCTTGGAATGTCGTTAGGAGTACGCGGCACGCCTGCTATCTTTACCGAGTCTGGCCAACAAATCGGCGGCTATCTACCCGCGGCGCAATTGGCGCAAACAGCGATCGATGCCAGCTAGTCCTCTCCCCTCATATTGTTGACTTTACCGACAGTGAGATTGGGTAGACGCCACAAGCGCTTATCGGTATGATACGATGAAGCGCTAGGTAAAATTAGCGATGTATTTTTATACTTTTCTTCTTTATATCAGCCTCATTTATAAGCACTTTTATATAAGTCTTTTTATGTAAGCGCTGTCATAGAAGCATTTTTATCCAACTCTATAATCTCTTGAGGATACTGTGAGCAAATCCATCAAACTAGCGATACTTGGTCTGGGCACCGTCGGAACGGGCGTGATCAATCTAATCAATGACAATTTAGATGAGTTAAAACGCCGTAGCGGACGCGACATTGTGATTACCGAAGTCGGTACCCGTCGTCAGCGCGATGATATCGACGCTACCATCGTACAAAATAGTGACTTGATGGCAACCGCTGCCAGTGACAATGTCGATATTGTCATCGAAGTGATTGGCGGTACGTCCTTGGCTAAAGATGTGATTATGCATGCCATTAAACACGGCAAACATGTGGTCACTGCCAATAAAGCCTTGCTCGCCGAACACGGCAATGAGATTTTCGCCTTTGCCGAAGCCCATAATGTACACGTTGCTTATGAAGCGGCGGTGGCAGGTGGTATTCCAATTATCAAAGTCATGCGTGAAGGCCTTGCTGCCAATAAGATTGAGTGGTTAGCTGGTATTATCAATGGCACTGGCAACTTTATCATGACTGAAATGCGTGATAAAGGTCGCCCGTTCGCCGATGTTTTAAGCGAAGCACAAGCACTTGGTTACGCCGAAGCCGATCCAACCTTTGATGTCGAAGGTATTGATGCGGCGCATAAGCTTGCGCTCCTCGCCTCTATCGCCTTTGGGATTCCGCTACAGTTTGACAAAGTTTACTGCGAAGGTATCACCGGTATTACCTTGCAAGACGTCAACTACGCCGAAGAGCTTGGTTACCGTATCAAACATCTAGGCTTTGCGGTACGCCGCGAAGACAACGGTTCAGGTGATGGCCAAGGAAATAACGGCGCGGCTGGTATCGAGCTGCGTGTCCATCCAACCCTCATTCCACAGAACGCCCTACTTGCCAACGTTAATGGCGTAAAAAATGCGGTATTAGTCAACTCGCACCCACTTGGTCAGACGCTATATTGCGGTGATGGCGCTGGTGCTGGAGCAACGGCTTCTGCGGTCATGGCCGATGTCATGGATTTGGTTCGCGTTCTTGGTAGTAAAGATAGCAACAATGAAAGCACGAACGGTCACCATGTGCCGCATCTAGCCTTTATCCCAGAGCAATTATCAGACACACCCATCTTGCGCGCTGAGCAAATGATTACTGGTTATTATCTGCGCGTGCATGCGCATGACAATCCAGGCGTTTTGGCGGACATTACTCGTATTTTGAGTGACGCGGGTATCAATATCGATGCCATTTTACAAAAACCTGCGCATAAGCTGGGCCAAGTACCAGTGATTATCTTGACCCTACCTGTGGTGGAAAGTCAGATGAATCTGGCGATTGAAAAAATCGAGAAGCTCGATACCATTACAGATAAAGTCGTCCGTATTCGCTTAGACGAGCTAGCTTAATCTATCCAGCGATTCATCTATAAACGTGTGACCTTAGCTAAAAACTTTTTTTAATGACTAAAAAACTTTCGTTTCAAATACCGAAAAAGGAAAAATAACGATGTCAAATGATGCAATTGTAATTTTAAATGGCGCCCGTACTCCGATGGGTGGTTTTCAAGGCGCTTTAAAGGACGTCAGCGCAACTAAACTTGGCGCAACCGCTATCAAAGCAGCCGTTGAGCGTTCAGGCGTGAGCGTTGATAATATTGATGAAGTCATCATGGGCTGTATCTTGACCGCTGGTCTTGGTCAAGGCCCTGCCCGTCAAGCCATGCGTAAAGCAGGTCTAAATGATGCCACGGGTGCCGTTACCATCAATAAACTTTGTGGTTCTGGCCTAAAAGCGGTCATGCAAGCGCACGATGGTATCAAAGCGGGCAGCTTTAACGTCGCAGTCGCTGGCGGCATGGAATCAATGACCAATGCCCCTTACATCATGCCAGGGTCACGCGGTGGTTACCGTATGGGTCATAAAGAAGTCAAAGACCATATGTTCTTAGACGGTCTAGAAGATGCCGAAACCGGCAAATTAATGGGGCAGTTCGCGCAAGAAATGGCCGATGAAAAAGGCTATAGCCGTGAGCAAATGGACGAATTTGCTATTGAATCGCTAAACCGTGCATTGACAGCGATTAAAGACGACCATTTTAAAGATGAAATCGAGCCTGTCACTTTCAAATCGCGTAAAGGCGAGCAAACGGTTGATACTGACGAGCAGCCTGCACTTGCCAATGCTGAGCGCATTCCTACCCTGCGCCCTGCTTTTGCAAAAGAAGGAACGATTACAGCGGCAAACGCCAGCTCAATCTCAGACGGCGCGGCGGCGGTTGTGATGATGAAAGAATCACAAGCAAAAGCCGAAGGTTTAGATTACCAAGCACGTATTGTTGCCACCGCTTCTAACTCGCGCCATCCAAGCGAGTTTACCATTGCTCCGATTGGCGCCATTGAAAAAGTTCTGGACAAGGCGGGTTGGTCAATTGCAGACGTCGATTTATGGGAAATCAACGAAGCCTTTGCGATGGTAACGATGGCAGCGATGGATGAACTTAAAATCGACCACGCTAAAGTCAACGTCGAAGGCGGCGCTTGTGCACTTGGCCATCCAGTTGGCTGCTCTGGCGCGCGTATCTTAGTCACCCTTATCAACTCGCTTAAACGTACTGGTGGTAAAAAAGGCGTTGCAACCTTATGTATCGGTGGCGGTGAAGCTGTTGCCGTTGCCATTGAACTGGCTTAACTTTAAGCCAATTCAACGTTTGAGCTTCTAAAATTGAAATTCTGATTTAAAATACCGACTTATTTTCTTAAAATTTTAAGACCGCATAGCTACTAGCTGTGCGGTTTTTTTATACCTAAAAATGACAAATACCGCAAAGCGGTGAACACGCTGTAAGAAAGCCTTAACTTAATTTTATATAGTAACGGCGTCATTTACAGCCTATTACACGCAATTACCTCAAGCGCACACTTTGCTACCTTGCTCATATATCGTATCGAAAAACCTGCTGCTACGATAATAACAAGTTGATGGAGAGGCGGTTTATTAACGAACGATAGCTAGTCCTTAATGATAGCGAGATTCTATTAATAACCACGGTAATATCTTCTTCATCTAATCTTGTTGATTTATAAAATCAAAATCTAAGTTTAAACAAGTTCAAAAGAAATAGACGACAGTTTTTTAGCAACGCAAATTTTTACTGCATTGCCATTTTATAAAAAATAATTATTAATCCAAACAAATAAATTTACTCATAAAAAAGGAAGACAATAAAATAATGAGCCAACTAATTCGTTTAAGAGATATCCAAGCAACTCACCGTGACCTAATTGGTGATGACTATTATGACCCAACAGGTAAAACTGCTTATGGCGTCAATGAAGAAAAAATCGGTAAAATCGAAGGTGCGCTAGTAGAAGATACTACTGGTCGTATTCGTTATTTAATCGTTGATGCAGGCGGTTGGTTCAGCTCAAAAGAAGTTCTAGTGCCAGCAGGTCTCGCTCGTATCGTCGGTGATGACGTTTTCTTTGATAGTTTAACGAAAGCACAAGTAGAAGCGATGGAAGTCTACGATCACGATTATCAGTACAGCTATAAAGAGCAGTACGAAAAAGATCGTCAATCATTCGCTGCTGATACTGTACCAGAAGCAGAGCGTATGGAGATTGCCGACCACGCTTATAATGCGCCAAATACCCTAGAGCTATTGGAAGAGCGTTTGACAGTGAATAAAGACCGCATCGTTGCAGGCTTAGTAAAAGTTGGTAAGCACGTCGTTACTGAAGAGCGCAACATTGATGTTGACCTTGAAGAAGAGCATGCCAATATCCAACGTACCAATGTAGATCGTCCAACAGATCGCCGTATCGGTGATGTAGATGGCAATCAAACCGTCGAGGTTCAATTAGAAGCAGAACGTGCTCGCGTCAATAAAGAAACCTATGTCGCTGAAGAAGTAAACGTTGGTAAAACTACCGAGCGTCATACTGAAACCATCGCTGAAACCATCCAACGTGAAGAATTAGATATCGATGGTGATGGTAATGTGGTTGACCGCGAAGGTAACCTTTTTGACCGCGATGATATCACTGCCGAAGATATCCGCCGCGCTCGTGGTATCTAATACGCCATACTTGCGCACCTTGCATAATTTTTAAGGAAGATTTCTTAGCAATTGATAATAAGAAATAATCATTAGAAAAATAAAAGTTAGATATGCATTGGGCGATAGTAATGAGCAGCTGAGTTTCAAGCTCAGTGACTAAGACCAGAGCTTGCCTCTGGTCTTTTTTTATACCTCTTTTTAAGCTACCTCACCATTTAAGGAACACTACCATGATTAACGACGACAAAAAAATTGACCCACAACAAACGCATCCACGCTCATCCTTGGCAAACGCCCCTAATCCTACTTCGCATTTAGAGCAAATTGCCAATCATAGCGGTGAGAACAAATTGCCTGCGCCAGATTTGTCCGCTACGGATTTATCCAATACTAATCAGCAGCAAACTGTGTCAAGCAGTACAAGAGAAGGTTTACATTCAGCGCATCATTTAGCAAACCACCAAACCGATGCAGGTGATGGTGGCTATTTAGAATTATTAGAAGAGCGTCCTGTTATTAATAAAGAACGCTTGGATGTTGGCAAAGTCACAGTAACCAAGCACAGACGGACTAAAACCATTGAAGTGCCTATTGAGCTGATAGAAGAATATATTACCGTACGTACTGATTATCAAGACGCAGAGAGTCAGGATTTACTATCAGGTAATTATGATGATAAGGACATATTGCGCCACGTTGAGCCATCGCTAGATAGTAAAGCAGTCGTAACCATCAATGGCAAGCAGGTTGAGATTGGTGACGCGCCGATTGAGATTGTCTTATCGCGTCAGGTAGCGACGATTACCAAAGACACCCACGTCATTCAAGAAATAGAGATTAATAAAACCACGCATACCCATACCGATAGCATTCAAGTAGCGCTCCAACACGAAGAGCTAGATGTTAAAGAAGAAGGTTATCTAGCACACGAGCAACAAAGCAATGCTGCTTATAAAAAATAGCGTTTATAAAAAGTGGGCTGATAAAGCATAAAGCTTTTTTGTAAGCAGCCAGCAGCCTTAAAACCAAATAAAAAAAGCAACGTTAATGTTGCTTTTTTTATGCGAGGTATTTGTTGTTAGGCGGCTGTTTCTGCCGTTTTAGTTTCAGACGCTGGTGATGTTTTACATTCATAAGTACTGACGTTTTCTGAATCGGCGCCAGCGGTACGCATCACGCCAGTTTCACGATCTTCATGCGCCACGCGCCACTGGATAAAGCCTTCACCACCGTCAAATGAAGTATCAAGATTGAAAACTTCAGGGTTGGTCGCATCATTGGTTTTGGTCAGAGTTACCGTACCTTGAGCAGTCTCAAGAATCACTTGTTTGTCAGCGTCTTTGTAAGTCGCTTCAACGGCTAGTGCCGGTGAACATGAGTAGCTCATTTGCTTGACGCCAGAATTAACAGACGCTACGGTATCCTCTTCCACATCGCTGACTGGCGCATCTACCACCACATCACTTGGCTCAGCAGGCTCTGCGGACATAGGCACCGATTGCTCTTCACTGATACTGTCTTCTAGGCTTGGTTCTGGCTCCTGCTGTTGTTGACAAGCACTAATTGTCATCGCGCCAGCGAGCAGACCTGTAACAATGACAGAGGTACGAAATTGTTTTAATAATTCTATATTCATGACACTCTCCAAAAAAATATGTTAAACACTATAGCGTGTATGTAAATTCACGCCTATGCTGAATTTGTAATTAATCACCACAAAACTGCTGTTACTTTTATATTCTTAATAGTTAGACCATTTGTTAACACAGTCAAAATATTAACAGAGCCAAACTAACTTAAAAACGCTAAAGATTAAAAGGAAAAGATGCTGCTAGAATAATTTTTCCTATCGAAATTCTTATGGCTATAAATCTTATCGCTATAAAAAAGTCCCTATCTAAATAAGACAGGGACTTTTTATCATAGCTTAACAATGGTTGATTATCAATATTTAGATTTTACCGTGACATTGTTTATACTTTAGGCCTGAACCACAAGGACATGGCGCGTTACGGCTTATATTCATCCCAGTGTATGGGTCAGGCTCACTGGTATTGTTGCTACCACTGCCCGCGATAGACCCTGCTGTTACGCCAGCAGCAACGCTACGGTTTTGCGCCGCTGGTCGCTCTACGCCGCCATCCATATTGTCGATATCACTGTGCTCAAACTGCATTTGCATGTGCGCGGCGTTTTCACGCTGCTGAGCTTCTAACGCTTCTAACTCTTCTTTGGTTGGGATATGCACGCGTGATAAATCTTGTACGGTTTCAGATTTAATCGCACCAAGCATCATTTGGAACAGCTCAAACGATTCACGCTTATATTCTTGCTCAGGATTTTTTTGCGCATAGCCGCGCAGATGGATACCTTTACGTAGCTGATCCATTTGGGTTAAATGCTCTTTCCAATGCTTATCCAAACTTTGTAGCATAAAATGACGCTCGAGCTGGGCGGCATCTTTTTCGCCCATTTGCTCACGGCGGGCATGATAACGATCCAGTGCGGTTTGGATGATTTTGGCACGTAAACCTTCTTCATCTAGGCGGCGGTCTTCATCTAGCCAATCGTTAATCGGCATTGAAATTTTAAACTCATCTTCAAGCTCGTCTTCTAAGCCGTCGATATTCCACTGATCATCGATAGAGCCTGGCGGAATAAACTGATCAATCATAGCGTTATAAACTTCATGATGCATGACTTCGATGGCCTCCAATAAGTCCATCTCTGCCAGTAAATCATCGCGCTGACCATAGATTACTTTACGCTGCTCATTGGCGACGTCATCGTATTTCAATAGGTTTTTACGGGCATCAAAGTCACGACTTTCGACTTTACCTTGCGCATTTTCAATCGATTTTGAAACCATTTTATGCTCGATGGCTTCGTCTTCTTTTAGACCCATGGCACGCATCATATTAACGACGCGGTCACCGGCGAAGATACGCATCAAGTCATCTTCAAGCGATAAGAAAAAGCGCGACATCCCAGGGTCACCTTGACGACCGGCTCGACCACGCAACTGGTTATCGATACGGCGTGATTCATGACGCTCAGAGCCAATGATATGCAGTCCACCTGCTGCAACGACTTGGTCATGCTTGACCTGCCATTCTGCTTTTAGGCGCGCCATCTCTTCCGGACTGACCGCATCAATGTCTTCGATAAACGACTGCCAGTTACCGCCCAAGATAATATCGGTACCACGACCTGCCATATTGGTGGCGATGGTCACCGCTTTTGGACTACCTGCCTGCGCGATAATTTCTGCCTCACGTTCGTGCTGCTTGGCGTTTAGGACATTATGCTTGATGCCTTCTTGATCGAGCAGATAAGACAACTCTTCACTGGCTTCAATCGTCGCCGTACCAACTAAGACCGGCGCACCTTTGGCTTGGATCTCTTTAATCTCGCGAATGATACCTTTGTACTTTCCTAACTTGGTTAAGAAAATTTGGTCATCCATGTCGATACGCGCAATCGGCTCGTGCGTTGGAATCACGATGACGTCTAAATCATACGTTGATTTAAACTCTGCTGCTTCGGTATCGGCGGTACCGGTCATACCGGATAGTTTGTCATAGAGACGGAAATAGTTCTGGAAAGTCGTCGTCGCAAGGGTTTGGTTCTCTGCTTGAATCTCGACGTTTTCTTTGGCCTCTACCGCTTGGTGCAAGCCTTCTGACCAGCGGCGACCGGGCATGGTACGACCGGTGTTTTCATCGACGATAATCACTTCGCCGTCGTCAACGATATAATGGACGTTTTTGACAAATACATGATGGGCACGAATGGCCGCTTGGACGTGAGCAAGTAGCGGTAAACGACTTGGGCTATATAAACTTTCGTTTTCGCCAAGCTCACCGACTTCGATTAAAAAGCGCTCAATTTTCTCATAGCCTTTTTCGCTGATTTCGATTTGACGATTTTTTTCATCAATCCAAAAATCTTCGTCTTCGTTATTTTTATTGGCTTCTTCATCTTTTGAGCGTTTAAGCCTTGGGATAATGGTATTAATCAGCGCATACATGCGTGATGAATCTTCTGCTTGACCCGAAATAATCAGCGGCGTACGCGCTTCATCGATTAAGATAGAGTCGATTTCATCAATAATACAATAGTTTAGCGGACGCTGTTTTTTCTCAGCGAGGCTAAAGACCATGTTATCGCGCAGATAATCAAAGCCATATTCGTTATTGGTACCGTAGGTGATATCCGCTTGATAAGCGTCGATTTTTTCTTGTGGTGGCTGCTGCGAATAAATAACGCCAACCGTCATACCCAAAAAGCCAAACAATGGACGGTTTAATTCGGCATCACGCGCCGCCAAATAATCGTTGACCGTAACCAAATGCACGCCTTTGCCACTAATGGCATTGAGGTACATCGCCAAGGTACCCATCAAGGTTTTACCCTCACCGGTTTTCATCTCAGCGATTTTGCCTTCGTGCAAGGTGATACCACCGATGAGCTGCACGTCGTAGTGGCGCATGCCATTGACGCGTAACGAGGCTTCGCGGCAGACGGCAAACGCTTCTGGTAATAAGGCGTCTAAGCTTTCACCGTTTTGGTGTCTTTCTTTAAATTCTGCGGTTTTTTGTTGTAATTGCTCATCAGACAGGGCTTGAATGTCAGCCTCATATGCGTTGATTTTGCTGACCACGCGGCGCATGCGCTTGAGTTCGCGGTCATTTTTGGTGCCAACGACACTGCCTATAATCTTTGATAACATAATTTTTGACCTATGGAAATATTCGATAATTAGTGCGCATTCGCCAAGGCTTTATATATTGCTGCCTGGTCATTACAATGCTGACAATCATCACTGACTAAATACCTTTTGATAACGCACTGATTAATAACGCATTGATTGTCAAAATACGGATTAACAAAGCACGCAATAATAAGGTACTGCCTAATGATGAGTCGCTTAATGAAGTATCGCCCAATTAAGTGTGCCGTCATTATATATGGTTATGACGCCGATGGATACAAGGGCAGCGAGTAGATATTTGCCGACGTAAAAAGGTCGCTGAACGTGTTAAAATAGCGCCTATATCCTTCATTTAGCAGCTGTTTCGCGCCATTAATAAACGCAACTATCTGACAGCATTCATCGCTAATTTTTTCTAAAAAACAGCCTTTGTTTCTAAGCAAACCCATTTAAGCATCATAAGAGATTCTGCATGACCGTAAAACCTTCCGCGCAAAACCCTAACGCTTTAACATGTGTTACATCTGAACCCTTAAACGCTGAGCACTTAAAATCAGAGCACGTAAAAACTGAGCATTTAAATAACGATCAGTTGCTAATCGGCGACGCTATTTATCATTTAGCCGACCATACGCCAATGATGGTGCAATATCTGACCATGAAAGCCAAATATCCACAAGCATTATTGCTGTACCGGATGGGTGATTTTTATGAGTTATTTTTTGAGGATGCCAAACGAGCGGCGCAGATACTCGATATCACCCTAACCCGCCGCGGTACCGATAAAGCCGGTAATACCATTGCCATGGCTGGCGTGCCGTTTCACGCAGCTGACAGCTATATGGCGCGGCTCATTGCGGCTGGGCAGACAGTGGTTGTTTGTGAGCAAATTGACGAGTCAGCTACTGGCACTAGCAGCCCGTCCAATACGCCGACGATAGGTGATAAGCAAAAGAAGCATAAAAGTAAATCGGCAGCTGGTAGTATCATGCGCCGAGAAGTGGTTAAAACTTTGACTGCTGGAACCATCACTGATGATGCCCTAATTGCGCCCAATCATACGCCAACCGTCGTTGCTATTGATATTGCGCTGCCAAAAGCGAATAGTAAAAAACCTTTGCAGGCTGCCATCAGCCAAATGGACTTGGCTGCTGGGACATTAACGACGCAAACACTCAGCGCGCATCACAACGATATTGAAGGTTTGCAAGCTCAAATGCTGACGGTGCTGGCACGCTTTGCCCCAAGTGAATGTATTATTAGCGAAGCACTTACTGAAAAAGCTGGTGAAAGCTGGTTATTGTGGCTTCGGCAACATCTCGACTGCCCTATTATCGAAGTTGCCGCCAATGACTTTCATCGTCAGCATGCTGCAGAAACCCTTTGTCAGCAATTTGAGGTTCAGCGCCTCGATGGCTTAGGGATTAGCGATATGTCGCTTGCACAATCGAGCTGTGCTGCGCTGATTCATTATGCACGGCAAACCCAGCAACGCCATGTGCCTCAAGTTAACCAGCTTATCGTCGAATATAATGATGACTATTTAATCATTGATGCCAATAGTCAGCAAAATCTTGAGCTGTTTACCCCCGTTAGCAGTAATGGTACGTCATTAATGTCCGTACTCAATCACTGCCAAACGCCAATGGGACGCCGCTTACTCGTTCAGCAAATGAAGCGCCCGCTGCGTCAGCATGCGCGTATTAATTTGCGTTTAGATGCGATAGCCAGCCTTTTACAGACAGACAATCAATCTAGTGAAAATAAGCAGGTTAACGAAAATTTAGAGAATAGTTCATTGGTCAGCTGTCTACGCGAAACCTTAAATACCATCGGTGATATCGAGCGAATCACTAGCCGTATTGGGCTGATGAGCGCTAAGCCGCGTGACCTGCGTAAATTGGCTGATGGTATTACTAGCAGCACTCAACTTACTACCCTACTGAGCAATGCAGGTATCAGTCATGAGCAGGCAGGACTGTTGCCCATGCTGATGCAGCAATTACCTGCGCAGCTACCTGCGGCGCAATCTGTCGCCGAGCTGATCGAGCGTGCTATTATCGCCGAGCCACCGGCGCATATTCGTGATGGTGGTATGCTAGCCGCAGGCTACGATGCAGAGTTTGACCGCCTCACCCACTTGCATGACAATATCCAAGTAACGTTAGATGAGATGCTAGAGCGCGCGCGTCAAGACTATCAATTACCTAGCTTAAAAGTAGGTTTTAATAAAGTCAGCGGCTTTTATTTTGAATTACCTAAAATGCAAGCACAAAATGCTCCTGCGCACTTTATTCGTCGGCAAACGTTAAAAAGCAGTGAGCGCTTTATTACCGATGAGCTAAAAGAAGTGGAAACCGAGTATCTCAGCGCACAAAGCTTAGCATTAGCACGTGAAAAGCTGCTATATCACGAACTATTGACCATATTAAGTGGCCATTTAGCAGAATTGCAACAGCTGAGTGCGGCTATTGCGCAAATAGATGTGCTTAGTAATTGGGCACAACTTGCTACCCTTTATAATTGGCAACGTCCAGTTATGACTAAAAATTCAAACGATGGCAACTTGTTAAAAAAAAGCAGCCAGACCCGTATCGACCAGAGCAGTATCGACATTCAGCAAGGCCGCCATGTGGTGGTCGAGGCGGCATTAAACCCCGATAATACCAGCAGCCCAGCCGCGCAAGGCGCAACACAGACTTTTAGCCAAAACCCCAGCAAACCTGCGCGCGCCCATGCCTTTGTCGCCAATGACTGTGCGCTCGGCAGTGATAGCAACCCTGAAAGATTATTAATGATTACCGGTCCTAATATGGGCGGTAAATCAACCTACATGCGCCAGACCGCTCTTATTGTCTTGCTCGCGCACTGTGGCAGCTTTGTGCCAGCGGCCAGCGCGCGCATCGGTGATATCGACCGCATCTTTACCCGTATTGGCTCGGCTGATGATTTGGCAGGTGGCAAATCTACCTTTATGGTTGAGATGATTGAAACCGCAAATATCTTGAACCAAGCAACCAATAAATCGCTGGTGCTGATGGATGAAGTCGGACGCGGCACCGCTACTACGGACGGTCTAGCAATCGCTCATGCGTGCGTCAATCGTCTGGTCGAGATTGGCTGCCTGACATTATTTGCCACCCATTATTTTGAATTGACGCAATTGGTCAACCCTGCTGAGAGCCAACACGCCAGCATTCGTAATGTGCATGTCGCCGCCAGTGAAGTCGATGGTCAACTGCTACTACTGCATCAAATCAAAGGCGGCGCTGCAAGCTCTAGCTTTGGACTTCATGTCGCAAAAATGGCGGGGATTCCGACTCAAGTATTAAATGATGCCAAACGTTACTTAGTAGATAACTTGAGCGTCGATCATTTAAAAACAAACGACTTCAAAGCAGGTAAAGAAAACACTAATGATGATAAAAATGACTTAACTAAGTCAGTAAAGGATAAAAGCGCGCAGACTTATCATAGTGAAGCAAAGAAAATGAAGGAAGATGACGTTAGTCTAAGTCGAAGCATGGCTAATATTCCACAGCAAAATCAATTATTTAGCTTACAAGATGAGCTGGCAGCGATTAATCCTGATAACCTAACACCAAAGCAAGCGCACGATTTACTTTATCATCTAAAGGAAATCATTAGTCAGTAAAGGGATTTGTCAAATAGCCCTAAAAGCGCTAAAATATGTCTTATTTTTCAGCTAATGTACTTACAATCGTAATTGTACTTTGCCAAACCAATAACAGGTAGACCACTATGACCTTTGTCGTTACAGATAACTGCATTCTTTGCAAATACACCGACTGTGTGGAAGTCTGCCCTGTGGACTGCTTTTATGAAGGCCCGAACTTCCTCGCTATCGACCCTGACGAATGCATCGACTGCGCGCTATGCGAGCCCGAATGCCCTGCCAATGCGATATTTTCAGAAGATGAGGTGCCAAAAGGGCAAGAAGTATTTATTCAGCTCAATGAAGAACTGGCACAAAAATGGCCAAACATTACTGAGATGAAAGGTCAACTACCAGAAGCTGAAAAGTGGGATGGTGTGGAAGGTAAGATTCAGTATTTGGAGAAGTAGGCAACAACTGATACTTTGGATACTATGTAGGCTGGGCTTTTGGCTCAGCCTTTTTATTTATAACCTAACTCCAATTCGTATTTCGTAGGCTGTGGCTTTAGCCCAGCATGGTAACTTTGCATAATTTGAGCTGGGCTAAAAAGCCCAGCCTACGCTTAAGCTGCAGCCTACCTACACCCATCACCTCGTCTATACACTGATTGCCTTATGAGAAACTATATTCGTGACAAAACCCAAGGCGGTTGTTACTTTTTGACCTTTAATCTACTTGATAGAAAGTCGTCACTCTTATTGATTCATATTGACAAGTTTCGTGATGCCTATGCTAAAACCATTCAACACCACCAATTCAAATTAGACGCGATGGTCGTCCTTCCTGACCACGTCCATATCATGATTACTTTGCCACCAAATTCTGATAATTACGCTGTCATAGTGGCGAGTATCAAAAGCCAATTCTCTAGGCAAATCACTAAAACCGAAGCCATTACTCCTTCACGACAAGCAAAAAGAGAGCGTGGTATTTGGCAACGACGATTTTGGGAACATCGTATCCGTGATGACGCTGACTATCGGCAACATATGGATTATATTCATCATAATCCTATTAAGCATGGCTACGTCACCAATCCTCAAAATTGGCAGTACTCTACGTTGCATAAATTGATTAAAAAAGGCGTGTATCCCTCTGATTGGGGAACGGATGAAAATGATAAAAATATCAACATTCGATATGATGTGTAAGCTAATATATTGGCTTACACATCATAGGCTTTGGGATTTGTAGGCTGAGCTACCCTTGGTTTTTTATTAAATTTAATCGTTTAATCTGTGTAGGCTGGGCATTTTGCCCAGCATATTAACCTTGCAAATATTTGATGCAAAAAATTTTGAATAATTTTAAACACAAAGAGCCAAACGTGATGTTTGGCTTTTAGATATTAAACAAGACTCTTTGTAGGCTGGGCATTCTGCCCAGCATATTAACCTTGCAGAGTTTGAGCTGGGCTAAAAGCCCAGCCTACGCTTGCTGGTACATATCCACTCCGCTGTCACTACGCCTTGCGAGAATAAAGCAGTCCACTGGACTGTTTCTTAACGTCTCTCATCTGGTGTTTAAAACGCCAAATGCCTTATCAGCCTCAATCAGTGAATATTGCTACTTGATTATGAATCGGCAAGATGCTATCTACGCTTGCTATTAGTGAATTCTAAACAGCCGCTAGCATAGTTAAAGAATTTAATATAAACCCATTAAGCTAAAGTAAACTGATTTCTTGAGGTTTTGACGTAATAAGTATATTTATTACTCATATATCACTTCACGCTAGCTGGTAATAAATCACTATCAACTGTGGTGGTAGCACGATTATAAAGAATGGCGTTTTCATTCACATCAAACTCTATTATCTTATTTTTAAGCTCACTTGATACGCCTTGCGTGTTAAATGTGTACTTAATGCCGCAGGATCGTTGTCCTGAATTATTAGCTTGCAATATCATTGCTGTTCCATACTTTCCTACCACGGTGTCTCTAGTGCCCAAATTATCTCGATTACTATAGCAATAACCAGTGGCACGGTTTTCTTGAATAGTAATTTTGAGCCCTTGTGATAGATTAATCGATTCAGATATTTGCGATTTAGCGATATATTTCTGATACTCAGGTAAAGCTATGGCAGCTAATGTACCGATAATAGCGATAACTATCATCAATTCGATTAAGGTAAAGCCATTATTATTCTGCTTCATAACTGATATACCTCTTAATTTCGGAATAAAAAAAGCATATCCTAAGATATGCTTTTTTACTAAACGAGTAATAATTAGCTCAATTAACAAAT
Source organism: Psychrobacter sp. YGAH215 (assembly GCF_007280595.1). Lineage (NCBI taxonomy): Bacteria > Pseudomonadati > Pseudomonadota > Gammaproteobacteria > Moraxellales > Moraxellaceae > Psychrobacter > Psychrobacter sp. YGAH215. Next base: position 11,812 of record NZ_VKLR01000015.1, on the reverse strand, counting down.
ATTACTTGAAAGAACCAGGAGTAAATTCGTCTAACACTGCTGGAGTAGTTACATTGACTGTTGATGGGCTAAGTTGACCTGTCTCACTAACTTCCATACCAATTATTGCATCTTTAGGTATCAAACTTGATGCGGTGGCATTATCATAAGTATATAAGATACCACAGCCAGACTCAGCCTTTGCATCTGCAACAATTTTAGCTGTACCATATTTACCTGCAACCGTATCAGTACCACCAGTTGCATCTTTTCCATTCTTGAAACAGCTGTTGCTTTGACGGTTAGTAGCGATAGCTGTTTTTAGGCCATCAGCTAGAGTAAATGCTTCAGAAGTTTGCGATTTAGCAATGTAATTCTGATACGCAGGGATAGCGATCGCTGCTAAGATACCGATAATAGCGATTACGATCATTAATTCGATTAAGGTAAAACCTTTTTGGGTAGTGTTCATAAGAACTCCTTTTGGGGTATATAAAGATAGCTGATTATTAGCAATTTCTATCTTTAGGGATATAATAAATTTCTTTCTTATTATAACTGTTGCAGTTAGCATGCCAATTTTCTAATCATTACCACTTTTATTATCAAACTGCTCTATTAAACTTATTAATCATTAATTTTGACTCTTTATTGCCTAATCTTATTTACATATTATCGTCTAATGTTACTGCTAACCTACTGAAAATTGTCAATACATATATGCTTTAGGTGTAAAACGTAAATATATATGACAATTTTTGTCAGTTTCTACATTGCTGATACAATAATCGTCATTTATTCCAGTCATCACCAGTGCTGCAATTGCTACCACGGCATTTAATCCCCTGATAATTCAAGCTAAGATTGCCATCACTTGCCATTTGAGTACCAGTTTTTGGCGTGGCAGTGATTATCCATTTGTTAGTCAATATATTATTAGGGGGTGTTAGCGGGGTTGGATTAATAGTAACATCATATAGTGCAGTGCCCTGCCTTGGGTATGCGGTGGCAAAGTTTGTTTTGACAGTTGCACTAATCGCACTATAACTACCTTGTGCCAATTTACGACTTTCGATCTCTGAGGCGATATTTTGCATCTCGCTCATCATGTCAGTACGTTTGGTTTTGATAACATACTGCTGATAACTGGGATAAGCAATCGCCGCTAAAACACCAATGATAGCGACGACAATCATTATTTCGATTAAAGTAAATCCTCTATCGTTGTCGCTTAGACTTTGCATCACCAGTCCTCCGAATAAGTACCACAATTAGCAGAAGCCACTGTAATACTGCTATCATTATTCTTGGTCTTACACCGTAGACCAGTACTACTAAGTAGTATTTTATGGGCTGTGCCATAGTCACTACTAGGCTCAGCGAACATGCGCCATGAGCTACCCGCAGTAGAATAACCAGTACTTGCAGGAGCCAATGTATTGCCTGTACTAGCGTCTACTAAGGTAATCTGATAATGGTAATTGGTACTATCGCTGCCTTTTGGGACATAGATGGTTTTATTATCAGTCGCATCATATACATAACTGACATCGCCATTACTTGCGACCTTTTTGGGTGTAAAGCCTTTATAAGTCAAGGCACTAGCGCGCCAGCGATTGAGCTCTATATCCAGCTCCTGCATTCTGGCTTGTGCTTGTGACTCAGCATTACGTACCACGAACTGCCGATAAGAGGGAACCGCAATCGCCGCTAGGATAGCCACTATCATAATGACTATCATCAGCTCTATGAGCGTAAAGCCTACTTGTTGTTTTAACGCCTTCATATTCATGCGACTATCCTATCAGTCTACTTCATACCAAGTTTTAGGCTGTAGCGTATAACGTTCATTAAATATCATATCAGGTGCTGTGCCATCACCAATAAGTTGATCAGCAGCGGTCAAACTCTGTTGTAGGCCTTGCTCCTTCTTACCTCCCGCTAATAAAGGAGTATCATAAAAGAATTTACCATCATCGCTGCCGAAATTTACACGGTCATTAGCACGTTCGGTCAATGTCCGTGTACCGATAAGCAGACGCTGATTTGATAGGCTCGAACTACGTGGCCCGAGCGTCAGCTCTTGAATACCTTTACCTGCTTGCACATATCCACCCGTACCATTCTTGGAAGCATCATCGGTACAAATACCATAAGGTAGGCAGTAAAGTTGTCTTTCTGAACCGCCCGTCACTTTGGCAGAGCAAGAATCGGTAGCACCATAGCTCATATCTGGATTATAAACAGTCGTATAGATAAAACTATCTACTACTTCAGACTTACCAATACCTTTGCTATACCTCACATTACCGTAGCCATCAAAGCGGGTCAGAGGATAATACCAGCCTCTTTTTGTGCCAGCTTTTAGAGTATTAATGGCCGCCTCTTTTTGAGCTAAACTATAACCAGCTGCGGTAAGCGTACCAATTGCAGATGGCAATTCAGCTAGATTACTATCTGCTAAATCTACGATTGTTTGACCACCTGTTGTTCCTGCAGTGGTAAAGTTACTGGCATAAAAAACGTTATCTGGCTTAGTAACATCACTGTCTATAATACCGTAGAGTCTATCAGCCTTGGTATTATCACGTATTTTTGATAAAGGTGAGCTACGATCCCCTGAGATAGCATTAACTAAAGCAAACAAGCTGTTACTACTATCATTACGATAGAAACTGACCGTAGGGCGTTCATAGAAGCGATAGTTATACTTTTTATCATTGCCTGTATAGACGCTTTTGAGTATACGCGTGACTCTGGTATTGCTAAAAGAAGTCTCAGGTGATGGTGTGCCTGATGCAACTGGCTTTTTAAAACCCGCATTGGTAAAGTCAGCACGGAATATCTGACCACCTAAATCTGCAAAATAGATATGATCCATAAAGCCATCATTATCGCGGTCTAGAGTAGTAACACCAGCGACAACGCTGTTAGTCATATCAGAAACAGTTTTCGAGACTCCTGTCGAGTTCGACACGTTAGAAGCTGACCATATTAACGCACCTGTTTTAGCGTTTATAATATATACCGCATTACCTTTGGTAGACGATAGGTTTGAGCAGTCACCTAATAGCTCGGCATTTGAAACACCAACTTGGAAGGTTTCATTTTCATAACACATATCATAACCACCGCCAAACACCAATACATCGGTTCCTGTATCGGTAGTACTGGTTTTTATTTTGGCTTTGGTAGGTTTTTCCCAAATCTGACCCATACGACTAAAACCTGAAGTGGCTGGTGTAATCGTAAACATCATACTAGGATTATCACTGTCATTAAGGTTTACGCCATAAAAAGCCTCACCGCCCATACGCAGCCCACCGTAAGCGAATACACCTTTACCGCCTGTCGTATTAACATTTACTCTATTATTAGACAAATTGTATTGATAATCTGCAGTGACTAACCAAGGTGCATCTATACCAAAGTTCGGTGACCCTATCTCGTTTTTAGTTGCCCCCTTAATAAGCGCATCAGATTTGCTTGGATCTCTTAGCATCTCTCTTGGAATAACAACGAATTTCTCTTTGCCTCCATTACCGCTGCCTTGATCACCTGCATCTACTAAATGCAAGCCACCTTCTGATGAACCGAATAATACATAATCATCGCGTGCATCCGTGACTCTACCTGTGTCAGCGTCAAGAGTAGCAGAATAGGAAACGGCTGCCGGTGTAGAGTGAATCGTTGCCCCTAATATCTTAATCGGTTTGGTGGCATTTGCTGTAGTAAGCGTCATGTCTTTGACGGCAGTCGCAGTACTTGGTAAATTATCGAATCCTAAGAAATTCAATAACTTTCTTAAAGTCGCTTCATTGTAGGTAGTAGTATCTACAAATGTACTATCAGTCAACGCTGCTCCATCTACTACTACCTTACCGGCAATACTTACGCCAAATTTCCTTAATACCGGCTTAGTATCATCGGCACTCGTCGAATCTTCAACATACAATGTTCTAAGCGATGCTACATCTGTATTAGGTGTATTCAATAGAGCATAGAAACCACCGTTTTCTACCTTATCATTAGCACCAGTGTAGTCTTTATCTGACCACATATCTTGCGTCGCTGCATTCAAATCACCCGCAACACTTTTAAATAACTTGGAGTCACTTTTACCGTATAAGGTCCCTTCATTTAAGGTGTATTTTTTTAGGTTACCTTCCCAAATAACTGAGTTTTCAGCTACCTTTGGTTGTAATGTAGGATAATAAGCAACAGCGAGTTGACTATCAGCACGATAGGGATCATCAGGTATGATGATCGTACCTGATGGCACTGATGGCAGGGTTTGGTTTAAATCACTGACAAAGGTGATAATACTATTAACAATATCTTCTGTAGATTGTGCTGAATAGAAACCGCCTTCGCCGAAGCCGCCTACGCCTGATAAAGATGGATGGGATTTTTCGCCCCAGTTGCAGGCGTTTCTTGCATCAATATTGTTGATTTTTTCACAGTTATAAAAATCGCGATCTGCGGTCACACCCGTTTTTGGATTAGTATAAGGTAACCTGCGAATGATTCGCTGTTCTGGTTGTCTCTGTGCATCTGCCACTCGATCAACATCAAAAACAGAGCCAAAGCCAACCACTGCTGTATATATTTCTCTATCTGTACCTAATGGGTTGATGGTTGGATCACGCAAGGCTTTCGCAAACGCTCCAACTTCGGGCATGCCATGACCACTTTGAGTGCCATTTGGTAGCGTGGCTGCTGGGACACGGAAATCAGGAAAACCTAAAGCTGATCTCATCAAGGGTAAAGAAGCGGGTGAGCTATTTGGCTCACCATCGGTTAAGAAGTAAATACCACGTCCATCACAACTAGAAACGGATGTCAGGGGACTGATATAATTCGCACCAGAATCAGACTTCGAGCTTGTAATAGACTTTTCAAAACCACTGAAGCCCCAGTCTTCTGCACTTTGGGTTTTATCTTTAGATAGACAAGTACCATTATAATATTTACAAGAACTGCTCGTATAACCGGACGTTGAAATTCGATAGGAATTACCCAGTCCAGTACATCTTTCAGCAGTCCATGAGATACATTGTGAATAATAATCCCCATAGTAGTCTCTACCAGCATATCTATACTCTTCTCTTGGATAGGTAATAGATGATGTAGATGTATTTCTGCCTAGCATGTAAGCACCGACTTCTGCATAGGCATTGGCAGTCGGTGTTCCATTCTCTCCCTTTAATGCTGCTACTGCTGTTTTGATGGCGTTACGCTGGGTCTGATCAACCAGTTTTGCTGGTACGACTATTTTGCCGCTAGTGCCATCAGCACCTATATATGTATTATTGTTTTTATTGCTTTGCGTTGAGTACTGACCAATACCAATCGCTACCTTTTTGGGATCTAATTGAGTGTTATTCATAAGAGCAAAAAGCGCGTCTTTAAGGCGGGTTAGACGGTCGTAAGAAGGTACATCATCTTTATAATAGTATGTATTCCCGCTATTATTTCCAGCAATAAAACCACTGGTTGTTGGAGCGGCTATTTCAGTTGCACATTCAGCAATTCCGAAATTAAAACTACCAGAACCATCGCTTAATCCGCAGCTATACCATTTACTGCCTGTTTTACGATAAAAAAACTTTCTAGTTTCACAATATACTTTGGGATATGGCATGGTTGAAGAGCTTTGTTGTTTAATACCATTAGAAGATACTCCATTAGGTAGGTCACACGCATCAGCTCCAACATTAGATACGAGGGCTGACATACTACCCGAGGTATCTAGCATCATAGTGATGGTCGTCTTACCTGCCTCAGCAGCTTTATAAATCTCTAAATCACCAATTTTTTTACCCGCCACATCTGCCTGAGAGATCGGCATTGCCATCATGGATGCCACGACAACGACCAAATACTTCAATGGAACAGTGATTGTGTTAGACGTAGTCGGTACGTTGTTAAATCGTTTCATGACATCTATCCTTATATTATTTCAGAGCAATGAATAGGCAAATTAAGGTGTAGAAAGTACACACTTAGAATTCATGGAGCCTCTACCAAATGGATAACACTTGGTAGAAGAAGAAACGTTTTCCACATCCGCTTGCTCATATAGCATTTTGCTCGGTGTGCTGGCTGCTAGTAAACATTCATTTAACGATTTTTTGCCAGCTGCGACGTTTGCACGAATACTGGTTTGTTCAAAACACTTTTCAGTGCCTACCTTAGGCTCACTATAAGCTGGTAGTGAAGAGGTTGCTCGTATATCGAACTGATACTTTTTACTGGTTCTATCTTCAATTTCCTTACCGATGACGACGTGTTCAAATGGCCCCGCATTGGCACTAGGAGGCGTCAGTGAAATACTCATCTGGGTCATGACGGCTTGCCTCTCGCTCGTATAGTCGGTCGCTTTTGTATAATCGCATATACCGTTATTCAGGCTATCTACATACCCACCAGTAGGCGCTCTAACAGTCGCACTATTGGTTAAATATCTTTGGGTACGCGGATTGAAGCAATAGATAAACTCGTTGACTTTATTATCTTCGAATAACACAAAATGACCAAGAGCGCCTGTTGCGCTTGTGACATCTTTATATCCTTCAGATGCTGGACTACCATTTACCATCGTCTCTAATTTTTGATTGGCGCTGTCTGCTGATTGCAACAACACCGTGTTGATCTGATCGCTAGTCGCAACTTTAAGATCTGTCGTACTTTGCCTGACTGCAATAGCGCCCGCCAACATAATGAGCACTAAAAATAATAAGACCACTATCAGCGTCGCCCCTTGCTCGGTACTCCGATATGCCAAGCCAATATTGATAGGTCTTTGTGTCGAACTTGATAAATCCGGATGTCGAATCACTTTCAGTCTCCTTCAATAAGCTATAGGCTAGTATTTATATTGACAACACGAGCGTTACGTAACAATGTTGTGGTCTCATACGTGCTACGGACTTTCTTTTTACTACTGCTATCTGTTTTCAATTTATTATCTGCAGGCGACTGACCTAACAAGGCAAATTCCGACTGTTCAGCACTCCCTATAATGGGCGTGCTACCATGCACAATTAAACCAATCTTTACAGCTGTTATAGCTGCCTTATCAGGAGTTGTTATTAACGAATAGGCGCTACTAGGTAGATAAATAAGTTGTCCTGCGTTAGCGCCCATTGTGTACTGGGCACCTAATAACACCTTAAACTGATCTACATTAACGATAAACTCTTGCCCTGCTTGACCAAAAGTACGTGAATCAGTCGTTGGCATTGATTTATCTATTCCACCATCCTTATTAACGCGTCCGGCGTCACACGCCAATACTAAGTCTTTAATAGCGGTAGTGCTGGTATTACTTGTTGCCAGACGTACAAAATAACGCTCGATAACGATATCATTAACAGCAGCCGTTGCTCCTTCACAATCTGTCATTGGAGCGCCTGTTATATTGGTATATTGAATTGTCAGCTGATCGCTATCGGTATTGGTATTTGATATACCTGTCCACCCGTTCGTACCGACAGCTGTATCGCCTGCTCGTCTGGTTAGATATCCTGTATGGGAATAAGGAGTCGGTGTATCTGGAACACCAATATTCAGACCCGTTAAGACAATACCGCCATTGCGAGTAGTGCCATCAATTCTGGTGGTTGGATTACCAAGATTCGCTAGACGAATACTTTTTTCTAGTTGTTGTAAGCCGAACACACTGGCATCCTGTAATTCACTACCGCTGGCCTGAATACTGCTTGTCTTTACATTAATCAGATATACTTGAATAACGGCTGCAGAGACGATTAAACCAAGCACTAAAGAAATCATCAGCTCTATTAACGTAAAGCCTGCTTGATGAACATTCATATGCTTGCTTTGATAATTATATGACATCAGTAAGCCTCCATAATAAAGCACTCGGCACCATTCTTATAACTACCATTTGCTTTGGCGCAAGCCTTAGGTTCAGTATCACTTAATTCAACGGTGGTGTCTCCCCAACTTGCTACAAAGCACTGGAGTTCCTGCTTACCAGATGTACCAGGACAGCCGCCTGGCACCATACCAATGTTAATATCATTAGCATTTGCATATGATTTTAATAATAATCCATCACGTGTTGCCAGTTGATTGATAGTACAACTGGTTGCTGCTGTAGGTGCGGTATTCGCACTTGTCAAACAACTGTCTTTGGTTATACTCTTGCTATCAATACTTACAGTATCTGAAGTGCCGTTTATCGCTGCCTTAAAAGCAGCAATACCACTAGGATTCGTACGCATCGTCTCTGCGCCGCCTCGCATAATAGCTAAAGAACGAGTACGCATCAGACTTTCGTCTGTTGCTTTAATCGCTGACATTTGCATAGCGCTAAACCCTAACACGGCGACAGCTAGTAACAGCAGTGCCACCATTACTTCTATTAAACCTACGCCTGCCTGTGTGTCTACGATCTTCATTAGCAGCTCCCAGCATTTGTAATGTTCACATTAGCAATGTTAGTAAGGCTTACTTGTTTAGGTGTTTCATTAGTAGAGCCACTATCACAGATGGTATATATTACTGTAGCATTGTTAGCTATTTTCTTATTGGGTTGAAAAACAATACTGGTTACCGAAGATGGGGTAATCGTTTGGGTAACAGTACTTCTAGCATTAAGATTATAGGTAGATATATCGTCACTACCAACTTGTAATTTGATCGTTTGAGGTGTGCTAGTACTCGTGTATATGACTGTTACATTCTGACGACGAAGTATACTTTCCACTTTTGCTTCTTTTAGCGCATTTGCAATAGTAGAAGTCGTTGATTTTACGCGCTGATTGGCAAGCTGAGTATTGATACTAGGCGCAGCGATACCTGCAATAATAGCAAGCACGGCAATCGTTACCATCAGCTCAATCAGGGTAAACCCTGAGCTGGTCATTCGTAATTTTCGTGCTACTTTATTTGCAGATGCGTTCAAATCGAATCCCTATCTCTCGCTGGCACTGTCTTTAATTGATATTAAGCTTAAAGTACAGTAAATATCTCGTTTTATGAAACCTATGCTCATACTGATTGTTTTTTAGGTATATTCACTAATAGATATGCAATTCTTGTTCCATAAAGGCTATACAATAAAAACGTCGATATTTAGCGTATTCATTAAATATATGTTTCTTAAATTCTGACTTATTTTTATAAAAATATTATTGAACTATAAATATTCAAAATATGTAGGTAAAATTGTGCCAATAATATAACGTTAAGACAACACATTAGCAACATAATAGTTATTATAAATTGATAGAGGGAGTTTTTCTAATAAAAACAAACTTTATAGCTGACTACCATGCGCCAACGCATAGGCAGATAATTGATAACGGCTCGTGCTTTGAGAATTAAGACCTACTAGACTAAAAGATTGACTATATAAGGTACGCCCTAACGCTTGCAAGCTTGCGCCTGTGGTTGCGACATCATCAAATAAGATGAGCCGTTTGACAGGTGGTATCTCGATGAGGGCAAAGGCATTGACTAAGTTACTTAAACGTTCGGCACGGGTAAGGCCTTGCTGGCTAACAGTATTATCGATACGTTCTACGCCATGCCAAAGCGGAATATGCCAATGCTTAGACAGTTGTGCGGCTAAAATACTGACGGGGTCAAAGCCTCTTTTAACAAGGCGTTTATTGGTCGTCGGCATGGCAACAATGACGCTATTATCGCGATGGCAGCCCTGCGGTCTAGGTAACTGACGTAATACATGTAGCAATAACGGTAACTTGGTCATATCTTCATGATGCTTAAAAGCACGAATCGCTTGGCGTATTGGATAATCGTAATAGGTCGCTGCTTGAATAGAGAGAACAGTGCCCGCAGCGATATCAACCTCAAAGGGTTTGGGTAGCCATGCGAGACTGTGATGGCAATGTGAGCAGAGCAAGCCGCTATTAAAACGGTCATTAACGTGCTGGCGTAGTTTCGTAAAAAAGGAGTGATTATTAGGAGGAATTGCTGAGGAATGGTTTTGTGGCAGGTGGAATTGCGGTGTACTACGATAAATACGGCATAACTGACAGCGTACGTCTCCATACTCTGCCAGCCATAGTCCGCTTTGATAAGGCGCTAAACGGCGCATCTATCGATACCTATCGACGCGTTTATCCTAAAAACCTTTCCAGTCATTTAGCACGATACCAAAACCAATCGAAGTATTTTCATGGTTATAATCAATAATAGATTCGCCATAACCTTGGAATAATTGAATATAGCCGTTGACGTTTTTGGATAATGGATAGACATAATCAATTTGGGCAGCACCCTTATTGGTACTCGGATTATAACGCAAGGTACCGCTTAGGCTTTGCTGCTCAGGCAAGTCATATAAGAACTTGATATCACCATAGCCCATGTAGTCTTCGATATCTGGATTGTCCTCACTGCTAGAGCTCTCGTTATTGACGCGCGCCCATAGACGCGGTATGACTGACAATTTGCCCCACTCTGCCCCTGCCATCAGATAAGCACGGTTCCACGAGCGCGATAATGGATCATCTTGTCCATTAGAGTGGTGAATCGCACCCGCCCCTAACATGCGCAGACGGCCACCAAAAGGCAGGTCAGCTGTGACCGGCTGGGTCAAAAATATCTCCGGCTGATAATCGGTAGCACGAAATGGTCGTGAGTTGTCTTCGTTATAAACCTGCCAGTGCGACTCTTGGGTATAACCAAACCATAAATCGGCACTGGTATCAAACAAATCTTCCATCACTTTGGTCTTTAATGACAGCTGGAACTTTAGCTCTGTATTACGGGTGTCGTTAGAGGTGAATGTTTCACCGGGCTCATCTGGATTACTAGGAGTTGGGCTAAGATTAGGGTCAAAGGTATAAAACAGCGGCAGTACGTAGGTTGGACGATAAGGTCTGACGGTCCAAGTACCGCGCTCGCTGTTTTTATCCAAGTCATAAGATAGGCTTAGCGGCGTGTATTTCTCGATATCAGCTTGGGTGACGCCGACGTTCTCTAATACTTCCGCCTCCCTTTGCGTCAGTCCAACCGTATCCAAACTTTCGCCATTACTAGCTTCATTATTTGCCGCATTACCTTTTGCAGAAATGGTGGTATTTTCCTCTACTAGGACAACTTGCGGATTACCAGCAAGGGTACTTTGTAGGGTTTTTGCCAAATCAACGGGTTGTTTAGTCGTGGTGTAGCTCGGCGTTTTACCTTGCTCAGCGACTTTATCAAAACAGGCTAACCGCGCACCACTGGTTTGTACTTGTGTACACTCATAAAACAGTCTTGCTTGTTCGGCGACAAACTCCTTACTAATCACCTTATCGCTTTGAGCCGCCGCATTTGGATTGACCACGCGCTTATTGACAACTTTTGCCGCCTCATCAGTATCATACTCAAATGCGATACTCTCTACCGGTAGCTCTTCATAGCTTGGAGTGCCATTAGCGGCGTTGGCTTGTAAGGTAAAACAAGCAAGCGCCGTCCCAACCGCCATGGTTAAATAGCATTTGGACCGCTGACTGTTATTATTTTTGCCCGCTGTGTTAAGCGCTAAAGAGGGACGCTGCGGCGTAATAGGAGAAAACATAAGTGTCCTTTATCTAACTGGCATGAGCGCCAGCAGAGTCTATGAGATAATTGATATAACCATTAGCATGATTGCTAAAATAGAGTAAAAACCAAAGAAAACCAATAAATATGGACGTGTCAGGTAGCCATTACTCGTAGTAATGCGCCTTTCGCAATGTTGCTTTATTGTAATGAAAATAAGGGCACTATACTAGGGCGTGTTGAACATTGGATATAAATTTCTGGCAAAAAAAATAGCGAACGGTTAATCTTTAAGTTCTCACACAAA
>NZ_VKLR01000014.1:0-56642 GCF_007280595.1 Psychrobacter sp. YGAH215 | reverse complement strand
CGGTGGATAAAAACTTTGATGCTAGCGCATCTAGGTCTTTTTTTCACCTTGCATTTGGTATTGCACTTCATGTGTTAATCTAAGTTCTATAAAAATCAAAAGCCTACGATAAGTTGAGATTGGCGTGGGTATATACGAAAACTTACCGTCCATGCCACTATGACTATTGATTTGTTATACTACTTATTACTTAAGTGGCGATTTATACAGTTAAACCGAGGAATCTCGCATGTCAGAACCAGCCGATATCAATAGCGACCAAAAATCTTTCGCTCATGCCGACGAGCAGCCTACTACTGCACGTCCTGTGGTTGAGATGCCCAATCCCTATGCCAGTACTCGTGGCAGCATTACCAGTAAGCAGCTGCCGGCATTCGATGAAGAGATTATCAATAAATACAATCGATCTGGGCCGCGTTATACCTCCTACCCGACCGCGTTAGAATTTTCACCGATGCCTGAGGGGCTGGAGACTAAGATTCTGCAAGAGCGCGAAGCCGATGCGCCCTTATCGCTGTATTTCCATATTCCGTTTTGTCGTCACCTTTGCTACTACTGTGCTTGTAATAAAATTATCACCAAAAAGAACAGTGATGCTGGAGATTATTTAGAATATTTAATGGCAGAAATTAAGCACAAACGTAGCTTATTAAAAACGCCAGCCGATCGTAAAAATCCACTGGTCAAGCAGCTGCATTTCGGTGGCGGTACGCCAACCTTTTTACAAGATAATGAGTTGATAAAACTTTGGGAGTTTTTGCAGACCCAGTTTGAATTTTTGCCAGAAGACCAAGGCGATTACTCTATTGAAATCGATCCGCGTGAGCTTGGCGACGAGACACTAACGGTACTGCGTAACCTTGGTTTTAACCGCGTCAGTCTAGGCGTACAAGACTTAGACGAAAAAGTACAAATCGCCGTCAACCGTATCAACTCTGCTGAACTGATTGAAAATGTGCTTGCTGAAGCGCGTAGATTGGGCTTCCATTCTACCAACGTCGATTTGATTTACGGCTTACCGCATCAAACGCCGACGACTCTAGACAAGACCGTACGCCGTGTTATCGAGATGTCACCCGATCGTTTATCGGTGTTTAATTACGCTCATTTACCTGAGCGCTTTAAATCGCAACGCCAAATTAAAGAGGAAGATTTACCGACGCCAGCTGCCAAGCTTACCATGCTCGGTAACACCATCAATACCTTGAGCGAGGCCGGTTATCAATATATCGGTATCGACCATTTTGCCAAACCTGACGATGAGCTTGCTATCGCCCAGCGCGAAGGCAAATTACATCGCAATTTTCAGGGTTATACCATCATGGGCGATTGCGATTTATTAGGCTTTGGCGTATCGTCAATCAGCCAAATCTCTAACGCCAATAGCAGCTATATTTTGCAAAACCATACGGATTTGCAGGTATATAAAGAAAATATTGATGCCGCGCGTGATAATCCAGCGATCATGCCAGCGGTCAATGTGATTAAAACCTCGATTAAAGATCGTCTGCGTGAATACGTGATTATGAATCTACTCTGTCATGACTATATCGACTTTAGAGACGTCAATCAGAAATTCGGTATCGATGCCATTACTTATTTTATAGATGAAATTCAGCAATTGGGCGCGATGCAAGAGGACCGCTTGATTGACATGGATGCCGCTGGTATTCGCGTCCTGCCAAAAGGTCGTCTATTAGGGCGTAACGTCGCTATGGTGTTCGATGAATACCTTGACAAAAAACATAAAAATCGCTTTTCAAAAGTTATCTAAGCTTTATAAGCTTCTTTCGAGTAAATAATAAAAAATACCTCACTTTTATGAGGTATTTTTTTTGGTGACGATAAGTAAGGTTTTTAGGATAAATCAATCTACTCTATTCAGTCGGCATAACAATATATAAACGATTGGCATCTTCAATGGTTTTTTGTTTATCGAGATACTTTTGCTCGACGCTACTTTTTGGATTGATTATATCAGTATCTGTCATCGCAAAATCATCATCATTGAGTAGACCCAGTGAACCATCTTGTCGTAACCATAAGCCCTCAAGCTTATCATGCGGATAATCTAAGCTCGCCAGCACATCGACGACCAAGGTCTTTTTAACAGGCGGGATGTTTATGTTTTCAAGCATTTGCCAGTTTTCTTCATCAGCGGCAATCAGCTGCTCAAGCGTTTGTCCATTCACTGTCAAACCAACCGTCTCATCTTGCCTAACGCTTCCATCATTTAAAATAGTTTCAATATCTGTTGCTTGTGCGATATCAATTTTATAAATGAGTTTTTGTGCTGACTTATCTTGGAGCGGGAATTTGCGATCATGCTCAATGAGATAAAACTCATGGTCATTAAGCGCCACAATGCCAGAGGTCACATGCGCTGCATTATCCAATCGATATAAATACTGCGCTATTTGTCCTGAAACTAAGTTAATCGTTACCATACGTACCAAACTAGATAGTCGCCCTGACTTATCAGGATTGTCCATAGAGGACTCCATGATACCGACAAGCGTCGTTTGGTCAGGCGTAATGGTTAACGCCTCCATGCCACGATTGGCACGGCGTTTGGTAAATTCCGTCGGTAACAAAATCGGCTTACCTTCAACCATCACATTATTACGCTCATCATTGGCAAACGCATTGATACGCTCAATCTCTACGCCATTGCCATCGTAATGCACAAGGTGCGGACCGTACTCATCACTGACCCAAAAGCTGCCATCTTGCAGCGCTGCGAGCCCTTCAGGGTCTAAACCATTAATATCGGTTTTAATCGGATTGGTCACTGGATCAAATGGTAGTTTTGGATTGACAGTCATCGGCTGACCATTGATATCGTATGGTACTTCGTTGGTACCGCCAAAAGCCTTGGGGTTTGGTAGTCCTGAGATAGGATTGCCATTGCTATCTTTTAGAATTATTTCTTTTACTTTGATAATTTTGCTGTCAGCTTGCAATTCAAACAACCCAATAGACGGCGTATAATTTGGCACAAGAAACTGCTTACCTTTACCGGCAATTCCGTCAAAGTCGGCATTAGGACCACGGTCGGTCAGAGCATAAAATTGATTGGCATTGGTTGGATGCGCCGCTGCATCTGAGCCGTAGCCGCCGCCTCGAATCTCTAATTTCTGCTCAGGATAAGCGGCATTGATATGCGTCGCATCAAGCACGCTATAAGGCAACGGGCTACCTTGCACAAATTCATTTATAGTAATAATTGCAGTATTGATATCTTGCTTGGTCATTATTGTTTTCCTTGAATTATTATTGTTATTAAAAATAAAGTAATGCACGCTAAAAAGTTGATTAGCTGTCAATTAAAAATTAAAAAAATAGTCAGCACGTAAAACGCTCACTGACTATTTTTCTAAAAAATTTAAATACGCCTAAAGCATACTTAGTTAAACCTTAAGCTTATCACCTACCATACCTTTTATGGTACTTAGAATGTCAGCCGGTAATACCACCATTTTTGCATTATCAGATTCGGCTAACTGACGAATCGATTTGATATATTGCTCGCCAAGTAAATAGACAATCGGCATTTCTTCGTCGCCCATTGCGGCAGTAATCAGACGAATAGATTCTTCTGAGCCTTTCGCCAATACCACTTGCGCTTCAGCATCTCGGCGTGACGCCTCTAGGCGACCATCTGCCTCTAAGATAGCCGCTTGCTTTTGACCATCAGCACGGGTGACGGTAGCACGGCGTAAGCGCTCTGCCGCCGCCTGCTCTTCCATCGAGGCTTGCATGGTTTGCGAGGGATTGATATCTTGGATTTCTACCGTTTTTAGGGTAATACCCCAATCGGCAATATCCTCTGAGATGGCATATTTGAGCTTGGTTTTGATTTCATCACGGCTTGACAAGGCGCTGTCTAAATCCATCTCACCAATAATTGAACGCAAAGACGTCTGTACCAAATTTCGAATACCGTATTCATAATCTTCGATACCATAAACCGCTTTATCGGGGCGGACGATATTAATATAAGCAACGGCGTTAGCGATAATGACCACGTTGTCTCGGGTAATGACTTCTTGCGAAGGAATATCAAGGACGATATCTTTGGTCGTGACTTTATAAGCCACGTCGTCGACATAAGGAATGATTAAATTTAATCCCGGCTCTAGGGTTTGGCTATATTTACCAAGTCTCTGCACTACCCATTTATACCCTTGAGGAACAATGCGCACGCCTTTGAACACCGTAAACACGACCAATGCAATCAAAACGATCATGACAATACTAAAACTTTCCATGTTGCACCTCTATTATTATGCCTAACTATTTTTATTAATAACTGCTTGCGCTTGCATACTACTGACAATCAGCTCATTACCTACGATATCCGTCACTATCACACGATCGCCGACGGCAACTTGCTCACCGCTCGTACGGCACATCCACTCAGCAGCCCCGACGATAGGTACACTAAAGCGTACAACGCCTGCGCGCTCTAACTGCGGCGCGACGATAATCATCCCAGTTTCACCGATGATGACACTACCGCCCAACCCTGCTTTGGTGCGATCGACAGATAATGGTCTGATAAATTTAAACCAAGCCAATAAAAAGATAGCCGAGAGCACCAACCAAATAATGATTTGCAACGATACAGAAATGGGTAGCAACCACGCAAGAGCAGCCACAATGATAGCCGCTCCGCCAAACCAAAGACTGGCAAACGTCGGTACAAACATCTCAATGATTAGTAGTACAAAGCCTAATACCAGCCAGTGCCACGGTTCAAGCATCCAAAGCATCTCCATAATTGCTCATTCCCTATCTTTGTCATTCTACCTTTCAATGTAGCACATTTTGTTCTCAAACAGCGCCTTAAAATTTATACGCATAAAAAAACGACCACCGAAGTGATCGCTTTTAATTTTAATTAGTACCTAATTCTTTTATTAATATTGAACTTAATGTTCAATTAATTAGAATTTAAGATGAGCACCGATAGTCATAAGGTCTGCATCGCTACCTAGTTTGTCATACTCTGCTTCAACACTAAAGTCAGGATTGACTGAGTAACCAAGACCAACACCGCCGGCTAGGCTAGTATCATCTTTAGAAATTGTCTTACGATTACTATTTTCTGCAAGAAAATTCCCTTCGATCTCAGTTTTAGCAACACCTAGCTTACCTTTAGCATATAATCCAGTATTCGGGAACTGATAGCGATAAGTACCGTATGCGCCATAAGATTTAGCATCGATATCACCGTTATAGTAATCAGCATCATCTGAGCCTACGTATTCAGCTTCAATACCGAAGTTAGGATCAAAGTTATAACCGCCATATATACCATAAGCTGTTGGCTTATCAGTACCAGCATAATCCAAGTCAAACTGACCGACTTTTACGCCGACGTATGGTTGACCAGTATAGCCGTTGCCATAAGATACAGCTGCTTGTGCACCCATGCTTACTAAAGAACCAGCGGCTAGTGCAAGTAGAGTTTTTTGTAGAGTTTTCATATGTAGCTCCTTAAAATCAATTTGGACAAACAAGTTATTTATTTATGTGGGCTTTTTAGCCATATCGCCTTGTTTGCTAACGATGTATACATAGTAACAAACTATGTCAAAGACTCTGTCAGTGTTTAATGGTAAGAAAGTTAACTTTTGCAAGTGTTTGTCGGCCCTTGGGTTACAAAGGGCTAGATATGAAATCTTTTGTTACAATCACCTATTTTGGGTAATACTTCCTACTCATTAACAACGACTGAGAGTCAACATTAAAAAGGCGCATCCCGAAAGATACGCCTTTTATTATGAAATCAACGTCGATTTAAGCTTTAATTAAGCTTATTTTTTATCTTCGTCTACTTCAGTAAACTCAGCATCGACGACGTCGTCATCAGCTTGGTTGCTATCTGCTGCATTGTCCGCGCCTTGTTGGAACTGGCTTGGATCCATGCCCTCGCTACCTGCGCCTGCGTCAGCATAAATCTTCTGACTAACTGGCAAGAAAGCATTGTCTAATGCTTCAAGCTTGGCTTTGATGTCATCATGATCATCTTCTTTCATTACCGCTTCAAGCTCAGAGATAGCAGCTTCTACTGTTGATTTTTCTTCAGCAGTTACCTTATCTTCAGCGTCTTTCAACGCTTTTTGTACCGCATGAATACGACCATCTGCTTCGTTACGAACTTGCGCTAAGTTAGCAAATTTTTCGTCTTCTGCAGCATTGGCTTCTGCATCACGAACCATTTGCTCGATTTCTTCATCCGTCAAGCCAGAATCTGCTTTGATCTGGATGCTTTGCGCTTTACCCGTACCTTTGTCAGTTGCTGAGATATTCATGATACCGTCAGCATTGATGTCAAAAGTAACTTCAATTTGCGGTAGACCACGTGGTGCTGGTGGAATATCCGTCAAATCAAAACGACCAAGCTGTTTATTTTGGTTAGCGATTTTACGCTCGCCTTGATAAACCTGAATGGTCACAGCTGGTTGGTTGTCTTCAGCCGTTGAGAATACCTGTGATTTCTTAGTAGGAATCATGGTGTTTTTCTCAATAACTGGTGTCATGACACCACCCATCGTTTCGATACCAAGCGTTAGTGGCGTCACATCAAGTAACAATACGTCTGTTTTTTCACCAGACAATACCGCGCCTTGAATCGCTGCCCCTGCCGCTACTGCTTCATCAGGGTTCACATCTTTACGTGGTTCCTGACCGAAGAACTCTTGTACTTTTTGCTGTACCAGTGGCATACGAGTCTGACCACCAACTAAGATAACATCATCGATGTCACCAATTTTAATACCAGCATCTTCAAGCGCAATCTTACAAGGACCCATCGTACGTTGTACCAAATCCTCAGTTAAGCTCTCAAGTTTCGAGCGACTGATAGTGACAACCAAATGCTTAGGACCATTGCTGTCCGCAGTAATATAAGGCAAGTTCACTTCAGTGCTTTGAGCACTTGATAACTCAATTTTTGCTTTTTCAGCGGCTTCTTTTAGACGCTGCATCGCAAGCGAATCACCTTTTAGATTAACATCTTGGTCTTTTTTGAACTCATCAACCAAATAATCAATCAAAGCTGAGTCAAAGTCTTCACCACCAAGGAATGTATCACCATTGGTTGCTAGTACTTCGAACTGCTGCTCGCCATCAACATCAGCGATTTCGATGATTGATACGTCAAAAGTACCACCACCTAAGTCATAAACAGCAACCGTGCTATCGCCTTGCTTTTTATCCATACCATAAGCAAGAGCAGCGGCCGTTGGTTCGTTGATGATACGTTTCACATCAAGACCAGCAATTTTACCAGCATCTTTTGTTGCCTGACGCTGTGAATCATTAAAGTAAGCAGGTACGGTTACCACTGCTTCCGTAACTGGTTCACCAAGATAGTCTTCTGCTGTTTTTTTCATTTTTTTCAAGATTTCAGCAGAAACCTGTGGTGGCGCCAATTTTTTACCGTTAATTTCTACCCATGCATCACCGTTATCTGCTTTGACGATTTTGTAAGGCACCATACCGATGTCTTTTTGCACGACTTTGTCATCAAAACGACGACCAATCAAACGCTTAATCGCAAACAATGTATTGTTTGGATTGGTGACCGCTTGACGCTTGGCTGACTGACCAACCAGAATTTCGTCATTTTTATAAGCGACGATCGATGGTGTTGTACGAGTACCTTCAGCATTTTCGATGACTTTGACTTTGTCACCTTCCATTACTGCGACACACGAGTTAGTCGTACCTAAATCAATACCAATTACTTTACCCATAATTATTTACTCCTGATTTATTTTTAAATAAGCTATTTATCTCATCAGACCGAACCTAGCAGATACCAGACGGTCACTTGTTGTTCTATATAGGTTTGAGGCTGTATTATTTCAAGTCATTTAACCGGCAAAAAATATCTTTTATGTGATTTTTTGTGTAAACCCTTATTAATAGTAAGGTTTAGCGTGGTTAAAGACTTATTATTTAAAATATTAACCTTTAGATGATTAATTTTAAATGGTTAAGCTGGCAGAACCTATTGTCCAACGCGAACCATTGCAGGGCGCAGCAAACGACCGTTCAGACTATAGCCCTTTTGCAGTACCGTACCCACAGTATCAGCTTCGGCTTCTGGGTCAATGCCAACCGCTTCATGCAAATCAGCGTTGAATTTCTCGCCTTGTGGCTCAACCACTTCTACGCCGTTTTTGTTTAACACATCTAATAATGCTTTATGCGTCAATCTGACGCCTTCTATGACAGCATCATCTGCTTGAGCATTTTCGATAGCGCGCTCTAAATTATCGACCACTTCTAATAGCTCTTTGGCAAATTTTTGCAAGGCGAACTTCTTGCTCTTATCGGCTTCTTGCTCCATACGTTTTTGTGCATTGTAAGCTTCAGCATTGGCACGCGCTGTACCTTCTTTCGCTTGCTTGACCTCGCCTTCTAACTCGGCGATACGCGCTTTAAACGTATCTAAATCGATATCGTTTTCGATAGTGCTTTCTTCCCCTGAATTTTGCTGGGGATTAAACTCTTCTAGCGTTTCTTTTAAGATACTGTCGTCGTGCTCGACATTGTCGTGCGAAACATTGTCGTGTGAGACATTTTGATCAATATTTTCGTGGTTATTATTCTGCTCGCTCATGATGGCTCCTTTATATAATTATGAATAAGGTTATTAACTGAATAATGATGGATTAGAAAACAACACCATAAATTGGCCAGATAATGAAATAATCGACCATTAGCCAAACCGTGATTTTATAAATCACCTATGGTTAGCAATAACTTTTAACTACCTTCTGATAGCTGATTAATAAAGGTGAGGCGAGTAAATTTCAAGCCTACTCTGCAGAATTTTTATCGCTGGTTATAAATACCGTCTTAATCCATGATAACGGTATGGTTATATTTAAGAGGTTTGCCCTTTTAAAACAACCTTACTCTCTTTACGCTTATTGTCAATAAGTAATTCATTTCACTAACAAAACCTACAAAAAAGCGTCATTTACGCCAGATAAATTACTATTAGCCTGCACACTATTACTAAAGAATACTCAACTTTGTTTTTGCCTATCTTATGATAACTACAAATATAATTTATCATTTATGGGAGGTGTTATGCCTTATTCAGCGACATTATCAGTTAACACCTTACTTAATAAAGCAGTAAGGACACTAAACCTTACGTCTTTAGCTCAAGAAAAACGTCAGCATTCATCTGTTAACTCATCAAATAACTCTTTAGAGAATGTTGAAAAAGAGCCATTACAGATAAATACTTTGCAAATAAGCACTGACGATAGGCAATCCTGCATTGACAGCGAGCCCCTATCCATTAGAGATAAAGTACTGCATCACAATTTGCTGACGACCTATCAGCCCCATTTGCTGCACTATGCAATGAAAAGTATCGGTCTCTTGCCAGAGACGGTATTAGACAGTCTGGTCGGTTACCTAGATGGACCTACGGCTAAGCAGTATGAACACGTTGATGCGCATCTGCGCTTGATTCTGGCGGTGAATAGTAAGCTTAAAACTCCTTTACAGCTCTCAGAGATGGGTGAGCTGCGTAAACGTTTTGCTACTGATGCTGTTGCTATGCAAACGCCAAGAGTGTGGCAACAGGCAAGCTCTTCGTTATTTGACACGATAAAACCTTTTACCAAGAAAAATGAGCCTAGCGTCAATTGGGAAGATAAGACGATTGCCAATGCGGATGATGGCGATATGCTGATTCGTTGTTATCAAAAGCAAGTAAACGCAGCAGGCTTTAGTTTTAAAAAGAAAGCCAAAATCAATCCTGATGAAACCGTCATGCTATTTTTCCATGGCGGTGGTTTTTGTATCGGCGATATCAACACCCATCACGAATTTTGTCATGCCGTCTGTGAGCGAACAGGCTGGCCAGTGGTCAGTGTTGATTATCGCCTAGCACCTGAATATCCTGCGCCTACGGGGTTAAGAGATTGTATTGCCGCTTATGCTTGGTTGGCGGATAATTGCCATAAATTCGGGGCATTAGCGTCGCGTATTGTTTTGGCAGGAGATAGTGCGGGCGGCGGCTTATCAACCATGATTGCCCAACAAGTCATCACGCCGTCTGCAAAGTCATGGCAAGATTTAGGCGTTGATGGGCAAAAAACGTTTGAGATATTACAGCGCCTGCCGCAGCCACTGGCACAAATGCCTTTATATCCCGTAACGGATATCGAAAATGATTATCCAAGCTGGGAGCTATACGGCGAAGGGTTATTGCTCGATCATGCCGATGTGGCGGTTTTTGATGCGGCTTGTTTAGAAAATAGTCCGCTGCCACGTCAACATATCTTGACGTCGCCTATGCTCGGTGACAATCGCCACATTTGCCCGACCTATGTGGTCGCTGCCGAACTCGATGTCTTACGTGATGAGGCGTTTGCGTATGCCAAGCAGTTAGAGGATTATGGTAGAGCTGTCCAAACTTATACGGTCTATGGTGCGCCGCATGGCTTTATTCATTTTATGAGCGTGCACCAAGGACTTGAGCAGGAAACCAATCATATTATTCATGGCTTTGCTGGCTTTGTACGTGACGTCATCAGTACACAAAATTTATTAGCAGCCTAATAAATAAAACGGCTGTTATCACTAAAAAGTGAGGTTGGCGTTTAATAGGCAGTTCAAGGTTTATTCCAACTAAATCGTCAAGGGCATTAATATGATAAAGATAGTTTTTATGAATTCTGCTGACCGCTTAAAGTAATAAGCCAAACTTCAGAACGTGAGCCTAAACGAAAAGGTATGCCCCAAAATCCATAACCTGATGTTACCACAAAGTGACCTTTACCGATTTTTTCGTAGCCATAGCCCAAGCGATTAATCGCCTTTACAATAAAGTTAGCTGGAAATATTTGCCCGTTATGGGTATGTCCTGAAACCTGTAAATCAATCGACAACTGACTATGCGCCATAATATCGCTCGGTCGGTGGTCTAACAAAATCACTGGCTCAGTAGTATTCACTTGTTCGAGCAATTCGGCCGTCGCTACCCTCTGCCGTTTATGATTATCAAAACGTCCAACAAGCCAAATCGGCTGGCCTTGATGCGACAGACAAATCGCTTCATCGTTGAGCAACTGCACGCCAGCAGCTTGTAAAGCTTCACTAATTGGCTGCTCGTGACCGTACAAATCGTGATTACCTAACGTCGCATAGACACCGTAGCGCAGACTACTTACCAGCTTTGCCAAATCTTCTGCCATATTATAGGCCGCAAACGCCTTGGTATTGTCATCCATAATATCGCCTGGCATTAACAATATGTCTGCTTGATAGCTCTGCACAATGTCATTGAGCCGTTCGATAGATTTATTGCCAAATAAACGGCCCAAATGCAAATCACTGGCTACTGCAATACGCAGCGAGTAATTTAGCGGCTTATTAATCTTAATAGACAACTCGCGCACCGCCGGCACGTAAGCGTTATACAGCGTATAGCTAAATAGGCCTATAAAGAAAACTAGGGCAAAAATGCGTAAACCAATACTAATTACGTCTGTATCATAAAAAGTAGGAATACCCAAAGCATGTAAAAGCCAAAAACCACCATACAATAGACTGCTCAATAGCGCCGTTAGTAGTATAAAGTGCATCACCATCATCCAAGCACTTATCCAGCGATAGCTATTGGCAAATGATTTTGTGACGCTAAGCAGCAAAAAAACATTGGTAATCGCAAAGACAGCAAGCCAAGTCACCTGTATTAATAAAGGCGTGCTCCAAGGCTGTAGCCACCATTCTAGACTGCACGCTGCGCCAAAACTAAACAGCTGCAGCAGGACAATAATAGTGATAATGAACGCGTAACGCATGAAAATTCCTAGCGAGATAATATTTTGTTAAAGCGTTTGCTGGGTTGTGGCGGTATTTATAAATTAGCGGATTATAGCGACTGCTTTTTCAATACTTGTGAGCGCCGGGATAACTACTACTGCACCGACTGTAAGGTAATCATCCATATCTCAGAGCGCGTGCCAATCCTAAAGGGTACTGCGCCAATGCCATAGCCAGAAGTCACCAAAAACTGCGTGCCCTCACTGTACTTTGCCCCATAAACCAGCGGCGTAAACCACTTTAGTAATATCGTTAAAGGAAATATCTGCCCGCCATGTGTATGCCCAGACAGGTGCAAATCGATCGGCAAACCCTTTATTTGTTCCAAGTCAGCAGGGCTGTGCTCTAAAAATATTACTGGTTTATCCGCCCTCACTTCACTAAGCAACTCTGTCGCAGCCGGACGTGCGGGATCTGTCTCATCTGAACGCCCTATCAGCAACACTGAATCGTCTAACCAAACGCTTTTATTGTCAATTACCTGTATCCCTGCGCGTTCAACGGCCTTGGCAATTACCACTTCGTTACCAGAATAATCGTGATTTCCCAAAGTGGCATAGACACCGAGCGGCGCTGTTAGTTTTGATAAATGCGCATGCATATTGGTTTTATCATAAGCGTCGGTCGAATCATTCATGACGTCGCCTGCGATGACCACGACATCAGGATTCTGGGCATCAATCAGCTTGACCAGCTTATCAATCTGCCGATTGCCAAACCATCTACCCAAATGCGTATCAGACACCAGAGCAATTTGCAGTGGCCGCTTAAGTGGCTTATCTGTCGTGACGTTTAGACGATGGACGACTGGTGAATAGGCATTAAATACCGCCAAGCCCACAATGCCAATATAAGTTATCGCTGCAACGGCACGTATAAGTTTTGGCCGGAGTTTTTGTTTAAGAATATAAACATAGACCAAGGCAATAACCGCAGTTATTAATGCGGCATAAAACATAAAGCCTTGTAAAATGCCGACAACCAGATAGACATGAAAGCGCTCGCGCCAAAATTCACTCAAGCCGTAGAGCAGAAAAACATTGTTGATAATAAAAATACTTAAAAACAAACCGGCTTTAGCTAAGCGCTGTTTTGGTTGAAAGAACCAGTAAAATAACACGCTACTCATCAGGGCGAGCAGCTGGGTAAGAATGATAAAAGGCCACATGATAAAATTGAATCAGACAAAGACAGGCTTATAGTACGCCAATATTCTTACCTGTTGTAGACAGCATGATGGTTTATTGAAACTTTATAGAACTAGAAATATAAAGCACTTAGTAATTTAACGTTATTTTTAAATCAATGCTTCAAAAACGTTGTTTTAAATCCATTGTTTCACATGAAACATACCTCTAAAAACTCACCCTTGCTGCTCCAGTGCATGCTCTAAAGCTGTGTGTTCAAATTCAAAACCTGCGTCCAGTAGCGCTTGTGGCAGCACCTTTTGCCCATCAATCAACAAGGTCGACATCTCACCAAACATCAGCTTTAATAAAAATGCTGGTAAAGTAAAAAATGTCGGACGATGTAGCCATGCGCCAAGCGTTTTAGTAAAAGTATGATTGGTCACAGGATTGGGCTCGGTCAAGTTATAAACCAGCGCTGGCGTAGCGTTTGCTGTTGTTAGAGTATTATCAATACTATTCACTTGCTGTCTCTGACTACTAAGATGTTGCTCAATGATAAATATCACCGCTCTTACCCAATCGGTACGACTGATCCAGCTCATAATTTGCTTACCGTCACCCAATTGACCACCGACACCCATTTTAAACGGCGTTAATAATTTACTGACCATACCGCCCTTAGGATGGATAACCACGCCAGTGCGTACGATAGCCACAGGGACACCGTGATCGGTAGCCTTTAGCGCCAACTGTTCCCAGTCGTCACAGAGTTTATGCGAAAAATCAGCGTTAAAACCACTGCTTTCTGTCAAAGACTTATCACCTTGAGGACCATACCAGCCAATCGCTGAACCGCTAACCAATAGCTTAGGTTTGCTACTACTACGCGCAATAAAATCCAGTAGCGCCTCAGTAGGTTTGATACGGCTGGCAAGCAACTGCTCTTTACGCGCGTCACTCCAACGTTTATCAGCAATCCCTGCGCCTGCTAGATTCAAAATAACATCAAAGCTTTTATCTGACTTCACCAGCTCATCATAGGTCATCATTTTAATATCATTAGGATGCGCCTGCTTACTATCGCGCGTCAGCCACGTAATCTGCACTTTTTTATCATCTTTTTGATAGCGCTTAATGATTGCTTCACTAAACGCGCTACCTAAAAATCCCGAGCCGCCACTGATTAGAATATTCATCGCTTTTTATCCTTATAGTTGTCTTGCCTTTTTCTCAGTGTGACAAAAAACCATCTACAAAAACAAGAGATGAATTGTAGGTATAAGGCGTAAAGTAAGATTGGGTATAAATAGAGGACTGAACTACTAATATAAAAAATATTAGCTTTTAAATGGTTACTAACGAATCACTTGACCCGTTCGAGCATTGCTGATTTGGCTAGGGAGCTGATAACCAAGCGTCTCGCCCTTTAGATAGCCAACTTGCTCATTGCTATCAGAAAAATAAGCCTGTGCTTGTGAGAGCGTTAAAGCAGGCGGCTGACCGGACGGGTTGCAGCTGGTCGAAACGACAAAGCCATAGGGATTATGGACGGACACCACTTGACGGCACAGCTGCTGCACCAAAGGATGGTCAATCACCCGCACCGCCACACTATGATGGGCACCGGTAATCCACGCAGGGATAGAAACGGGTAAGTTTTCTGATAACGGTAATAACCACGTATGCGCCTGTTGGCTATCGACATCACAATCAAAAACAGAATCAGCATCAGAATTAGAGTCGCTACACCAGCTATCTAATACTAACTGGCGTTGCTCATCATTTAGATTACTTAATAGCGCTGTCAGTCGACTGACACTATCAGTGACCACAATCATGCCCTTCTCTAACGGTCGTTGTTTGATAGCCAAAAGCTGTTTTACCGCTTGTTGATTGAAGGGGTCACAGCCGATACCCCAAACGCTTTCGGTTGGGTAAGCAAGCAGCTGCCCTTTTTGCAGCCAACGCGCGGCTTCAACAACAGAATCGGTGATAAGTGGTTTAGACATGACAGAATAAGAAGAAAAGTATGAAGGGATATAATACAACTTAAACGACGGGTAAAACAGCAGGTTTAAAGATTTCTTAAAATCGCGTTTTGATTAATAATAAAACTACACGCGCAAATAACGCCCACCTTGTACACTAATGACCCCTAATAACTCCAGCTCCATAAGTTGCCCAATCAATTGCGCGGCCGACATATCAGTAGTATTTAACAACGCATCTAAATCCTGCCCATGCCAATCAAGTTGCTCATAAATGAGCGCTAAATGCTCAGGAATAACACTAGTATGGGAAGAAGGTTTGAGATTAGATTGTGGCAATTGATTAATAGTTTTGCTAGAGAGCGTCTCTGTATTTAGAGAATTGGAACCTTGGCTAAGAGTTGCCCGCTCAATACTAGACTCTGCATTAGATGACGGCTGATAGGTATGCGCTCTATAGTCCAACTGATTATTAATATCTTCAAGGACGTGCTGCGGATGATAAATCAACGTTGCACCTTCACGTATTAAATGATGGCAGCCTTCGGCATTGCTATTATCAATATGGCTTGGAATGGCAAAAACTTGTTTACCTTGCTCGGAGGTTAGGCGCGCAGTAATCAGTGAGCCGCTTTGAATGGTCGCTTCAGTGACAATGGTCGCGAGGCTAAGTCCTGCAACTAGACGATTACGGCGCGGAAAAGTGTGTTTGTGCGGCTGCGTGTGCGGTAGTAACTCACTGACGATACAGCCGCCTTGATCAATAATCTGACCAAATAATTTATCATGATGATTGGGGTAATTGACATCAATCCCCGTCCCCATCACGCCAACCGTACGGCCTTGATATTCGGCATCAGACTGAGCTAAAGCACCTAAATGGGCGCGCTTATCGACACCCAGCGCAAGACCGCTAGTGATAATATAACCAGCTTGCGCTAAGTATTGCGCCATATCAAAGGTGATTTTTTGCGCGTGGGCGGTGGGTTTGCGACTACCAACGATGGCGATTTGCGCTTGCTGCAAACGCGCTTTATCACCGCGGTAAAATAACAATGGTGGTGGGTCGTATATTTCTAGCAGCTGCGCTGGATAGTCAGGCTGGTCAGCAAATAAAAGACCGTATTTTCCGTCTAACAATGCTTGCTGGATTTTATCGATAGTAGTGAGCGTTTGTTCTGGCTGCTCATGACGCTTAAGATGGGTACTATGAATGCCCAATTGACGCCATGCCTCTACTTTAGCATTCCAAGCAAGCCCTGCCGTGCCAAAGTTAGAGATGAGTTTATGGTATGCTGATAATGACGCATTCACTTCAGTCCACAGCGCCAAAACGGCACGCTGCTCGGCGGATAAAAGAGAAGTGACTGCGGTCATAATCATCTAGCTCATTTAGTTTAAGTTAAACTTTTAGCTCAAAGAACAAGTATTGTACTTATTAGAGATATTGAACTTATTATAGATACGGCGGTGGTAACAGCTGATCACCGACATTGAGCGGTAGCTCAGAATCAAGCACATACGCATAGCTGATATTATCAAAGGTATTAAACACCATTACCATACCAGTAGGCTCGCTTGGTAAACGGACTGGCGTGTCATTATCCTTGATATCGCGTATGACCGCGCCTTTTTGAAAAACGGTCAATACATCTCCAGGTTTGGCACCGTGTGCGCTGCCCAAATTGATAGCAACGACGCTCCCCTTAGCCGCTGAGCTAATAGAATCCATCACGCGAACAATCATACCGCCGCGATTAACGGTTGCTGGCGTTGGATAAAATACTGGCGGTATTGAATTATTTAGCTCCACAAAAACGCGGTCGCCTTCACGGACTTCTTTGCCATAGCTGTCGATAAGCTGCAAGCTGGTCACGCCATTGGTTTCGGTAGACGTCACTAACCCAGTTGCGACTTGCGTGACTTCTAAACCGATAACTTTTTGTGTTTTAGGCTCGACATATTTTTCGCCTTCACGGTAAATACCATAACGCTGTCCAACGATAAGTGGTACGCCTTTAGCATAGACTTTATCGCCGCTTGCCGTAATTAAATTGCCTTTTTTAGAAGCTAAAATATAGGGCGTGGTATTAAAATCTGCTGGATTAACAATGATGGTCTTATCGAGCCAATGCTGAATCGCAGACCATGGAATAGGCGGAATACTATTAGCGGTCGAAGTGACCGAAACTGTGCTAGACACTACATTGCCCGTCAACTGCTTTTCAACGCCCGCACAGCCCTCACCTGTATCAACACCAATTAAAGTCTTACCTTGAATCACACATAAAATAAGAATGTCATTAGGATAAATAAGGTTGGGGTTTTTGATTTGCTTATTGGTCGCCCAAATCTCTTTCCAGCGCCATGGACTGTCTAAATAACGCCCTGAGATATCCCATAAGGTATCGCCTTTTTTGACGATATAGCGATTGGGTGCGTCCGCTTTAATGGTCGGCGGTGGATTATTAGCGTGGGCAGTGGTCAGCAGCATTGCACCACTAAATGTCGTCAGTAATAGTGCTTTTGCTATCTTCTTTAAGCTCATCTTCATTTTTATATCCACAATATGTAGCGCTATTAGCGTCGAATCTGGTCTACTTAAGTCTATTACTTAGGTTCAAAATTCCATTCTAGTCATTAAGTAACGATTAGAAAATAAAAGTATAAAAGGCTTAAGTATCACCATCATAAAGCCTCTAGAGCAGCTGTTCAGTGTTGTCGACTGATATGATTGACGGGTTTGATTGCTAAAAAAGCGCCGAGCATAATAATGACTCGCCGACGCTGTTTCTAATATTACAATTATATCTACCATAACACAATCATAAACACTTTATTACAATAGCGTAACCTTTAATTGGATATTAATTTCAATGAGTACTTTATATAAATAAGCTGCCTAGGCAAGATTTGGCGTCACGTGCTGACGGATTTGCTCAGCGACCAGCTCAGCTTTGTTATCTAGCACCACCACATGCTGCGGTAAGTCCTCTAAGCCTTCGGTATGAGCAGGGCGAGTAATCTCTATGTGACCAATAGCTTCGACAATTGTATCGGCAAACTTAACTGGTAATGCTGTTTCGGCACAAACTATCACTTCACCTTCGCGCTGTAATTCTTTAGCAACTTTAATACCGTCGGCTGTGTGTGGATCGACTAGCTCACCATGCTGCTCATAAAGCGCTTTAATGGTTTGCAAGCGGTCGCTATGGGTCGATTTGCCCGCAGCAAAGCCATAACGCGTATTGACCGCCTCCATCAAGTCAGACAAATCAAAACCTTGACCGGATTTCACCCCTTCAAATAACTCGCTGACACGGGCGCTGTCTTTGTCGAGTAGTAGATAGACAAAGCGCTCAAAGTTAGAGGCTTTAGAGATATCCATTGACGGGCTGGACGTTACGTAAGTTTTATCGGTCGGACGCGGCTGATAAGCACCTTGATTAAAGAAGTCGTTTAGTACATCGTTTTCATTGGTCGCGACGATTAAACGGTCAACTGGCAGTCCCATTTCGCGGGCAATATGACCGGCGCAAATATTACCAAAGTTACCTGATGGGACGCTAAAGCTGACTTTTTCATCGTTGCTCGTCGTAACGGCAAAATAGGCTTTGAAGTAATAAACGATTTGCGCAAGGATACGACCCCAGTTGATAGAGTTGACTGTACCGAGGTTATAAGCCGCTTTAAATTCGGCATCTTGTTGCAGCGCTTTGACAATATCTTGGCAATCATCAAACATACCGTCGATGGCGATATTATGGATATTATCATCGGTCAGACTATACATTTGAGCACGCTGGAATTCGCTCATTTTGCCGTGCGGTGACAGCATAAAAACTTCGATATTGTCTTTGCCGCGCAAGGCGTATTCTGCCGCACTACCCGTGTCGCCACTGGTTGCCCCAATAATGGTGATACGCGCATTTTTTCTTTTGAGCACATACTCAAAGGCATTGCCCAAAAACTGCATAGCGACGTCTTTAAATGCCAATGTCGGACCATTTGATAATCCTAAAATATATAAATTGTCTTCAAGCTTGCGTACAGGAACAATCTCATCAGAACCAAATACCTCGGAGGTATAAGTACGCTCGATGATATCTTGCAAATCAGCGGCAGGAATATCAGTGGCAAAGCGCTGCATAATCGCCATGGCAAGCTGTGGATAGCTGAGCGTGCGCCACTCATCAAGGGTCCTGCTATCAATGTTTGGATAGTGCTCAGGCAGCATTAAACCGCCATCTGGCGCAAGCCCTATCAATAGTACATCACTAAAATCCATCGGCGCTGTCTGACCACGGGTACTGATATATTTCATTAGATTGTCCTGTCTATAATGAGGTTATTCAATATTTAAAACGGTTTATTCAGCAGTTTTATGCCATTGTCTTATGAAGCAACGCATAATAAAACCCATCACCACTCTCGCTATCAATGGGCAAGCACTGACGACCGATTGCTTGCGCGATGCCCCAACTGCAATATTCGGTAAACTCAATCGCTACCGCATCATTATGATGACTGATAAAATCCTGCATTTGCTCGACGTTTTCTTGCTTTAAGATAGAGCAGGTCACATACAATAGATAACCACCCGCTTTCAATTGTGGCCATAAATTATGCAAAATATCCGCTTGTAATAATGCAGTTTGCTCAACGTCTTCTTCGGTACGCAAAATACTGATATCAGGATGACGGCGAATCACGCCTGTCGCAGTACAAGGAGAATCGAGTAATATTGCATCAAATACCGGCTCATTGGTAGCCGCTTTTTTATTTTTCCCATGCTGCCATCTGGTGGCATCAGCACAGACAATATTCAGTGCGACACTTTTCTCTGCTTGCTGCAAATCGTACTGACTTAAATTTAAGCGCTGTAAGTTCTCACGAATACGCTCAATACGCGGCGCTTCATTATCGATAGCTGTTACCTTGATATCAGTTATTACTGGTGTCGATTTAGCATCATCTTGTTTCACGTGAAACAACGATGATTCGTTATTAGCGCTTATGAGCTCTAACCAGTGAGCCAATTTACCACCGGGTGCCGCGCAAGCATCTAAGATATGCAGCTCATTATTATTGGCTTCTAAATCAATGTCTGTATTGGACTTATCAGCGCTTATTTTAGCCATTATCGCTTTATTGATAATCGGCGCTGCAAGCTGAGCGTGCATATCTTGTACGCTGAGCGCCCCTTCAGCGAAATGCGGCAAAGCGTTCACGGCTGTGCTTTGATGTAGCCGGAGACCTTTGGTGGATAGCGTTGTTGCTATAGCTGTATCTGACGAGTTCGCCGCCTTAAAACCAGTTGTTAGCTCAACGATGTCTGCATCAATCTCTGCCCCATCAAGTGTTTTCTGATAATCCTCTACTGAGCTAACCGCTGAGTTTACGCGTAAAAACATCGGTGCTGCATGGCGCAAACCTTGCATCAGCTCGTCATACTGCTCGCCCCAGTCCTGCTTAAGCTGATAAGCAAGCCAGTTCGGCAGACTGTGCTTTTTATCACATTTTTTACGGAACTTACTAGGATTCTTAGCAACTTTACGCAAGATAGCGTTAATCAAACCTGTTGCATGGGCAAAATCAATCTCTTTTGCCGCTTCAACCGTTTCATGAATCGCTGCATGGTCCGCCACTTCTAAATACAGCAATTGCGCTAAGCCCACTTGAATAGTCGTACGAACTTCGACCTCATCGATAGGATTGTCTGCTAGCGTATCGAGCAAACGCGCCAGCGCGTACCACTGACGCAGTGTCGCCAGTAGTAAGGCATGTGCAAAGCCTTTATCGCCGTCGTGCAGACTGTTGAGTAACGGGTCAAGGACGCTGGCAAGTGATTGGCCATTTTGAATGGCCACTAAAGTGCGAATCACCCGGACACGGACGCTACCATTCATAATAAGGTTGCTTGACGGTTTGAGCTTATTATTTCTTGGTGCAGTGCTGGTTTGTCTCATTAAATTGAATTTCCTTGACGTCTGATCGACAGCGTCTAATAAAAGTTAGAGTGCTTGTTATTAAATACATTAAGCGTAAGTAAGTTACTTTACTTCTGCCATAAACTGATCGCCATCGTTTAATTGATTACCATGGCAAATTTGCTCAGCAGTCACTGGCTTACCACCTGCAAATTGTAAGCTGGTAATCGCCAAAGTCGTCGCTGAGTATTCATTGCTTTGTGGTTCGCTAATAGTGTCTTTGCCGCAAGCGACCAGTATGGCTTTTCGCCCAACACTGATAACAGTACCCGCAGGCTTAACGGTTTGCTGTGATGGATTTACCGGCAGACTGGCCAAAATTTTGACGCGCTGCCCTGCTAAAAAGGTGTAGGCACCAGGCCAAGGAGTCAACCCACGAATCTGACGTTCAATCTGTGTAGCAGACTGCGTCCAGTCGATTTCGCCTTCGGTTTTGACCAATTTTTCCGCATAATTCGCTTGGCTGTCATCTTGAGCAACCGCTTGTGCTTGGTAATGCGCCAAGCCTTTTAATACGGTAGTAATAGCCGCCGCGCCAAGTGCTGCCATCTTATCATGCAAGCTGGCGGCCGTATCATCAGCTTCAATAGGCGCGCTGACCTTGTGGAGCATATCACCAGTATCAAGCCCCTTATCCATCTGCATAATAGTAATGCCGGTTTCAGAATCGCCCGCCAGTAATGCACGGTGAATAGGCGCCGCACCGCGCCAACGCGGCAGTAATGAAGCATGAATATTAAGACAACCATAAGTAGGCGTGGTCAATACGCCAATCGGTAATATGAGGCCATAAGCGGCGACAATCATGACGTCAGGCTGATAGCTACGCAGCGTCTGCCGTGCTGCCATGCCTTCGGTGCTGGATTTTTTAAAGGTGAGAGGCTGCTCAACCGCGATGTCATTTGCCAATGCCACTTGCTTGACGGCAGATGCTGATAACTTTTGCCCGCGCCCTGCTTTGCGATCAGGCTGGGTATAGACCGCAACGATATCTATATTCAACGCATCTTGCTGCTTGATAAGCGCTTCAAGGCTGACAGCAGCAAACTCAGGGGTACCGGCAAATATCACTCTTAGCGGCTTAGCGACTGTTGGTATTTCGGTTACGGCGCTTTGCTCAGCTTGATTGGCCTCAATAGATATATCAGATTGTGCAGCAAGTGTGGTCATAGTCAGGCATTATTTATGGTTAATTTGTCTATTATAGGTGAGTTTGTGGTGTTGTGCCATGATTGTAATAGCAGCCATCCAGCGCTATTAATCAGGCGTTTTATCTTTATAATGGTGATTAAGCGTAGTTTTGACTTCATATTAAGACATACCGACTTACCGCCGATTTAGGGTCCTGCTTTTATGCAACAATTTAAGTCTCTACAACGACTGCTTATTTTTTATACACTGACATTATTAGCGATGTTGGCAGTGTATTACGGCACTATGTTTTATGAGATGAGGCAGCATAATGAGCAGCACAGTATCCAAAGCTTTTATAATTTACAGCACGAGATAACCCAGCTCTCAAACCCTACAAACTTAGCAATTAAAAAAATATTACAAAAGCCT
The DNA here is from genome assembly GCF_007280595.1 of Psychrobacter sp. YGAH215. Taxonomy (NCBI): domain Bacteria; kingdom Pseudomonadati; phylum Pseudomonadota; class Gammaproteobacteria; order Moraxellales; family Moraxellaceae; genus Psychrobacter; species Psychrobacter sp. YGAH215. Next base: position 34,103 of record NZ_VKLR01000014.1, on the reverse strand, counting down.
TTTTTAAAGGATATGAGCTATCAGCTTATTTTTATGATGCCTTCTGGGCAAACCTATATACACCGACGTACCCGCCCTGATGAACGAGAGTTTACTGGCATCACTTTCCCCAACGTTATCACTTCCTTGCCCTCTGCTAGCAATCATCATAGTGCCTACGAGCTAAATAATCGCAATTTGGTCGGCACCATTGAACTTGAAAGTGGTCACAAGGTGTACCTGATACTGCGGCATGAAGCGCTTGATATCAATTGGATGTCGTATCGCTATTGGTTGCCATTGATGACAGCCATCTTACTATTTGCTATGGCCTTACTCTATACCCTAAAGCGGCGTGCCAACTGGGAACAACTGCTCATTTATACCGATGAGTTAAGTAGACATGCCAAAGATGGTTATATCGCGCCGCCGTTTATCGAAAAGAAAACCACAGATGAATTTTTGCGTTTGGGTCACGCACTTAGCCGTATCAGTTATCAGTTGCATAATAATCATCGCCGCATTACCACGCTAAAGCATCGGTTAGAGCGATTGGTCGATCATGCGCCGCTGCCGATGCTGATGATTATGAGACATGGCCAAATCAGCTTTTTTAATCATCGCTTTGAGCAAGTATTTGACACCACCTTTCACAGCGATAGCAACTATCAACTGACCGATTTTTTCTTTGCTAAAGACGAATCAACCCAAGCCCTGCTACAAAAGCTGGCGGATTTGCGAGTCACGCGCACGCTATTGGTTTACGGTTTGCACAATAAAAAAGCTTATCAGTTGCATATCACGCCTTGGTTTGGCGAACACGGGCAGGTGCATGGTTTTACCGTCCTCCTAAATAATATTCACGAACTTGTCGAACAGACCGCGCATTTGGAGCAGCAAAACCGTCAACTACAACGTCAGCTTGATGAGTTTGAAGCACTTAAATCAACGATGGGGCATAATTTACGCCTGCCGTTAGAAGCCATGATTGACACGTTAGAACCTATCAATCCCGATAATCTGAGCGCTAAGCAACATCAAATCGTTACGACTTTGACTCAAACCAGCCATTCTATGCTGACGATGCTAAACGATATGTTAGATATAGGAGAGATAGAGGTTCGTACATCCCGTCTATCTATTGAAGCGGTGGATATTTATAAGCTTGGTCAACAAGTCAGTCAATCGATGGTAGAAAGCTTAAGGCAGCAAGGACTTGAGCTCTTGTATTTTTTTGCACCTGACAGCCCGCGCTGTATCGATACCGATTATAGGCGCTTGCGGCAAATCCTACGTAATTTATTAGATAATGCGATTAAATTTACCAATTCTGGCTATGTGTCACTTACCATCGATGCGGTGACCAATGCTGACATAGCTGATATCAAAAGTACCAGTATAGGCGAGGTAGATAAAGAGCACATTTCTAATAACAGCCATGATACGAATCACGGCAATCTAGATAAATCAAACACTACCATTCATCCATCGCACGACTGGATTCGGTTTAGTATAAAAGACAGCGGCACAGGCATCGATATCGCAAAGCAGCACCAACTGCTGACGTATTTTAATGAAAGCAACAGCCAAAACAGTGTTCACATCAAAAACCACCCTATTAACTACGCGCACAAAAACAGCGCCATAAAAGGGCTCGGATTAAACGACGTTAATAGCTTCGCTAAACTATTAGGCGGTTTTATTGAGATGAAAAGCACGCTTAATAAAGGCAGTACTTTTAAGCTGTATTTGCCTTGTAGACGACCAGCCTATCAGCCTATTTACCACTTTAATCCGCAATTGACTTATATTCATCTTATTGCCGTCATTAAACAACCGCTGCGAGCCAAGCATTTACGCGATTTGTGCGCTTATTTATCTATCCCAGCCACTATTTCCACTTCTATAGATAGAGTGGCGCTTGAGCAAATAAATAATAAACTGGCGCAAGATGCGCAAAAACTTGCACCTATTTTGCTCTTAGATTACGAATATTATGAAGACATCACGCTCGCGTTATCACATCAAATAAACATTGATGATAAAAATATAGACGCTGAAAATAAATTGGAGAAATCAGAAGATAAAGCACGTATAGATATCGATAAACAGCAGGCTCTAAATAGCTTACTGTCTAATACTGCCCTGCCAAAAATATTGGTCAGTATGAAAGCTGAGCGCCGCATTCCTGCTATGTTACTGGATCAATGTGACGGTTTTTTAAACAAACCACTCGATGTGGCATTATCACTCTCTGAATTACTGCGATTAACCCTACCCGTTAGACAAACACTGTTACCGCAAATAACTAGCCAAGAAAACAAACAGCAAAGCAGTAGCCCGTTAGGCGCAGATAACGCCGCTCATGAAACATTAGCGCCACTGATTTTAGTGGTAGAAGATAGTCCAACCAATCAAAAAATAGCTTGTAAAATACTAGAAAAGATTGGTTATCGCAGTATCGTGGCAGAAGATGGGCAGCAGGCGTTAAACAAATTGCAAGCGCAGCGTCAGGAAATTGCGCTTATTTTGATGGACTGCCGGATGCCCGTGATGGATGGACTGCAAGCGACCCAAGCGATTCGCGCGCAAGGCGATGATATTCCAATCGTTGCGCTAACCGCAAATAACAGCGAAGAAGATAAAATCGCCTGTTTACAAGTGGGCATGGATGAGTTTTTGGCCAAGCCTATTAATAAACAAAAGCTAAAAACTGTTTTGCAAACGCTGATTAAAAACCAATAAGCGTTTGCAAGATCTGTCTTTTATAACAGCTTGGTGATGATTTTGGCTATTTAACCCTTATTTCATAAAACCATTCTCAGCTAAAAACGCCTCAGTAATCGTACTTTGCGGGCTGCTAGCATGGGCAGTATCCGCTTGCGATTTGTTTAATAACCGCTCTAAATAGCGCGCCACAATATCGACCTCAACATTGACTTTACTACCTACCAACCAATGCTGGGCAATATTGGTGACTTGCGCGGTATGCGGAATGATATTGAGCGAAACGATATTATCGCGGACTAAGTTGGTAGTGAGACTGATACCATCAAGGGTAATAGAGCCTTTGGTAGCCGTATAATGTGCCAACTCGTGCGGTATCTCAATTTCAATATAAAGTGAGCGCGCATCTTTTTGCAATTTACTCACCACGCCTACCCCATCAACGTGACCGGCAACGATATGCCCACCAAAACGGGTGGTTGGTAGCATGGCTTTTTCTAAGTTCACCGCATAACCGGGCTTTAAATCTGCCAGCGCTGTACGAGCAATAGTTTCACGTGAAACATCGACAGAGTAATAATTACTACCAAACTCCACCACAGTTAAGCAAACGCCATTTGAAGCAATCGAGTCGCCTAGTTTCACATCGCTAAAATCTAAGCCAGCAGATTCTATGGTCAAGCGGATATCACCGCCCGTTGGCTGCATGGACTTTACTTTGCCAACGCTTTCTATAATTCCAGTAAACATATTAACCTCTTGGTATTTTTTATGGCCGTTAAAGGCAGCATATATTATTTAAACCTATTATTTCATTCAAAATCAATAACGATAATCGCTATTAGTCTTTAAGCTATTTATAGCGCTTACTATAAAATTAGCGAGAATAAAAAGACTCAGCGGATAAACTGTGGATAACTAGCGCTGACATAAGGAGTAGTAGTATGAGAAACTTGGTTTTTAAAGAGTTATCCACAATAAGTCTGCTTTTTAATAATTATTCACTACACTTGAGCTATATACGTAAGTAGCTGATTTTAAATAAGTTATAACTTTAAAACATTATTAACAATTACTAGTAAGTTTCATGTGAAACAAAGTTATACACAGTTTCATGTGAAACCTTTATAAAACTATTCCACTTATCCACATACATTGTATGTAAGTTTAATCTTGTGGGTAAAATATTGAAAGACAAGGCTTTTATAACGCCGACTATACAGGTAATAAGGTAAGCTTAAGATCAGTACCAAGCTGCTCATGACTATGGATATCAAAACGTAGCTGCTGCGCTAACGCTAATGGATTGATAGCGACCATAGGCCGTGCTTGTGTGCCTAATAAGCAAGGTGCTTGATAAACAATGAGCTCATCCACCAGTTGCTGTTGTAAAAAGCTTCCTGCAACGCTTGCGCCCGCCTCTACTAAGACGTCATAACAGTGATGGTCACTCACTAAGTTCTTTAATAACTCAATTAAGTTTTCTTCATGCCAATAAAGAGTTTCTGGACTCTGGCATAGCTGATAGTCAGACTGTAAATCGTGTTCTAATCGCCCTCGTCTATCGAGTATCACTATTTTAGGTTGTGGTACTTGTTCAGGATTAATACCTAGTTGATTAGAGCGCACGTTTAATTGCGGATTATCAACGATGACCGTTTCACTGCCTGTGATAATAACGCCACTTTGCGCACGCAGTTTCTGTACATCTTCGCGCGCCGCCGTGCCGGTAATCCACTTCGACTCTCCAGACGCCATCGCCGTACGACCGTCAAGACTGGTGGCAATTTTAAGCCTAACATAAGGCATTTGGCTACGCATCGCCTTTAAAAAGCCCTTATTTAAAACTTCTGCTTGCGCGGTTAGCACCCCAACGGTTACGGCGATTCCCGCTTCTTCTAACAGTTTTACTCCGCGCCCAGCCACTTGTGGATTGGGATCGAGACCGGCAATGACAACACGTTTTATGCCAGCCTCAATAAGACCTAGGGCACAAGGCGGTGTACGTCCGGTATGACTACAAGGCTCTAATGTCACATAAGCGGTCGCGCCCATCGCTTGCATGCCAGCATCTTTTAAGGCGAAAACCTCAGCATGCGGCTGCCCTGCTTTTGGATGAAAGCCTTGACCTACTACTTTATCCGCTTGCACAATCACACAGCCGACAGCGGGATTGGGACGCGTCGTATACAAACCACGCTTGGCCTGCTCAATAGCGAGCACCATAAAATAACGATCTTTGGCGTCTTGAGAGTGTTTTGAGTTTGACATAAAGGTGGACTTAATCAACAACTGATAATTATTATTAAAGATTTTATAGAGTAGAGTGAGTAAGCAATATAAACTTGAAAGCAGGCTAAATACTTAGCATGAGTGATGCTTATTTTTCATTAGGACGGATATTGGCAATTTCTTGATGAAAGGCGTCGATATCTTGAAAATCACGATAAACACTGGCAAAACGCACATAAGCGACATCATCGAGCGTTTTAAGCTCACTCATAATAATCTCACCCAAGACCTTACTGCTCACCTCGCGCTCGCCCATTTGGCGTACGCGCTTCTCGATACGACTAATCATCGCTTCTTGCTCATCGATGGTAATCGGACGTTTTTGTAGCGGTAATAAAATCGAGCGGCGCAATTTGTCATTATCGTAAGGTTCGATTTTGCCACTTGATTTGATAATACGCGGCATCACCACTTCTACCACTTCAAAGGTCGTAAAGCGTTCCTGACAGCTATTACATGAACGGCGGCGGCGTACTTGCGCGCCATCAGCTGCTAGCCGTGAGTCGATAACTTTGGTATCTGACGCATTACAATATGGGCAATGCATACGCTTTTCCTTAGGTTGATAGTGAGGGCGAATATAATTATTGATAAAACTAAATTTTCTAAAAAATGATAATTTTACTATGCAGATAAAGAAGCAGACTTTTACTCGTTATTTGCCAATACAAAAGCTACCAAAAATTTTTCCTAATAAATCGTCAGCGCTAAATTCACCAGTAATTTCTCCCAAACTTTGCTGCGCTTGGCGTAGGCTTTCTGCCACCAACTCACCTGCTTTAAACACTGTCAGCTGCTCATGTGCCTCTGCTAAGGAATCAGCGGTACGTCTTAGCGCATCAATATGTCGTGTACGGGCAATTAAGCTATTTTCTGGCGGATGAAAACCTACTTTAGCACATAAGGTTTCGACCAAATCATCAATTCCTGCACCTGTTTCACATGAAACATTCACCTGCTCATAGCCACGATTTTTTATTTCTGCTTGTGAAGTAGCGATTCTTTCTTCACTGCTGTTATCGTTCAATAAATCGCTTTTATTGGCAATAATTAGTAAGCGCTTGGCTTCTGGTAACTCGCCAAATAGCTGCTCAGCCAGCTGTAATGGTGTGCTGTCACTTGCAAGGTCACGAGTCACATCAAAGACCATCAGAAGCATATCAGCCTGCGTAATTGCCGTACGCGCACGCTCAATACCGATACGCTCGACCGTATCTTCAGTCTCGCGCAGACCTGCGGTATCGGTTAGATGCAAGGTTAAGCCGTTAAGCACGACGGTCTCTTGTAAGGTATCGCGCGTTGTCCCAGCGACATCGGTCACGATAGCACGCTCTTGCCCTGCCAAACGATTCAGCAAGCTTGATTTACCCGCATTTGGTCTGCCAGCAAGCACCACATGAATACCGTCACGTAATAGCTGACCTTGCTTGGCGGTCGCTAGCACTTGCTGTATTTTGGCTTGTGTTTGTTCAAGCTTATCTTGAATAACCCCATCAGATAAGAAATCAACGTCTTCTTCATCAGGGAAATCAATCGCCGCTTCGACGTGCAAGCGCAGATGAATCAATTGCTCAAGTAACTGATTAATTTTTTGGGAAAACTCACCGCTAAGCGAGCGAATTGCACTACTGGCAGCAGCGGCGCTGGTGGCATCAATCGCATCAGCGATGGCTTCTGCTTGCACCAAATCCAATTTATCATTATCAAAAGCGCGGTAAGAGAATTCCCCTGCGCCCGCTTGTTTTGCGCCCAATTCAAACACCCGCGCTAGCAGCTGATTTTGTAAAATCATGCCACCATGACCTTGCAGCTCAATCACATCTTCGCCAGTAAACGAGTGCGGACCTTTAAAGTACAGCACCAAACCTTCATCAATGGTCGTGCCATCAGCCTGATAGAAACGGCAAAAACTGGCCATACGCGGCGTGAAAGTCGACTTACTAGTAAGCTGACAAGCGATATCGTAAGCACGCGCGCCTGACAGACGAATAACCCCGACGCCACCACGCCCAAGCGGTGTGGCAATCGCCGCAATGGTCGGAAGGCTAGATACATTAGAATTTTTAGGTGACTCATCCAAATTATCGGCGGCTAGTGCCATCTCTAAAGAATCCACAATCACTCTCAATAAGCAAAAACCCCATTATAGACGGCTTAGCAGGCACTGACAAAGCAAACTTCAACGAGTAGATTATTAAAATCCTAAAGTATGGTTATATAGCTATTTTCCTTGTTTATTAACACAAGAAAAGCATTCTCTTTGATACATAAAAAAACCACCGCCGTAGCGATGGTTTTTTAGACTTGAACTTTATTTAATCCAGAGCTTTGACGGTACGACGTTTTTGTTCTTCTTCAACTTTACGGTTGATGATGTACTGCTGGGTCATGCTAAATAAGTTGTTCACCGTCCAGTATAGCACCAAACCTGCTGGGAAGAACAGCATGAATGCGGTGAAAATAATCGGTAAAAACTTCATCACTTTCGCTTGCATTGGATCAGCTGGCTGCGGATTTAGTTGCTGTTGGATAAACATCGACGCACCCATTAAGAGCGGTAAAATGAACCATGGATCCATCGCTGATAAATCTTGAATCCACAGTATCCAAGGCGCATGACGCAGCTCAACACTTTCAACCAATACCCAATATAGGGCCAAGAAAATCGGCATTTGCATCAGAATAGGTAAACAACCCGCCATCGGATTGACTTTCTCTTCTTTATAAATTGCCATCATTTCTTGCGACATTTTCATACGATCGTCGCCGTGCTCTTCTTTTAATGCAGCCAGTCTTGGGGCGATAGCACGCATCTTCGCCATTGAGTAGTAGCTTTTATTAGAAACCCACATCAGGGCGATTTTAACCAGCAGCGTCAACAGAATAATTGACCAGCCCCAGTTACCGATGACTTTATGAATACCATCCAAAATCGCAAATAATATTTTTGATATTGGCCAGAGCAAGCCATAATCGACGGTTTGATTCAGACCTACTGCCACTTCTTTTAGCTCAGACTGTACTTTTGGACCAGCATAGAGAGTTGCATTTAAGGTAATTTGCTTGTTCGGTGCCACATTAACAGGCTGGCTGTTAAAACCAATAAAGTAATCATTACCCGTTTCACGGCTAAAGAACTTACCCGTAAAGTTTTCAGGCGTCCAAGCAGAAACAAAGTAATGCTGAACGATGCCAACCCAACCTTCATCACTGGTCGTGGTCAACTCACCATCGTTAAATTTACCGAATTTTAATTTATTATAAGGATCTTCAGGTGTGCCCCAAGCGCCGCCCAAATACGTCGCCATGCTTAGCGCGCCTTTATCAGACATACCAGGGTCTTTACTATCGTCACGCTTTAACTGCGCAAACATCTGACCTTGCCAAGCTTTGGCAGAAGCATTTTGGATTTGATAGCTGATATCAATCGGATATTTATCTTGGGTAAAAGTAAAGGTCTTAGTAACCGTTACACCATCTTTTTGATAGGTAAGCGGTACTGATAAGGTTTGCTGACCTTTCTCCATCACATAATTATTGGCAGCGTGGCTATATTTGGCGCGACCTTCGGCGGTATCAATACCGTTTGGACCGATAAGACCAGATTGTGCCACGTAAACGCGACCGCTATTATTTTCTAACAACACAAAAGGTTTTTCGCTATTGAGCGTGGCATCATATTGCTTTAATGCCGCATAAACGATATCCCCGCCTTCTGGATTGATTTTAATGTCATAGCGATCGGTTGTAACCGTAATGAGACCCGTATTGGTCGCAGGTGCCTCCGCAACAGCGCCCGTATCAACTGGTAGCGTTTGTGCTGGAATATCACCTGCTGCGCCAGTGGTAGCAGGAATATCAGCCCCTACCGATGTTGACGTTTCTGGTACCGCGTCTACAGCTGGTGCATCGGCATAATCATCTCGCCATGCTAAAATCAGCAGATAAGCGGTGATTAGCATCGCAATGATGATCATCACCCGAAATATCTTTTGCATAAACCTTTCCTAGATTAAAAAATTAGGGAATGAAAAATCAGGCATGTGTCATGACCACCACACAGTATCAAACCCCTTTCCTAGCAGTCATACCAGCAGTCAATCACATAAAATGTTCATCATTTTACTAAAAAACCGCTCTAAATGATACAAGCGTGTGGATAACTTGTGGGTAACTTAAAAGATATCCACAACTTCTCAGTCGATAATAAAGTTTATATCGACTTCATTAGATGATTTAGGCGAGCCACATAGCTCTTAGTATCTTTATAAACATACCAGCTTTGCGCTTTGCCATGAACTGGTGTCGTAGGCGATATATATTGATAATGATAAGAAGACAAAGGTAGTGGCACAAAATCAATGCCATGTCCGCCTAACGGATGACAGCTACTAATACGTTTTAATAATAGCCAACTACCTGACCAAACGCCATGCCATGCTAAAGCTTGTTTACCGTAATTTGAGCAAGTTGGATAATAACGACAGCGCGCAGGTAAAATAGGACTGATTACTTTTTGATAAAAAACAATAAAATAATAAAACAACTTATATAAAAAATTATTTACTACTTTTAATAAAAAATTCATTTTATTTTTTTTCTATCTTTTTAAAGATATTATTAATTTCATTTATTATTTCTTTATTATTTAATTGCTTCATAGACTTTTTGACAATAAATACAATATCTTTGTTTTCTAAGTGACTTGCCTTTATACGAAATTGTTCACGAACATGGCGTTTGATTAAATTTCGTGTGACAGCCGTCGGTACTTTACGTTTGGTAATGGCCATACCGACTCGAGGCTGTTCACAATGATTGCTACGTACAAACGCCATTAAATGACTCTGATGCAGCTTACGCTCAGGCGCGTCAAATACCTCGCGAAAGGACGAAGGCGTGAGTAGACGCTGTGCTTTGGTAAATCGAGCATTAGGGGGCGCTGAAACGGTATTGGACATAATACAACCTAATATAAGAGCTAGTAACACTAGCAGAGATAATAGCGTAGAAAGAATAACAAAGTATAGAGACAAAAAAAGCGCCTATGTGGGCGCTTTTAATATATGGCTGAGTGACAGTTGTGATGATTGACGATCGCAATCTATAAAATAATAGAAACACAACAAGCACTATCGGCCATGCTTATCGCAATCTACTGATTAATTATACAGTAAGGCGATGACGTCCTTTAGCGCGGCGACGAGCTAAGACTTGGCGGCCTTTTTTGGTTGCCATACGTGCACGGAAACCGTGAGTACGTTTACGCTTGATCACGCTTGGTTGGAATGTACGTTTCATAACTCACCTATCAAAATAATGGACTAAATTCGTAATAGCGGAGGATTATACCACCGCATAGTATTTTGGTCAACGAACTAATTTGCTCTGTTTTCATACAGATGATTTTACAACAGAGTGAGTTTTCTTATATTTATCGGTAATGAGATATTTACAGCTAAGAGATTTAGTTAAATAAACTCATATCAGTAGACCCAAATTATCTTCTTAGAAAAACTATTTTGATAATCAATTTTTAAAACTTATCCACAGTTTGTGTCGAACTCTATAATAATTAACTATTAATATATATAAATATTGTTGTTATTGGGGGTCGTATTATCTGTGGTTAACTTGTTTTTTTACTTTTTTATCAATAGGATAGACTATGGGTAAGGTTGTGGATAACCTGTGGGTGGAATATGGATAACTCATGATATATACTTATCCACAAAACTATCCACAGTCTTATCCACAAAAAACGAGGTATTATCCACAGGCTGTTTGTGTTAGATTGGCGCCCTACTAGATGTATGATTTTGAGTTATGTGACCATAAGATATCTTTGTTAAGAAAAGAGGCTTTTTGGGACTTAAAGCTGATAAATTTACACTATAAAAATGACGTTCTTTTGACCGATCACCTTGGACTATGGGGTTAGTATTTTTCATGATTGATACAGCAACTATTTGGGATAAATGCCTAAACGACTTACGTTATCATGTTAAAGATAATGTCTTTACGATGTGGTTGAGACCGTTATCTGCACACCAAGAAGCCAGTAGCTTGATTATTCTTGCTCCTAATGATTACTTTGTAACCTATATCAAAAAGAATCATTTACACGACATCGAGCAGTTGGTTGCTAAACATAGCCAAGGTAGTATTGAAGCCGTTATTGTACGTGTTGATAATGCTGGCCGTGAGATGGTTGATAGTAATCTGGCCCAGTCAGGCTCATTGTTTGAAGAAGACCAGCCCTCCCCTCCCCCTGCTGATTACAACTTTCAAAGCACGCATAATGATATTGCTAGAGCGGATATCGATGCCAATATGCGTCATGCAGAACTGATTGAGTCTGCCGATGCCAAATCATTAAGCTATCTGAATCCTGACTTCACCTTTGAAACCTTTGTCACTGGTAAGTCTAATAACTTAGCTTATAAGGCCTGTTACGAGCTTGGAAAACGCCAATCAAAAAATCGTCACAATCCTTTATTTATATACGGACCTTCTGGTTTGGGAAAAACGCATTTAATGCATTCTGTAGCGCATCGCTATTTAAAAAACAATCTAACTTTCTACTATTTCACTTCCGAAAAATTTATTAATCAATTAGTTTATTCATTAAGAAATAATAAAATAGAAGATTTTAAAAAGAAAATAAAAAAAGTAGATTTATTAATTGTAGATGATATTCATGTATTAGCTGGTAAAACAAAAAGTAGTAATGAGTTTTTAACCTTATTTGCAGATTTTACCAGCGGTGATAAGCAACTGATTCTGGCATCAGATCGTCATCCATCACAAATGACGGAGTTTGACGAGCGTTTCAGGTCGCGCTTTTCTTGGGGTTTGACGGTTGCAGTAGATCCACCTGAGATTGACACTCGAGTACAAATTTTACAAAGAAAAGCGGCGTCGTACGGCATGAGCCTGCCTAAAGAATGTGCCCTATTTATCGCTCAAAACGTGGTTTCTAATGTTAGGCGATTAGAAGGTGCATTAAACCAAGTATTTGCCAATGCCAACTTGACGGGAGCGCCTATTACACTTGAGATGGTGCAATACGCCCTAAAAGACATCGTTGCGATGCGTGTGCAAGCGGTAAATATGGATAATATTCGTAAAGTGGTCGCCGAATACTACGATGTAAGCGTAAAAGATATCATGGGTCGTAAACGTACGCGCAGCATTGCTAGACCACGACAAATAGCGATGGCGTTATCACGCGAATTAACCAGTGATAGCTTTCCTGAGATTGGTCAGTCATTTGGTGGACGCGACCACACGACAGTGATGCATGCTTGTGATAAGGTCAATGAGCTACGCGCCGCTGACCCCGCGTTTGATAAGGATTACAAAACGCTTGCCTTGATGTTGCAAGCGGGTTAGAAGCTTATGGCGTCATAATGTTGTCACGAGTCGATATGATTTATAATATTTTAATGATTAGCGGACAGACGCTGTATGGATTATCATCAGTAGACAAGGTATTATTAAGCCATTATTTTAAAACCCTATGATTTAAAAACGTATAAAAATTCTTTTAATAAGAGCAACTAATAAACAAGAGTAACTAAGCATGCAATTATTGATTAATCGAGAGTCGTTACTAAAAGCCATTAACTTGATTGCCAAGGCTGCTGATAAGCGCCACAACATGGTTATCTTGGGCAATATTAAGCTGCAATTGTCTGAGGGGGCGCTTATTTTAACTGCTTCTGACTTAGAAGTAGAGCTGACATCGACATTAAAATTGCCTGCTGGTGCCTGTATCGAAGCAGGTACCACCACATTACCTGCCACAAAGCTCAGAGACATCTGTAAATCATTGCCGTCGCAAGCGCAGGTCAATCTGACCACTCAAGAAAATGAGCGTTGCCTGCTGACCAGTGGTAAAAGTCGTTTTACTTTAGGCACATTACCAAGCGAAGACTATCCAAGTCTTGGTAATCCTGAAAATATCACACCTTTGACTATCAGTCGTAGTCGTTTGACCGACTTAATTCATAAAACCCAATTTGCAATGGCTATCCAAGATGTTCGTTACTATTTGACTGGTATGCTATTTGATGTGTCACAGCAGCAACTGACTACGGTTGCGACTGACGGCCATAGATTGGCGTTAGCGCGTAGTGCTATTGATGTCAGTAGCGACTTAAGTATGCAAGCGATTTTGCCGCGTAAAGCGGTGATTGAGCTTGAGCGTTTGGCTTCTGAGCTTGGCAAGATGCTGGGCGACAAAGATAACGCTGTGACATTGAGTTTTGGCCGTGAATTCTTACAAGTAAGCTTACCCTTTGGTGATGTGGATAGTACAGGGCAGGTGAGTGATGATTTAATGGTGACCTTTACCGCGCGTCTTATCGATGGTAAATTCCCGGATTATCGCCGTGTCATGCCAAGTAATACCGATAAATTGGCACTATTTAACCAAGAAAAAATGACTGATGTGCTGCGCCGTGTGGCAATTTTAAGTAATGAGAAATCTCGCGGTGTGGTGTTTAATTTTGCCAGCGATGGTATGGTAGAAGTACGCGCTAATAATGCTGAGCAAGATGAGGCAGTCGAGATGATACAAGCAAAATATCAAGGCGAGCCGATGGAGCTGTCATTTAATGCGGCGTATCTACAAGACGTTTTGGGCGTGATTCAAGGTGATTTGCAAATGCATATGAGCCAATCCAATGCCTCGGTACTGGTCAATCAGCTCAATGATGACTTTCATCAGTATGTTATTATGCCTATGCGTATATAACTTGGTGACCTTATGAAAAATAACAGTAATAAACTTTTGCTTACTAAATAGTGGGCGTAATATAGGCGGCTGTCACCCTTATGATTGAACGTCTACAAATTTCACACCTGCGTAATCTAACCCAGATCAGTTTAAATACTGCTGCTTGCAACGTTATTATCGGTGCAAATGGCAGTGGCAAAACCTCGTTACTTGAAGCGATATTCTTGCTTTCAAGAGGTAAAAGCTTCCGCCATCATCAGCCTAAACGCTATATTCAGCACCATCAAAATGCGGCAACGGTGCACGCTAAGCTCAATGATAGCAATACCTTAGCTATTCAAAAGCAAACAGATGCGACGACGGTTCTACGGCTGAATCAAACCACGGTTTATAACCAAAGTATCTTAACCGAGCAACTACCCACATTACTGATAGATCCGTCGTCGATGGATATGTTAGAGCAGGGCAGTGCCAGTCGCCGGCAGCTATTAGATTGGCTAGTGTTTCACATGAAACAGGGTTTCCATCCGCAATGGGTCGCTTATCAGCGTTTACTAAAACAGCGCAATAGTTTGCTAAAAAAGAGCCGTTACTTAACGCCAGTGCAGCTTGCTGAGTTAAAATCATGGGACAAAGGGCTTGCTAGTCATGCGGCGCTTATTCATCATTATCGTGAGCGAGTCTTTAGCGATTGGCAGCCTTACTTTGCGAAGAGTATCACGCAGTTATTGCCTACCTACGCTGAGCAACTAAGCTTAAGCTATAACGCTGGCTACGACACCAATATCCCGTTAGATATCCAGCTTAACGAGCGTTTGGAGCAGGATTTGCAGCTGGGTTATACGCGGATAGGTAATCACCGCGCCGATATTCATGTACATTGGCGCTCTAGTGATTTATCAGAGCATGCTAACAACGAAGCAGACAGCAATGCGAACGCAGTATCAAAAACCATAGAAAAAGCAGACACCGCGGCCAAACTACCGACTATAAAAGAACAGGCTGCTAACGTTCTCTCTCGCGGCGAGAAAAAACTGTTAATTACCGCTCTACGCTTATCACAATTGCCGTTATTGCTTAATGAAAACACTTCTACCCATGCGATAGAAAAGGACAATAGCAGTGTTATTTTGCCAAATGACCATAATAAAGCGCGAGCCACGCCAGTAGTGCTACTAGACGATATTACCGCTGAACTTGATGCTAGGGCGATACAAATTCTGTTGTCGACATTGGCGCAGCTGCCATGTCAGGTATTTATGACCAGCTTAACCGACGATATTTTACCTTTGGTGCATGAGTATTGGTCAGAACCTAACGTGTTTCACGTGAAACAAGGAAGCCTAATACGTTTATAAAAAACGCTTTTATAAACTGGTTTTGATGGTGAATATCAGCTAAGTTTGGGCTTCATTTTTATCAACCACACTTCATATTTTCCGAAAAATTTCATTGTTATGCTTGTGGGTGTAGTAGAAAAGTGATCTTGCTAAAATACTTGCTTGATACCGAGAAAACTGTCAGTAAACAGTGACTTAGCGCCAGAAAAATGTTAAAATAGAGCTTTATTTTTGCCCTGTTTTCAGCAAGTTATCTTATAAATTTTTATCAGTATTGTTTAAGGGTTTTTTGATAATTTTCAGCTTCTAAGTGCTTGATAGATATATGCTTATTTCTAAGCTGTTTTAATGAAGCGTAAAAGAAATGACAGCGTATATTAAAAACAGTCTTTGAGAAATTGGCTGTATTTAAGTCCACTTGTTTAATACTGTTTTATCTTCTTTTAAGCGACTTCTGATAAAACTTTTGCTAACTCTATAATTACATATTTTGACCATGAAACGTTAAATTTAAGATAACGTCGTCGAGCGTTGCCATTGTGGTGAGCAGATGACATATAGCTGATAATGGCTAGATTAAGGAATACACATGAGTGATTCATTACCTACCGACCACGAACAATTGGTGAGCGAAAGCGCTCTAGAGATTACTGCGCCTGCTGCAGCCCCTGAAGGAATGCCCTCTGATTATAGCTCCAAAGATATTCGTGTATTGCGCGGACTAGAAGCGGTGCGCGTACGTCCGGGTATGTATATTGGTGATACCGATGATGGTACCGGCTTGCATCATATGGTCTTTGAGGTGGTGGATAACTCTATCGATGAGGCGCTGGCTGGTCATTGCGACCAAATTGATATCATTATCCATGAAGACGAGTCGGTCAGTGTCATGGATAACGGTCGCGGCGTCCCTGTGGATATCCATCCAGAAGAGGGCGTATCGGCAGCACAGGTTATTATGACCGTACTGCATGCTGGCGGTAAATTTGATGACAACAGCTATAAAGTATCGGGCGGCCTACACGGCGTCGGTGTTTCAGTTGTAAACGCCCTGTCTAAAAAGCTTGAGATGAATATTTGGCGCGAAGGCTATCATTATCATCAAACCTATACCGATGGCGTTCCTGATGCCGATATTCAGCAGATGGAGGCGACCAATAAAACTGGTACGCAAATCCGTTTTTATCCAAGTAACGATGTCTTTACTGGTACCATTTTTGAGTACGATATTTTAGCCAAACGCTTACGTGAGCTATCATTCTTAAACTCTGGTGTGCGCATTGTCCTAACCGATGAGCGCATCGATAAACGTCATGAGTTTGAGCACAAGGGCGGCTTGTCAGAATTTGTCAGCTACATCAATGCGGGCAAAGACGGTATCAATGAAGTCTTTCATTTCACCAGCGAGCAAGACGATGGCATCAGTGTCGAAGTGGCGCTACAGTGGACGGACACCTATAACGAAAAAGTATTGTGTTTTACCAATAATATCCCACAGCGTGATGGTGGGACGCATTTATCTGGCTTCCGCTCAGCTTTGACGCGCGGTCTTAACAGCTATATGGATCGCGAAAACTTATTCAAAAAAGAGAAAATCGTCGCCACGGGTGATGATGCGCGTGAAGGTTTGACAGCGATTGTCTCGGTAAAAGTACCTGATCCTAAGTTTTCTAGTCAGACCAAAGATAAGCTGGTGTCGAGCGAAGTGAAATCTGCCGTTGAATCGGCCATGCATGATAAGTTTAACGACTATTTGCTTGAAAACCCAAGTGCCGGTAAAGCAATTGCCAATAAGATTATCGATGCGGCGCGTGCGCGTGATGCGGCGCGTAAAGCTCGCGAGATGACCCGCCGTAAAACCACGCTAGATATCGCAGGTTTACCGGGTAAATTGGCAGATTGTCAAGAAAAAGATCCGGTATTATCAGAGCTTTATATTGTGGAAGGGGATTCTGCTGGTGGTTCAGCTAAGCAAGGTCGTAGCCGTAAGACCCAAGCAATTTTGCCCCTAAAAGGTAAGATTCTTAACGTTGAGCGTGCTCGTTTTGACAAAATGCTGTCATCTGCTGAAGTCGGTAACTTGATTACCGCGCTTGGTTGCGGCATTGGCCCGGATGAATATAATCCGGACAAAGTACGCTATCATAAAATCATCATCATGACCGATGCGGACGTCGATGGTTCGCATATTCGTACGCTGCTGTTGACCTTTTTCTTCCGTCAAACGCCAGAATTGATTGAGCGCGGTTATATTTATATCGCCCAGCCACCACTTTATAAAGTAAAAAAAGGTCGTCAAGAGCTGTATTTAAAAGACGATGAAGCCTTAAAAGCGTATTTATTATCCTCGACAATCGATAATACTAAGTTGCATATCAGTGCTGATGCGCCGGCTATTACTGGTCAAGCGCTTGAGACCTTGCTCAATGACTATAACCAAACCCAGCTTATCAAAGCGCGTTTGCAGATTCGTTATCCTGCAGTATTATTGGATGCATTGACGCATACGCCGAAGCTTAGCACCGATATGACTTATGATAAGTCAGTAATGGAAGCGTGGAAAGCGTCATTACAAACACAGCTTGAGCACTTTGGTAGTGATTTAAATCCTGAGATTGAACTGGTCAATATCCATGCGCCGCAACCAAAGAATATGGATGCTGCCGCTGCTGATTTATTGGGTATGACCGCAGTGGTAGAACTTGATGAAAGTGAAACATCTGCTGATGACAGTGATTCTTTATCTGCCAAAGCTCAATGGTTACCGCGTATCACTGTTTATGTGCATCAATTGGCGCATCATTATTTGTTAGATGCCAGCTTTATCAATTCAGGTGAGTATACCAAGCTGCTGCGCTTATCCGCTGAATGGAATACCTTGCTTGCAGAAGATGCCTTTATCCGCCGTGAAGCAAGCGCAGGTACGACCAAAGATATCCCAGTACGCGATTTTGATTATCTCTGGCAACAAATGATGCTTGAGGCGCGTCGTGGTTTGGCGATTCAGCGTTATAAAGGGCTGGGCGAGATGAACGCTGATCAGCTTTGGGATACCACCATGGATCCTGAAAACCGCCGTATGTTACGCGTGACAATTGAAGATGCGATTGCCGCTGACCATATGTTTACCTGCCTAATGGGTGACCATGTCGAGCCACGTCGTATTTTCATTGAAGAGAATGCGCTGACCGTGTCTAATTTGGATATTTAGCTTTTAAGCTTTTAGTTTATAGACCTTGAAGTTATAGTTTTGAAGTTTGAATATAATTGTTTATTGGTATAAAGTCATCTTGCTCGCAAGGTGGCTTTTTTCATGTGAAATATTATCAATAAAGTAGTGAAGGGAATACTATGCTAAACGCAGAACAAAAGAAGTATTTGTCACAACTATCAAAAAAGACCTTAATTGATTTTGTCTCTGAGGTGTATGGTATAGATAAAATGCTCGATAAAAAAATTGAGCGTCTGCTATTACAATCAGATAAACCTAAACTTATAAAAAAGTTAACCACTACACTAAAAGGACTTAGAAGACGAAGGAAGTTTGTAGATTACTGGGAATCTAGTGAATTTGCTACTGAGCTTCAGCACTTAGCCAGCGATATAATGAGCCTTTATCCTGCGCAACCACGAGAGTGCTTGACGTTACTTGAGTTATTTATAGAGTCTACTAATGCTAGCCTAGAACGTGCTGATGATTCCAACGGTTATATCGGTGATATTTATAGGAGTTTGACGTCATTTTGGCTAGCAGTGGCTAGCACTTGCTATGAGCAAGAAAAGCGAGACATACCTGCTGATGAGCGCGATATACTCAGTCAAGCTTGGATAAAGAAAGTAAAAGTGCTGGCTGACGATAATGATTATGGTACCAAAGATAGTTTATTAGAAAATATTGATCAACTGTTATCTGAGACTGAGATACGTGGATTGATCGGTGATTATCAACAAGAGCGTGAGAATATCCAAACAAAAAAAGCAATTAAAGATACGCTCAATGAAAGGCAAAACAGCCCTTTAAGTGATGATGCTTTTTCAATTAACTATGAAAAAATGGTAATTGAGATCGCCATAAAAAACCTAACAAGGGCGCTAGGTGATGTGGGTTTTTTTGAAACCATATTCTTTGAGATGCAAGAGACTAGACCGGTTCATCCTCGAAGATTAGAAGAGTTGCTAACATTTCTGCTAAATCAAAGAGCTTTTGATAAGGCATTACACTACTTAAATGAAGAGTGGCAAAGCGATGGTCTGTTAGATAAGATCAGACGTTTGGATTGGCTGAGTCACATATATCACATGCAAAAAGATACCGACGCGCTCATGGAGGTGCTAGGCGAGGCGTTTGAGCTACAATCAACCCCTTCGCGGTTAAAGGCTATCATGGCTGTGGCCAGTCCTGCTCAGCAATCTAAGTGGCGAAAAAGAGCTTATGAGCTGGCAGAACAACAAGAAAATGTATTTATGGCCACATCGCTACTGCTAGAAATAGGAGAGATTGAGCTTGCTAATGAGGTTGCAGTTGCCCGTCATTCCCAGTTTGCTGATGTGCATTACACAGATCTCACAAGCATGTTAAAAGATTTGCCAACTAAGACAGATTTACTTCAAGTTATTATTTACCGCACTTTACTTAACGATATTCTAGACAGCTCTCGCAGCAAAGCTTATGGTCACGCCGCTCGCTACTTCGATCGTCTAACCAAACTTGATACGGTTATTAGTAAATCGTCTAAGCCTTACAGTGAACTTGCGACCCATAAAGAATATGTCATTACCCTTAAAGACAAGCATGGTAAAAAGCGTAGTTTTTGGGAAAAGGTAAACGATTAGATTGATATAGTGTTTCACGTGAAACTTATGGCAATAAGCAGAAATAAGCGAAGAATAAAATGATTGAAGTTATATTACTTGCTATTGCTCTTGCGATGGATGCGTTTGCTGTTGCGATTGGGTTAGGAGCTAAATCACAAAAACAACATCATCGTTATGTGTTGCATTTGGCAATTTATGCGGGCTTGTATTTTGGCATTGCGCAGGGCGTGATGCCGTTGATCGGTTATTTATTGGGCGCCGCTTTATTAGGCTGGTTGGCTGCGGCTGCACCTTGGATTGGTGGCTTTATCCTTATCGGTCTTGGCGGAAAAATGCTTTATGAAGTGTTTTTTGGAGATGGAGAAGAGGTTGTAGATAAAGCCCTGCATATAAATAGTGAGACAGTTTCTGTAAATGACAACCTAAAGAAAAATATCAATCATCGCACCATGTTTACCCTTGCGATAGCGACCAGTATTGATGCCATGGCAGCTGGCTTTACGCTGAATTTGTTGGCGCTTAATGCGTGGCTAGCCTGTTTGATTATCGCTATTATTACTGCTATTTTTAGCGTTTTTGGTGTTTATTTGGGTAAAAAATCAGGTACGTATCTTGAGGATAAGGCGGAAGCGCTTGGCGGATTTGTACTTATACTCATTGGCTTAAAAGTGATTTTCTTTAGCTAGTTTATTAACCTCAAGTTCTTACTTATAAGAAAACCGCCTTGATAAACAAAGCGGTTTTTTTTGTTTCACGTGAAACTTTGAATAAATATTTTTTAGATAGTCATTTTTTATTAATTACGCTTCGTCAATATTAAAGCGCCACGCTAGAACACGGGTGTTCTTTTGACCTTGGCTCATCTCGATGATGCGCATTTGGGCAACATCAAGCTGTTTTAATAACAGTTGTAATGGTTTCACGTTCTCTGACTTTGACACCAAGCTGGTAAACCAGCCAACGTGCTCGGCAAAATCTTGACTTTCTTTTATCATTTTGGTCAAAAAGGCAATTTCGCCGCCCTCACTCCACAACTCTTTATGCTGACCACCAAAGTTGAGATTTTGCGCAGCATTTCCAGCCTTGGTTGAATGGCGGCTGATTTGCTCGTTTTCATTCTTACCACGATGGCGTTGCAGATTATGCTGCTTGCGGGTATTAGCTTGCATCGCTTCTTCTAATGACGCATGAAACGGTGGGTTGCAAACGACCACATCGAAGTAATCTTGACGACCGATGATGTTTTTAAAAATAAACTTAGGCTCAGGCTGTAGTTTTACTTTAACGGCACTTTTTAGCTTTGGGTTGGCTTCGCAAATCAGCGCGGCGGTATTGACTGAAATAGGGTCAATATCGCTCGCGGTAAAGCGCCAACCATAGCTTTGGCTACCGATAATCGGATAAATGGCACTGGCACCGGTACCAATATCAAGGGCGTGAATCTCTTTACCCGTCGGCGGTGTGTTGTCGTCATTAACGTGCGTGGTTTGCGCGAGTAAATCAGCAATATAATGGATATAATCGGCGCGACCCGGTATCGGTGGGCAGAGATAGCCTTCTGGAATATCCCAAAACTTCACGCCATAATAATGCGCGAGTAACGCCTGATTGAGGACGCGTACCGCCTCACTATCAGAGAAGTTAATCGTCGGCTCACCTTTCGGGTTAGTGATGGTGTGCTTAGCCAATTCCGGCAGGGCACGGGTCAATAGCGCAAAGTCATAGCGCCCTTGATGCGGATTGCGCGGATGTAGCTTGCCGAGCTTTTTGGCAGTCTCAGGTGAGCGGTTGCGATGAGTATTAGCATTTGCTCTACGGGCGTTTGATATATTGGTGCTGGGCTTACTGGTCATAGTTTCGGACTACAATGTTTGAATATAATCACCCAGTTTAGCAGATTTCACGCCCGTCTATCGGTTTATCCATGGCTACTCATTTACCTATGGCGAATAAAATAGCAATCTGCCTGTGCGCGTATATCTGTCCTTGCGTTATCGCATGGGGGTGTCTATATTGAAACTAAGCCAAATGAGCATAAAGCGGCTATTTTATAAGCGCAGCAGATGACAATAATGCATTTAAAAGGATAAAAATATGACAACGGAAAGTAATAAACCCAGTACCGATAACCGCATCACCTATGAAACCGACGGCTATATCTGCCTAATCGGGCTCAATCGCGCCGATAAACGCAACGCCTTTGATAGCCATATGATTAAGCAATTATCCGAAGCACTGACGCGTTATGAAAACGACGAGAACTTACGCTGTGCGCTCATATTTGCCCATGGTGAGCACTTTACCGCCGGACTTGATCTAATGGAGTTGCAAGATAAGTGGGATAAAGGCGCGTTTGAGTTTAATGATAACGAGATTGACCCGTGGGGAATCGGTGGCAAATTACGCAGCAAACCTGTGGTCGTCGCGGTACAAGGAACCTGCTTTACCGCTGGCATTGAATTAATGCTAAATAGTGACGTTGTTATCGCAAGTGATAACTGCAACTTTGCACAAATGGAAGTTCAGCGCGGTATCATGCCGTTTGGTGGCGCGACGGTACGTTTCGTCGCAGCAGCAGGTTGGCAAAAAGCCATGCCGTATTTGCTCACTGGTAAAGCCTTTGATGCACAAACCGCAGATAGGTTAAATCTGGTCAGTGAAGTAGTGGCAAATGGCACAGAATACGAACGAGCAATGACTATTGCTCAAGAGATATGTAAAGCAGCTCCGCTCGGCGTACAAGGATTATTGTCCTCAGCGCAAGATGCTAGTCGGAATGGCGCAAAAGCGGCTTTAGCCAATATTCATGGCTATCTGCCGTCTTTATTTTATTCAGAAGATGCGAAAGAGGGAGCGATGGCGATGGTTGAGAGAAGGGAAGCTGAGTTTCAGGGACGTTAGTTATTCAAAGATTTTCCCCTTAGGAGAATAGTGGTGCAATACAACTTCGATGAAATAATTGATAGACGTAATACCGGTTCAGTTAAATGGCATTATAGCGATGACACGATTCCGTTATGGGTGGCGGATATGGACTTTAAGACTGCCCAGCCTATCTTAAAGGCGATTGAGCAAGTCGCGCAGCATGGCATATTGGGCTATACCAGACCCACTGCGGCTTTGTATGATTCGATTATTCAGTGGCATAGCAGTCGTTATGGCTTGCTACTCGATAAGCAGAATATCTTGTTTTCGCCGGGCGTTGTGCCAAGCCTCGCACTGATGATGAACGTCTTTACCGGAGCAGGCGATGCGGTACTGGTTAATGACCCTATTTATACGCCTTTTATGACCAAGGTTGAGCAAAACGGTCGCACACTTGTGACATCGCTATTAAAAGAAGTCGATGGTAAATATCAGTTAGATTTGGCCGATATCGAAGCTAAAATTATCGAGCATAAGGTAAAGTTATATTTGTTGTGCAATCCGCACAATCCTGGCGGACGCGTGTGGACGACCGATGAGCTTGAAGCGTTACTGGCACTTTGCAAAAAATATGATGTGGCGATTGTCAGTGATGAGATTCATCAAGATTTAACCTTGAGTGGTCATACCTTTACGCCTTTTTTAAAATTGGCAGAAGCGGCAGGTTACGCGCATAACGTCGTCAGTCTAACCTCAATGACCAAGACCTTTAATGTAGCAGGTATCAAGGGCTCGATGATCTTTGCTAAAGATAATTCATTAATCAAAAAAATAAGTCAGCAGCAGCAGTTAAATGATGAGTATGAGCTCAATTTATTTGCTTATGAAGTAATGCGTAGCGCTTATGAAAATGGTGGAGGATGGCTAGAGCAGGCGCTGGCTTATATCGAAAACAATATTGAAATCACGCTAGAGTTTTTAGCAGGGCATCTGCCTGATATCAAGGTGATGCGCCCAGAAGCGTCGTATTTGATTTGGCTCGATTGTTCGGCTTACGGTGATGATGATCAGGCGCTTTATGACAAGCTGCGAGCCGCCAAAGTTGAGCTTAATGCAGGGATTAAATATGGCAATGAAGGGCACCTTAAAATGCGCCTGAATGTTGCTTGTCCTAAATCGCTATTGATAGAGGGATTAAATCGTATTCATAGCGCTTTAAATAGCACTCCTTAAACAATAAGGACGGTTAACCAGTTACGAAAGTCAAAATGCCTTATTTATATTAAAACTAGGCTGACGCAGACGTTTCATATTATCTGGCAGGATACCCAGTAATATCTTGTATGCTTTGATATAACGGTTTTAAGCGCTCATACATTTTTAGATAAACCTCATTATAAAGGCGTTTGTAGAGTTGGACGTTGGCCTCAATAGGGATGAACTCATCGCCTAAATGAGTCATTGCCTCACTTGCGGCTGCATGGTCAGGGTAGACGCCGAGTCCGACTGCGCAGTTGATGGCAGCGCCTAAGCCTGACGCTTCATAAGTGTGCGGGCGATAAGCGGGCATACCAAAGATATCAGCAGTAAGCTGCATCGCTGAGTCACTTTGCGAGCCGCCGCCTGAGACACGCAGGTGTTTGATAGTTTTACTCGTACGTTTTTCAATGGTATCAAAGCCAAGCTTAAGCTCGTAAGCCAGCCCCTCTAAGATAGCGCGGTAAACGTGCGCCCGCGTGTGCACATCGCCAAAACCAATGAGCGCACCTTTGCCCTCAAGCCCCGGATGACGGACGCCAGGTGACCAATACGGCTGCATCATCAGCCCCATACAACCGGCCGGAATATCTTTGACTGCCTGATCGAGGAGCTTTTCGGTATCGATACCTTTGGTTTTCGCAAGTTGTTCTTCATAGTGAGCAAATTGCTCCTTAAACCAGCTGACCATCCAAAAGCCGCGATAAATCATGTACTCATGATTGTAGTAGTTTGGCGCGGCTGCGGTGTAGGCGGGCATGTGTTTAAGGATTTCGACGTAATTGCTCGACGTGGTATTGATAGTCGCAGTAGTACCAAAGCTTAAACAGGCAGTGTCAGCAGCGAGACCTGCCGACCCCAACGCTTCGCACGCTTTATCGCTAGCGGCAGCAATCATCGGCGTGCCTTCTAAAATCCCTGTGGCTTTAGCCGCTTTGGCGCTGATACGGCCAAGTGGCTGACCTGGCGCGACAATCTTAGGCATTTGCTCAGGTCGACAGCTAAAGAAGCGCCATTTAAGATCTTTGGGTTTTAGCCATATTTGCGCTTTATAATCGTAAGGCAGATAGCCTAGGGCATGGCCGTTGGAATCGGCTAATTCGCCTGTCAGCTGATAAGTAAGATACGCAGATAGATTGACGTAATGGGCGGTCTGCGCCCATATCTCAGGCTCGTTTTGTGCCAGCCAATTACAGCGTGCTTTTTGCTGTGCCTCTTGTACCAATTCGCCCATGCCAATAATTTTGGTTAGTGGGCTTAAAAAACCAATATCGTTGGTTTCGCCGCGGCGTAAATCCATCCATACAATAGTTGGGCGCAGTGGCTGCATATCTTTATCCAGACATATCATGGTATAGCGCTGGGTGGCGAGACTAACGCCCGCGATTTGCTCAGGTTTAATATCGCAGCTTTGCCACAATTGCTGACAAGCTTCGCTTAGCTTTTGCCAATAATAGTCAGCGTGCTGCTCAGCAAAATTGGGCTCAGTAGAGAAATAAGGCTCGATAGGCACGCGGGCTTTGGCGATCTCGCTGCCGAATTGATCAAAGATAAGCGCGCGGACGCTTTGGGTGCCGTTGTCGATAGCTAAGAAATAGATGGGGTCGTGAGAGGTGGTCATAGTAGTCCTTTACTATGGGGGATATTTATCAAAATCAGAACGTGCTATTGGTACAAGTTTTCCTTGCTTGCGACCGTCAGAGTTCTCGAGGCTACGCAGATTTTGTTTTAAAAAAAAGTGCCCTAGCAGCTCTAATCCTTATAATAACTCGATAAGAAGCTAAGCCGCAGGCAAATGATAATAGCGTTGCCATAAATTTTGATAGCGCTGGGCTTCTTGCTGCCATTTTTGCTCATTCCAGCCGAGCTCTTGCTGACATATCTGCTTCAGTCTAGCGCTAATTAACGGCGTCATTGCCCCATTCGGTAGGATTAAACCCAAGCGCGTACGCCGCAGTAATAAATCATCTAAATGCATGACTTGCTCATGGCGCGCGGCAAAACGGATCTCTGCCCAAATGGTATTGCTGTCGGTGACATAAGCCAAATCATCCTCATGCGCTAGTCCAAGCAAGGTATCGAGCTGTAAGCCGTAAAACCCTTGCAAGCATTGTTGTAGAGCTTTTGGTAAAGTAAAAAATTTAGGATTGGTTGGCGCGGTATTGCTAAAAACGTGATCATCATTTAAGGTTTGCTTTTGAATGACAGACTTATCAAGGGTGAGCACTTCTTGACACTTTTCAAGGACATCTAAAGCAATAAGGCGAAAGGTTGTTAGCTTGCCGCCGCTAACGGTGACGAGGTTATTGTCGAGCCACACGCTGTGGTCGCGCTTTTCTTTACTGGGGCTGACGCGTTTGCCATCGCCGCCTTCTGATATCAGCGGACGCACACCTGCCCACGTACTGATGACATCTTTTCGGTTAAGCTTGACATCATTAAACAGCTCGTTAGTCGCCGTTAATAGATAATCGACCTCTTCATTCGTGATGCCGACCTCGCTATCGTCCAAAGGTGGATGATCCAAATCAGTGGTGCCAAGTACCGTACGATTTTCCCACGGAAAGACAAATACCGCTCTTTTATCGACAGGATGCAAAAAGGTATAGGCTTGCTCGATCGGCAAACGCTCTTTGCTCACGACCAAATGACTGCCGCGTGACGGACGGATTTGCTTATGGAAGCTTTGTTCGGTTTGCTTACTGGCTTGCATCCTTAAGGTATCCGCCCAGGCGCCTGTGGCACTGACCACCACTTTTGCGTAAACATCGTAACTTTGAACATTGCTTTGAGCATTGCTTTGAACATTGTTTTGAGCATTGTCCTCAGAAGAAGTGTCTTTGAGCGTTGCACCAACCACCGAGCCTTGTTCATTGGTAATCAACGTTTCGGCCTTTAGGTAATTAATCGCCTGCGCGCCGTCGTGAATCGCCTCAGCAAGGACGCGCATCACCAGCCGCGAGTCATCGGTCACCGCATCGCTAAATTGACTGGCACCCAAAAATTTGTCTTGTTTGATATTTGGGTTCAGGCTAAGAAAGGCATCTTTTTTAAAGTACTTAGAGTAGCGCTTGCCCGCCAGTCCATCGTAAACGCGTAATAAAGTATTAAATATCCATGGCGGCGGAAACTTGCCTTTATAATGCGGCATGATGTAGTGCATTTCATTCACAAGGCCGCTTGCTTCACTGAGCATACGCTCACGCTCGCGCACGCTCAGCAAGGTGGTTTTATAATCACCCGAGGCAATGTAACGTAACCCACCATGCACCATTTTGCTAGAGCGGCTGGACGTGCCCCAAGCAAAGTCTTTTTGCTCAATTAATAATACTGCTAAACCGCGCCGTGCCGCTTCGCGCGCAATCCCAGCGCCCGTAATACCGCCACCGATAATCAGCATATCCCAAGGTTCTGCTTGAGACGAGCCACGAGATAAAGGCGCTAATGCTTGTTGGCGTTGCTTGGTTTGAGTCATATCTCACTCTTCTTAATTGGTTTATTACTTTTCAAGCAATACACCCGGGTTCATACGCTGTTCAGGGTCTAAGCTTTTGAGCATATCATGGGTTACTTGCATGCCAAGCCTACCTTTTTCAGCGGCAAGGTACGGCGCATGATCACGGCCAACGCCGTGTTGATGCGAGATGGTCGCTTTACCATTAGCTAAACTAGTACTCGCGGCCTGTTTAATTTTTTTCCAGCGCTGTAAGGTAGTCGCATGGTCTTTTGCCGCGCGGAAAAAGTAGGTGGTATAAAGGCTCGCACCTTGTTTATAGACGTGTGAGATATGGGTAAAGGCCATGACCTCCTCGCCTTCCTCTGTTAAAGAGGTTTTCACCGCTTCTTGCATTTGCTGCATCTGCTCGTCGATATTATTCCAATTAGTAGCAGTCTCAAAGGTATCGACCATGATGCCTTTGTCCCATAAAGTGCCACGCAAATAAGGGAATTTAAAGCGCCCATGCGCCCAAACACTGCCCATGATATCAGTGATTTTACCCGTGACACTACCGTGCTGCTTTAACAGCTTATTAAACTGTGTCAGCGCCAATTTATTCTGCGCTTTATCGCCTGATACGCCGTAAGTGAGCATAACCTTATCTGAGCTCAGTCCACGGGCTTTTAGATAGGTGCTAATGGCTAAAAATTGGCTCGGTGACGTGCCTAAATGCAGATGCGCATCAGTTTCGACGGCATTACTGAGACGTAACATAGATAAGCGAACATTTTTTTGCACCGCTTGTCTAAGCACTTCTTTACCTGCTTCCCAATTAGGCAGGAAAGCCACTTTAAACAGTTCTTCCTCAGGCTGCGGTTGTACACGCATTTTGACTGTCGTAAAAATACCAGCACGACCCTCAGTGCCCATCATCATCTCACGCAAATCAGGTCCTGCTGATGACGCTGGAATATCGGCGATATTGAGCACACCTTGCGGAGTGACTAATGTACCACCGGCAAATAGCTGCTCGATGCGTCCGTAGCCCAATGACTGCTGACCGCTAGAGCGCGCGGCAATCCAACCACCAAGCGTTGATAGCTCCCAAGACTGCGGATAATGTCCTAGGCGGTAACCGTGCGCGTCCAATTGCGCTTCGACAGCTGGCCCTTGTGTGCCCGCGCCAAAGGTTGCGATTTGGCTCTCAAAATCTAAGTCAAGCAGCTGATCCATCTTGCTCATGGCGATGGTAAGGACTGGACGTGAACCCTTTTGTGGGTTGATATGACCGACCACGGAGGTGCCGCCACCAAAAGGAATGACAATTAAGTCATGCTCATTGGCGAGCGTTAATAAAGTCTCGGCATCAGCGGTCGATTCAGGAAAAGCGACTCCATCAGGAAATACTTCAAAGTCGCCGCCATGCATCGCTATCCAATCAGGGAAGCTTTGACCGCGCGCATGTCTGAGCCTCACTTCTTTATCAGTTGAGACGATATCAAGGTCGGTGAGCGCAGCAGGCAGGCGTGATTTTGGTACGGTTTTGAGTACCTGTTGTAAGCTCACAGAGGACAGTTTTTTGGTTTTACCGATATGTGATTTTATTAATTTTGCACCATGCGGCGAGACAGTTTTATTGATACTGACATTGCCCCAACCGTTCCAGCGCGTCTGCTCAATAGGCGTATTGGCAGTCGAATTAGTAGCCGTATTATTTTTTTGGATAGGTTCTAAATTATTATCAGTATTTTTGGTAGCAGGAAAGTTGGTGGTTTTACGAATAAGAGATTTGATTTTGCTCATAGGGACATACCTGTCGATTCGTTATCACAGTTTTATACTAAAGAATTCGGTTAAAGCTGATTCAGTTTTTCTACTCAGCATAGATGAATGATTAGGCTCAGGGTTATCGTAAAAATCATACGATATTAAGCGCTGATGCCAATCACCAATCCTAAAGCAAACATATTTATCGTTTGAGCATAGCACAATATAAACAAATATTTCATATATACTCGGCTTTTGTATAATAAAAATTTATGACTTTTATTTAGTAGCGGCATTATTGGGGTTCGCGCTGGCGTATTATTCTTATCAAGGCGTAATATCTCGCAAAAATCGTCAATAATTCACCATCTAATAGCCATTAATAGGCGCAAACTTGTTAAAATAGGGCACTAATTTTTTCTTGATGGACATCGATTTATGACCACTGCCGCTGCTATCCCTACTATCAAAGAAGATCGTATTCTTATTCTTGATTTTGGCTCGCAATATAGCCAACTGATTGCTCGCCGTGTACGCGACTCTGGCGTTTTTTGTGAGATGTTCCCTTATGATATCGACACCCAGCGCATCACGGACTTTGGCGCAAAAGGTGTCATCCTATCGGGCGGCCCTGAGAGCGTGCATGCGGAAAATAGCCCGCGTATCAATGACGCCGTGTTTGAGCTTGGTGTGCCAGTATTGGGCATTTGCTACGGCATGCAGGCGATGGCGGATCGTTTCGGTGGTAAAGTTCATGCCAGTGATATCCATGAATTTGGTGCCGCGACCATCAATGTCGATGGTCATTCAAAATTAACCGAAGGTATCGAAGACCAGGTCAGTGAAGACAACGCGACCACGCTAAATGTTTGGATGAGTCATGGCGACAAAGTCATCGAAGCGCCGCAAGGCTTTGATATTATCGCCAGTACGCCGAGCTGTCCGATCGCCATTATGGCCAATGATGCCAAGCAGTACTATGGTCTACAGTTCCATCCTGAAGTGACGCATACCCTACAAGGTCAGGCGTTATTGGGTCGTTTTGTCCATCAGATTTGCGACTGCGCCGGCGATTGGACGCCTGATAATATTATCGATATGCGCGTGGCACAGCTCAAAGAGCAAATCGGTGACAAACAAGTATTGCTCGGTTTATCCGGCGGTGTCGATAGCTCAGTGGTTGCCGCGCTATTGCATAAAGCCATTGGCGATCAGCTGACCTGTGTGTTCGTTGATAATGGTCTCTTGCGTTTGCACGAAGGCGATCAGGTGATGCAAGTGTTCGCTGAAAACATGGGTGTCAAAGTCATCCGTGTCGATGCCGAAGATTTATTCTTAAACGCCTTAGCAGGCGAGTCTGATCCCGAAGCCAAACGTAAAATCATCGGCAAAACCTTTATCGATGTGTTCGCCAAAAGCGCCCGTGAAATCAGCGCGCAAAGCGATGGCAAAACCATTGAGTTCTTAGCACAAGGGACGATTTACCCTGACGTTATCGAATCAGCGAAGTCGCATCAAGGCAAAGCGCACGTCATTAAGAGCCATCATAACGTTGGCGGTCTGCCAGATGATTTGGCGTTTGAATTGGTCGAGCCATTACGCGATTTGTTTAAAGATGAAGTGCGTAAACTTGGTATCACCCTTGGCCTACCAGAGAAAATGATCTATCGTCATCCGTTCCCAGGTCCGGGTTTGGGCGTGCGTATCCTTGGTGAAGTCAAAAAAGAATACGCGGATATCTTGCGTTTGGCAGATGCCATCTTTATGCAAGAGCTTGAGCGTTCAGGCTGGTATGACAAGACGGCGCAAGCATTTGCGGTATTCCAACCAATCAAATCTGTCGGTGTGGTCGGTGATGGTCGCCGCTATGCGTGGGTGATCGCGCTACGTGCCGTTGAGACCGTAGACTTTATGACGGCTCGCTTTGCGCATCTGCCGTATGATTTGATTGAAACGGTATCGAACCGCATCATGAATGAAATCGCGGAAGTATCTCGCGTGACTTATGATGTGTCGAGTAAGCCGCCGGCGACGATTGAGTGGGAATAATTATTCATATGCTATGATTGTAATATCAACGTAAAGGAGTGGTAGATTATGAAACTGGTGCATGTGGGACAAAACGAGTGGATGTTCGAAGATGAAGCTAGCGATAATTCGGGTGACAATAGATCAAATGCGCTTGGCGCTGGTAGAGCGCTTAATATTAAAGTAAAAGCCTTTGTGGATGCCGAGGTAAAAAAGGGTCGTGATATCAATGACATTATGAATGAAGTCATGACTAAGTTTCAGCATGAAATCGTGCAAGATTTTGATGAGCAGCCGCCAACCTCGTTTCAAATGATTCAAATGATTTTGGAGAAAGAAGGTTATGAGGCAGCTTTAGAGCTGGCAGAATTCTTGGTGTTAGAGAATTTAGATGACCCTGATGCCTACTTTAATTTAGCTTATTTATGTGAGCAAGTTGGTGAGAGTTTTACGGCATTGCTGAGCAGTCGTGAATGTATGCGTCTGTATTTACAGTATTTCCCTAGCAAGTTTAACTGGCAAAAAAGCAAACTACCATGGGGTATCCTAGAAAATCGCCCCTTTCTGCGAGCATTGTTTCAATTGGTCAACTTATATGCCGATAATGGTCAATTTGACTTAGCATGTGTAGAAGGTGAAAAGCTATTACAAGTTTGCCCCAATGACAATCTAGGCATACGCGAACGAATGGTAGACTTTTATATGCTCACCGAGCAATACCAAAAGATTATTCAACTTTGTGATAAATACCCTGAAGATATGCTGGCAAATATTGCGTTTGGCAAGGTGCTAGCTTATTGCTATCAAGGTAAGCTTGATAAGGCGGAAAAAGAATGGGCTATCGCAAAAGATAACTTGCCTGAAGTGGCGCATGAAATTCTTAAAAAGCGTCACTCTAGACCGCGCGGTCTGAATGAGAATGCTCAGGGGATGATCATTGGCGGTAAGGAGCAAGCGTATTATTACTGGCAGGACATGGGCGAATGGTGGGAGATGGATGATACGGCGCAAGCATTGATCGAGAAAAAACGTGCCGAAAAGAAGAAAAAATAATCCTTTTTAAGCAAGCATTTACGGTATTCCAACCAATCAAATCAGTCGGTGATGGCCGCCGCTATGCGTGGGTGATTGCGCTACGTGCCGTTGAGACCGTGGACTTTATGACCGCGCGCTTTGCGCATCTGCCGTATGATTTGATTGAGACGGTATCGAATCGCATCATGAATGAAATCGCTGAAGTATCGCGTGTGACTTATGATGTATCTAGTAAGCCACCAGCGACGATTGAGTGGGAGTAGGTTTAGTTAAAGTAAATAATAAATAAAGTATCGTCATTAAATATTAGAGATGAAGTATGGAAAGTCAAACAGTTGAGTATAAGTCTGATATTCCTAAAAGGGTGAATGATTTGAAAGCTGAAATATCTGCTTTTCTCAATACTAATGACGGTACTATTTTCCTTGGAGTTGACGATGACGGTATATTTATCCCTGAGTCAGTTAATAGTTTCAAGCGCTGGGAGTCATTGTTAAGTGATTGGATACAGAGCGCTTTTAATTTACCCTTAAATAGATTGGTAAGACTTGATGTATCTGCTCATCATTTTGCTATTCATATCAAACAAGGTGATCAGCTACCTTATTATTATAAAGATGGTGAAGGTTTTAATAGTAAAGGTATCTACATCCGAAATGGTAGCAGTAAACGACGCGCTACTGATGATGAGGTCAAGCGAATGATACAAGCTCAGGTAGCCGACAAGTTTGAAGCACAAACCGCTCAAACAAAACAAAAACTAACCTTTCAATATTTACAAAATAAGCTTTTAGATAATGATATTGCATTTGATGAAAAAAGCTTAAGACTTCTTGATTTGAATGAAGAGTATAACAATGGCGCATTAATTTTAAGTGAGCAAAGCCCTTTTGTGACCAAAATAGCGGTTGTTGATGGCTTAGATATGAGTAATGACTTTTTAGCAAAAAAGGAGTTCAGTGGTTCTCTAGTTAGGCAAGTTGATCTAACACTTGAATATATTTCTTTATTAAATGATAAAAAAGTATCGTTTACAGGCTCCGCTGCAAGGTCAGAGTATGAAGCTTATCCCGCTAAAGCGATTAGAGAGGCAGTAATTAACGCTTATGCCCATCGTGACTACACCTTATCAGCAGATACAAAGATAGAAATTTACGATGATAGAATGGAGATATTCTCAGCAGGTAATATACCAGATGGGTTAAGTGTTGAAGATATCAAAACTGGTACTAGCGCTCGCCGCAATAGTAATTTGGTTCATGTGCTCGATAAAATAACTTATATGGAAAACTATGGTAGTGGAATTAGAAGGATCTTAGGAAGCTATAAAAATGCTGAAAAAGAGCCTGAATTTATTGTTACAGCTAATCAGTTTAAAGTGGTTTTATACAATAGACATTATAGTCTAGATGAAGATACTGTAGAGATTGTAAGAAACGACAAATTGAAGCAAAGCCTTAGTAATGCTGAACAACTTGAGCTAGGTTTCACAGTAGACCAAAATGACATTCTACCTGATGATTTACTTATCACAGACTTAGAACGAAACATTGATAGTAATGATGAGAAAATTATTAAACTACTTAAACTTAATGATGAAATGTCACGTAAAGAAGTCGAATCTTATTTTGATGAAAGTAGAACAAAAATTTATCAAAGACTTAAAAAACTTATTGAGTTAAATATTATTGACACACGCGGACGAAGCAAATCTACAGTTTATTTTTTGAACGCAAATGAACGCAAATGAACGCAAATGAACGCAAATGAACGCAAATGAACGCAAATGAACGCAAATGAACGCAAATGAACGCAA
>NZ_VKLR01000013.1:0-48817 GCF_007280595.1 Psychrobacter sp. YGAH215 | reverse complement strand
ACGCAAATTTAATTTTCTAAAACCAAAAAAAGCAGCATTCCTTTTAGGAGGCTGCTTTTTTTATACTTTAATTGTTAAAAAAACTAACCCTTTACATTCACCACATAACGCCCAACCGTCTGACTCGCCATAAAGCGATCTAAGTACTCAGGTGTTTGCTCAAGCGTAATCTCTTCAGCATACTTCTCTAAATTAGGCAATTTCATATCAGTAGCGACACGCTGCCAAATAGCCTTTTTATCTTCTAATGGAATATAGACCGAATCGATACCGAGTAGGGACACCGCGCGGGTGATAAACGGCAATACCGTCATCGAAAACTCAGCACCGCCCGCCAAGCCGCAACTGGTGACCGCGCCGCCCGCTTTGGTTTGTTTGAGCAAATTGGCCAAATAGTCGCCGCCGATGGTATCAATGGCGTTTGCCCATAGCTCACGACCGACAGGTTTATCGCCGATCTCATTGATGGTATCGCGATGACGGACTTCGCTTGCACCAAGCTCTTTTAGATAGTCACTTTGCTCAGGCTTGCCAGAAAAGGCGATGACCTCATAACCAAGCTGACTTAATATGGCGATGCTGATACTACCGACCCCGCCCGTTGCACCTGTCACCGCGACTGGACCGTCTTCAGGTTTTGCGCCCATTTTCTCAAGCTTTTGCACACTTAACGCTGCGGTTAAACCGCCCGTACCATAGATCATCGCTTCTTTTAGTGTGAGCGATGACGGGCATTCGACCGCCCAATCGGCAGGGATAGATATCATCTGAGCGAGGCCACCATCGGTATCCATGCCCAAATCATAGCCAAAGACCACGACTTCTTGACCCTCCGTAAAGGTTCCAGACTTATCACTGACCACCACGCCTGCGGCATCAATACCGGGTGTGTGCGGGTATTGTTTGGTAATTCTTTTATTGCCGGATGCTGACATCGCGTCTTTGAAATTTAATGATGAATAATGGACTTCGATTAATAAATCATTTTCAGGCAAGTCACTGGCACTGCGCTGCTCAATACTTTTTTCAAATTCACCGTTGCTGGTTTCGTGAACCACTAAGGCTTTAAAGGTTTTGTTATTCGACATTGTCTGAATCCTTTTTTATTGCTTTTATAGTAAATGCTCTTTGCACAAGCAGCTTAAGGCTCAATCAATATCTTACCTTTTTTCTCCGATTGGACGTCTTCTGAAACCGCTTTTTGAATATCGTCTAAATCATAGATGCCGCCAGTAGGTAATTTTAGGATACCGCTTGAGGCACGCTCAATCAGCTCTTTAATTAAACGCTGTTTATCATCGGCGCTGATTTCTTGCATCAAATCGCTTGCCCAAAAGCCTTTAACTTTAGTCAAATTGAAAATCAGATTGCTTGGGTTTAGCGTCAGTGGTTCGCCAGACACCGACCCCAATGATGCCATTGCGCCATGCTTACCGAGTAGGGACAGCAGCTCACCGCCTGATTTGCCGCCGACCGCATCGACCGCGCCGCTTATTTTGGCGTCACCAACGATTTTTTGTACTTGCTCTTTCCAGTCGTCATCATCGGTCACGATGTTATTTTCAGTGATACCAAGCTCGATAAGCTCTTGTTCTGACTCTTTACTGCGTACCAAATTAATCGTATTGATATGACGCTTAGGCGCCAGCATCGCCATCGATTCACCGACCGCTCCATTGGCGGCGTTTTGGATAAGCCATTGACCGGGCTTAATATTTAAAAATTCAATCAACAGCAACGCACTCATCGGCATGGCAATTAACTGTGCGGCCATTTCATCATCGATGGTATCTGGAATAGGGATAAGGCTTTTTGCCGGAGCAACAAAATATTCCGCCCAAGTGCCTGATACGCCAGACACGACGACACGCTGGCCTTGTTCAAAATCTTTGACGTCTTTACCTAACGCATCAATCGTACCAACCACCTCAGAGCCACCAGTGGCAGGTAAAACAGGTTTATGACCGTATTCGCCTTTTATGGTCACGATGTCGTGATTGTGAATAGAGGACAGGATGGTTTTGATACAGACTTCGTTGTTTTTGGGTTCTGGGGTAGGGCTGTCGGTGATACTCAGTACTTCTGAAGGTTTGCCAAATTCGTTATAAGTTGCGCTAGATAATTGCTCATCAACCTTAACAAGCGGGTCTTGCGAGCCGCAACCTGACTTTGGTAAAGGAACGTTGTTGCTATTTATCAAGATATTGCGCGGTAGGCTATAAGAGATAGGTTAGAAAAAGTCGCCATAAAAAATGGCAGCGCTCTTAATAAAGAACGCTGCCATTGTCCATAAAACGAAGGTTAGCTAAATAATAAATGAATAATAATTCAAGGTTTTAGCAGTACCTTACCTTTTTTGCCTGACTGCAATTTGCCATCGACCGCTTTTACGATGTCGGCCAAATCAAATACCGCTTCTACAGGCAGTTTTAATTGTCCGTCTACCGCTCTATCGATCAGCTCATTCACTAGGCGCTGCTTATTCTCCACACTCATCTCTTGACTGAGCTTACTGCCCCAAAAGCCTTTCATCACCGCTTGCTTGAAAATCATATGGGTCGGATTGATGACCATAGGTCTGCCCGACATCGCCCCAAAGGCGGCGAAGGTGCCACCATGACCGAGTAACGATAACAAATCGCCGCTATTTTCACCGCCGACCGAATCGACCGCCGCACTGATTTTATCATTACCGACGATCGCTTTGACTTGCTCTTTCCAGTCATCATCTGAGGTGTTGATATTGTTTTTGATGCCGAGAGTATCTAGCTCTTTTATGGCATCGTCACTTCTTACCAGATTAATGGTTTTGACGCCGCGCGCCGCCGCTAGCATGGCAAGCGATTTACCAACGGCACCGTTGGCGGCATTATGAATAACCCATTGACCGCTTTCTACTTCTAAGAACTCTAATAGCATCAACGCACTGAGTGGCATGGCAATCAGCTGCGCGGCCATTTCATCTTCTAAACTATCAGGGATAGGAAACACCATATCCGCTGATGCGACAAAATACTCTGCCCACGTTGCTTGTACACTGGCAGCCGCCACGCGTTGCCCGACTTTTAGGTCTGTAACCTCACTACCAATGGCGTCAATGATACCTAGCGCTTCGCTACCACCGATAGCCGGCATGTCAGGTTTAAAGCCATACTGACCGCGAATGGTAAGCAGGTCATGGTTATGGATGGAGGCGAGAATGGTTTTGACGCGCACTTCATTGGCTTTTGGCTCGGGGATAGGACGGTCGCCGAGGCTTAATACTTCAGTTGGTTTGCCAAAATGATCATAAGTTGCACTACGCATAATAAATCCTTTTTTTAATTGTTACGTTTTTTCAAATGTTTTTGACGAGCGAATAAATTTGTAGCCATCAACAGTAGCAAACCCAGCTTGCTTGTCGCAATATTACTTTGGTAAAGCAAAGTAGTCAGCGTTAAGTGAGCAGCATTTAGTTGGCTTCATTAATCATTAGCAGTTTGTTCTGTGGTTATTTGTTCTGCATGTGCCTGCTTTGGACTAATAACCTTAAAATCGTCATCTACTAAATTGGTCAGTAGCGGCTCCCCTTTATCATTAATCCGAAATAGCCCATATTCTGCTGCCTCAAATGCTTCGCCATGACCTTCCTGGAAGAAAAAAGCATTGGTCGCAAGCTGCATTGTGCCGTTACGGATGCGGTAATAAATCGCTATCTCATTAGAGGCTAGATTTCTAGGCTGATTAGCCGCTAAGCGCTTAAACTGTCCGACGTTATGTTGGTCTAAAGCGACAATGACATAGCCTTGTTCGTTAATAGGATAGCTACCGGGGTCTTTATTTAAGGCGGCAAATACGTCACGCTCTAGCGCATAGCTGAGGGTCATATAGTCGCCCTGCATAAAGGCGCGCGGATCAACGGGTGCAAGCGCTAATAATACCGTATCGCCAGTCGTAAGATGGGCTTCATATTTAATAATATTCCTCGTCATCACCACCAATACGAGCGCCAATCCAAGAAGGGCAATAATAATCGTGACTGCCGGTTTTTGTAGCCAATGGGTCTTTGATGTGGCTTTAAGCAAGCGCTTGGTCAAAATTTTATCATTCATGACAGCCGCTCCTGATGATCGTTAGCGCTTGATTTTATCTGCGCAAAATAGCCTTTGATAAGCAGCCAGCGCAGCAGAAGTAGTGCGATACCGATGACCAGCATAGAGGCAGACTTGACCAATAAAGACGTATCGAGCTGATAGTAATACCAAAAGATATAACCGACCGAGGCGATAACGCCCAGTCCTAACAACACGCGTTGGCTATTAGCAGTAGCAATGATAATAATCAAACTGGTGGCCAATAAGCCTGAGACATAAATAGACATGATCCCAAGTAATACAATCGCAGCGCTAATGAGTAGTCCTGCTGCTGATAATAATTTGATGTGATAGCGCTTTAAAATGAGATAAGCGGCATAAAGGCTGGCAAGCGTTAATAGCCCTTGGGCTAAGTAGTAGTTATAGCTAAAGGACTCACCGTAATTATCAAGGTTATTAAAGTTATCAAAGCTATTGCCATATTCCGCAGCGATAAAATAGACGGAAACACTGAGCAAAACATAGGCGCTCGCATAGCCAATAGCACTCATGATTTCTAACGCATTCATTCGCCATTTGGTCGGGATAAAAGCAGCGAGTGTATAACGCTGTAAATGAGTCACGCTAGTGATTAATGCCAATAATCCTAAGCTGATTTCGGATAAGTGATAATAATTTAATAAGTAAAATAGGCAGCTTAAGGCTAAGGTTGCGCTCAATAAACGATAGATAAAATTGGGTATAGCCACAGTCATCAACAGTTGCACAAGGAGCAATAGCATTATATTGAGTGGCTCTGCAATCTCACTTGCCAGTAAAGCATAGGCAATATAACCTTGACCTGCTAGCGTAATCGCAAAGGCTAAGCTATTCCAAAAAGGGCTATGGCGTATACGGGCGTTATAAAATAGAAACCCGCCAATAACGCTTAATATGCCGCCAATAATAAATACCGCTAGCGTACTATCCAGCAAACCGGTGTTATCTAATAATAAGGTCAAAAACCCGATAAAAAATAGACTGGCTAAAATACCACTCATACCAAAAAATAAGCTGATAAACCACGGGCTGCGCGCTTCAGATTGAGCACTACTTAAAAGCTCATGGTTGACGTTTTGCGCATCGATGAGTCCCTGCTGTTGCAATAGCAAAAAGTCATGATTTTGTTCGTTATGGTTGATATTATTATTCATCTCATTGTTCATCGCTGTTCCCCTTGATTACAGTATGAGGAGCAGTGTCATCGTTCTTGATACGGGCAATTTTACGCAGCCACACAACTGCTGCCGAGCTCATGCCAATAAGTAGCAGGGCTAATATCAAAAACCCACCCGCGTCAAAACCCTCCAATAGCCATTTACCGACCCAAAACATCACCACAGTAATGATAGAAAATGACAAATAAGTCAGCATAAGCAAATCAAGACGGCGCTGATAAAACTGCCAAAGCATAAAGCCGCACCAACCCAACCATACTATGGTAGCAATAAGCGTTGCCCAGATATTGCCATTATCAAAGACCGTGACAATCGCCAGATACGTCATAAAAAACGTGCTTAAGAAACCGACGACATAAGTGCTCCAATGCAAGCTGGAATTGGTTTGAGCGCTGTTTATTTGAGCAGTGGATTTTTTAACGTTAATGCGATGAAACAGATAGGGAATAGAAGAAGAAGTTTTATTATCGAAACCAATCAGCCAACTATAAAAGGCAATAAAATTAAATAGCGCAAGGATGGCTACTTGAGAGATGTTTTGCAGGCTATATTTAATAAATTGTAGATTTGCGACATCTAAATAGAGTAGCAAAAATGCATTGATTAGCCCTAACCAAAGCAGCCAGAGCGCAGGGAAACGGGCGATAACGACCCAAGGCGTAATCAGTATTGCCCAAGCAAAGAAAAGCTGCCACGTATCAGCGCCTGTTTGATAGATCTGCCCAAATAGCGCCAATAAGCTACCGGTGATAATGCTAGCAATGAGCAATAATAACTGCCGAATCAGTTGAAATTGTCGCCTAAAAGACAGTGCGACATAAAGCGCGATGGTAATCACCAGCGCCCCTTCAACCAAGGCGAATTTACCTATTTTGCCCAAGCTTTGCCAGTTATAGGCGATAAAAAACACTAGGGATAGTACCAGCGCCACCGTGCCAATAATCAGCAGCGCTTTATCAAAAAATATCAGCCAGGTGCGTTTGCTCGGATAGACTTCTAGGTGCGTTGCTGCCGCCTCGGTATTTTTAAGGGGAAGAAGACCTTGATGTAGCAACTGCTCGATAGTACGCCGTGCTTGGCTCATAGTCGCCTCTGATTAAAAACGGTTTGTAGCCTATCTTAGCTGTTTTTACGCTGGCATAATGTACTAAAGTTTATAAATTACTAAATTTTATGGTTTACTAACTTTTATAAAGGTTTTAATAAAACTCAATCCTACTCAGCAGGTGCTCTTGGATTAAATAGGCGCAAATATAGGCGCTCGGCCAAGCGACCATAAAGGCATATTTCCACGAATTAAACAGCGTGATAAAAAAGCCTTCGACAAATCCTACATTGATCAGTAGCAGGGCCGTCGAGATAATCGTCGACATCATCAGCGCCATTAAAAAGGTGAAAATTAGCCGATAGTATTTGCGCCGCGTGCGTATTCTGACGGTCGGGAAGTTTGCCATAATATTCTGTTGTCCTGCTTGATGAGAGCCACGTTTCACTGCTGCTGTAAACGTGATATTTTGCGATGAGAGAAGATGAGACAAAGCATTGCTCATGCTTAGCGGCGACTATGATAACGCGTGATGACGGCGAGGTAAAATGGTTATTATCAATCATCAAGTTCGCCTTATTATATTGTTATCATTCAGTTTTAATAATTTGTCGCCATTCATGCTGATGAAGTAAACTTAGCACTGTCCAAAACAACTCTATAAGGATAAAAATGTCTGCCAATTCAATTAATTTAGCGCAGAACGTAGAAAAATATTTATCCAAAAACTCATGTAAACAAAGAACGCTTGGCATCATCGGCGGCATGAGTTGGGAGAGTACCGAAAGCTATTATCGACTGATAAATGAAGGTATCAAAGCTAGACTTGGCAATTTGCATTCAGCAGATTTACTGATTCATAGCGTGGACTTTGCACCGATTGAGGCGCTGCAAGCACAAGGCGCATGGGATGAAATGGGTAAAGTATTGGCCAATAGCGGCAAACGTCTGCAAGCGGCTGGCGCGCAAGGTTTGCTTATCGCGACTAATACCATGCATAAAGTCGTCGATGATGTCCAAGCCGCTACCAACTTACCGATTATTCATATTGCTGATGTCACCGCTGCGGCGATTAAGCAGCAAGGGCTAACCAAAGTTGCGCTACTTGGCACGCAGTTCACCATGACAGAGGATTTTTATAAGCAGCGTTTGATAGATGCAGGTTTGCAAGTGTTGATACCAGAGACAGGCGCACGGGCAGAGGTACATCGCATTATTTATGAGGAGCTGTGTCAAGGTCAGCTACTTGATAGCTCACGCCAGTATTATCAGCAAGTGACTAAAAATTTAGCAGATAAAGGCGCAGAAGGCGTCATTTTGGGCTGTACCGAAATTGGACTGCTGATTCAGCAAGCAGACAGCCCCATTCCCGTATTTGATACCACTGCAATTCATGCAGCAGCAGCGGTGGATTTTTTATTAAGTTCTTGATTTTAAGGTTAGTGATTTTAAAATAGTTAATTTTAAAACGGTTGAACTTAAACCCATTGCATTGACTACCTATAAACCGCGCGAGGAACGTTTATGTTTTCTTCTCATACGGTGTTTTTGCAGGCGTTTTTGTAGTCGACGACGCAGCCTTGTAATACGGCGTAAAGGCGAGAGCTTCCACACCGTAGTCGGTAAAATATCACGAAACGAGGCGCTGGTACCGGTATGAGCGCGAAACTCCTCCGACCTTTGCGCTGCTTCTTCGGCGGGCATGTTTTTACCTTTGCGCCAGCCGCCGTATAGATATAATCCTGCGCCCATCAACGCCGTTGCTACCATGCCTGCTGGAAACGATAGCCAAAGCGCATCGGCTCCAAGGAATGGATAAAGCCCGAATGCAAAGCCAAGGCGCACAGGATACATCGAAATCACCATGACGATCAGCGGCCAAATCACATAACCGTTGGCACGCATGGTGCCAAAGAAAACTTGCGCGATGCCAAAAAAGATAAAGCCCCATGTCGCCATCAACTGAATATGGCGCCCAATCGGCACGGCGGCGCTGTCACTACCAAGGAATAGCTCCAAAATAGTTTCATCAAAAATGCTTAGTACCCCAATCATAGCGCCCGTCAATATCACGTTAAAGATAAGCCCCCAGCGCGTGATGCCCGCCACACGGTTCCATTGATTGGCACCGATATTTTGTGCGACCATGGCACTGGCCGCTGCACTGAGCGCCATCGCTGGCATCTGCACATAGGTCCAAAGCTGCTGCGTCGCGCTATAAGCGGCCGTTGTCTGTACGCCCTCGCGGTTAATGAGCGACAGCATTGTGAGCGCCGCTGATGAGATAACAATCATCTGCAGCCCCATCGGCAGACCCTTTGAAAACATCGACTTTAGGATATCTCGGTCTGCGCGTAAAAAACGCAGCTCGGGTAACTTAAGTGTCAGCACAGAACCACGCAAATACATAGTGACAATCATACCAATCAGCGCTAGAGCATTGGCGACAGCAGTTGCAAAAGCCGAGCCAAAGATACCCCATTTAGGGAAGGGGCCGATACCCAAAATCAACACCGGCGTCAAAATCAGGTCGATAATCACCGAAATAATGATAAACCAAAGCGGCGTGGTAGAGTCGCCCGTTCCGCGTAGTGCCATCATGATCAGCGTAAAAGTTAAAGTGACAGGCATCGCTACAAAAATCATCCGCAGATAGGTCAGCGCAAGCTCTACCGCACTTGCTGGCGTACCGAGCAGGTTAAGAAGCAGTGGAGCAAATGTCCAGCCGATTGCCGACACCAATATACTGATTGGAATAATACTACCCAGCGCCGTGCCCATGGTTCTTTTCACCATCGTATCGTTACGGCGTCCCATGGCTTGACCAATCAAAATAGTCGCCGCCATACCAAAACCGAAAACGAAGGAGATGAGGATAAACATCAAGATGTTGCCGTTTGCCGTCGCCGCCAGCGCTTCTTCCCCTAAAAACCGCCCTACCCAGACGGCATTAATCGAGCCGTTCAACGACTGCAAGGCTGATGAGCCAAGGGTTGGCAAAGCAAATAGCAGCATGGTTTTGGCAATTGACCCTTGGGTGAGGTCACGGCTTTTAGCAGTGGAGGTAGTTGTCTTACTCAATGTTTATCCTTTTGCGCCATCCAAGTTGGCCGTATTTTATGACATAAAAACCCTTATTATAGATGACCTTGCCTATAGCATCTTGGTTAGACTGGTAACGTTTTTTTATATAATGTATTGATAGGTGATAGTAGTATTAAAATTAATCAATGATAAATAGTGATAAGTTGTTGACCCAGTAAGCTAGTTATTAATACTCTTATGCTAAGATTGCGATTTTAACTTTTTTATCTCTATCTACCAACTATAACAAGGATGTTTCGATGCTCTTAAAACGCCTGTGCCTTGCCGCGGTTTTTAGTCTTTCTATGGTCGGTTGTACCACCGCGCCTAATCAGTTAGCGGTCAATACCACGCAAAAGATTATCCAATATGAGCGTAACAAGTCTGATTTAGAAATCAAAGCGCTGACATTGGCCTCTGGCGATAAGATGGTCTATGCCGAAAACGGCAATGTCGCTGGCGAGCCGTTATTACTCATTCATGGCTTTGGCGGTAATAAAGACAACTTTACCCGTATCGCGCGTCAGTTAGAAGGTTATCATCTCATCATTCCTGATTTGCTTGGTTTTGGTGAGTCGAGCAAACCGATGAGCGCTGATTATCGCTCGGAGGCGCAAGCGACGCGCTTGCATGAGTTGCTGCAAGCCAAAGGGTTGGCGTCCAATATTCATATCGGCGGCAACTCGATGGGCGGCGCTATCAGCGTAGCTTATGCAGCAAAATACCCTAAAGACGTCAAAAGTCTATGGCTCGTCGATAGCGCAGGTTTTTGGTCAGCTGGTATTCCTAAATCGTTAGAAGGCGCGACGTTAGAGAACAATCCGCTGTTGATTAATAGCAATGAAGATTTTTATAAAATGTATGATTTTGTCATGTATAAGCCGCCATATTTGCCAAAATCGGTCAAAGCGGTGTTTGCCCAAGAACGTATCAAAAATAAAGAGCTGGACGCCAAAATATTGGAGCAAATCGTCACCGATAATGTCGAAGAGCGCGCCAAAATCATCGCCCAATATAACATTCCGACGCTCGTCGTTTGGGGTGATAAAGATCAGATCATCAAACCTGAAACGGTCAATCTCATAAAAAAAATCATCCCGCAAGCGCAGGTCATTATGATGCCAGAGATTGGTCATGTACCGATGATCGAGGCGGTAGAACAAACGGCAGACGATTATAAAGCGTTTAGAAGTATAGTAGACGCACAGCGTTAGGGATTGGTTAAAAGTATTTATCTTATAGACAATAAAAGAAACACCAGATGCTCTGATGTTTCTTTTATTGTCTATAAGATTTTAATGAAGTCGTTTAAGCTATAAATTTTTGACAAGTCGCTCGAGCAATTCAAGCGTACTTTCTTGTCTG
Organism: Psychrobacter sp. YGAH215; assembly: GCF_007280595.1. NCBI lineage: Bacteria > Pseudomonadati > Pseudomonadota > Gammaproteobacteria > Moraxellales > Moraxellaceae > Psychrobacter > Psychrobacter sp. YGAH215. The sequence continues at coordinate 38,033 of NZ_VKLR01000013.1, read as the reverse complement.
ACCAAAGTGACCCCTTGTCCTGCCCATAAAGACTGATGTTCAGCATTGAGGTTATTTTTTGCATGAGCACGCAAGTTTTTGGTCATGGCATTTAATTGTGGGTAGGGCGGTAGCTCATGCGCGCTTTCAAACTGGCCAAAATCGCGCAAATAGTCATTTAACAATCCGCGTGCTTGCTTACCTGAAAACAGTCGCGTTAATCGCGTCTCGCTACTGCGCTTACCCAGACTGGCATCAAGCAGCGCTTGTTTATACGTATCATTAATACCGCAAGTATCGGTAGTCAAAAACGCCGTGCCTATTTGCGCCAGCTCAGCACCAGCCGTTTGCACCGCTTTAATCGCTTGCCCCGTCATAATACCGCCCGCTGCAATCAAAGGAATATCGGTGCAAGCACGCGTTTGACTAATCAGCGTCAGTAAACCCAATGGATCGTTTGCGCTTTGTGGTAACCAACCACCGCGATGACCGCCAGCTTCTGAGCCCTGAATACAGACCGCATCGACACCAATATCTGCCCATGCTTTCGCTTCCAACGGATGATTGGCAGTACCGATGACGCGTGTGCCCAAATCCTTTAAGCCCTGCACCTGCTCGGCGCTGATAATACCAAAGGTGAAGCTAGCGACAGGCACTGGATTGTCATACAGCACTTGTAGCTGCTCAGAAAAATTAAATGCGGGACGTTCAGGTAACGCCATGTCTATGTTGTTTTTTTTATAATACTCGTTTAACCAAGTAGGGATTTTGCTATCCAAAGTAGTAGAATCATGCTCAGATAACACCATTAGATTGATCATAAAAGGGCGGTCGGTGAGCGATCTAAGGATATTAATGTGCTCATTTAAAACCGTTGGCGCCGTCGTTCCGCCTCCCAATGACCCCAGTCCACCAAAATTACTTACCGTCGCTGCCAGCTCAGGCGTGGTTGCTCCTGCCATCGGTGCTTGTACGATAGGGTAGGTTAAATCAAAGGTATTTAGTAAGGTCATGACGGGCGTCCTTGTTATGTTATGAGAAAATTTGCATGACTTACTTTAGCAAAGCTAAGCGCCCTTCGTGTTAGAGAATGTTTATTTCGTTATGCGATAAAAGAAATAAAGTTTTGGCTACGAGTTTGTAGTTAAGATAGTTGACTATAACTTCGTAGCTAAGTATCATAACTACAACTTCGTAGTTAAAATAGGATTAGAGATGAGCACAGGGAACATAGTGACAGGCGATAATTATTTTCCAAGACCTGTTGATGAAAAAAAACTGTGGAGACATTTGTCAGATGGCGCTCATGTTTTATTGCTTGCACCTAGACGAGTAGGAAAATCTTCAATGATTACTCATATTAAAGATCAACCTCAATCAGGTTATGCAGTTATATATGTTTTCGTGCAAGCTTGTGATAATGAGCAGAGCTTTTATCAAAAAATGCTACGTGAAATCTACCGTTCTGACCATATTAAAAAATCTGAAAAGATAAAGAATAAGCTCTCAGAGTGGGCAAAAGGTATTAATTTTAGTTTGTCAGTTAGTCCAACGAACATCGAAGCTGGATTAGGTAAAGAAAAGAGTGAGACCAAAATAATTACTCATGAAATGATTCGAGATGTGCTTTACGAGAGTCTAAAATTGAGTGAAGAGACTATTATTATTGCGATTGATGAATTCCCCGACGTACTGGAAAAAATATTTGATGAACACGGAAGAAAAGGCGTAGAGCAGTTTTTATCTGGTATTCGTGCACTGTGTCAAGACCCTGAGTTCAATGAAAAAGTTCAGTTTATCTTAACAGGCTCGATAGGGTTAGATACATTAGCAGAAAAACTGGCAGTTACTGATTTAATTAATATGTTGGTGAATATGAGTGTTCGCCCTTTTAAAGACGATCGAGCAGTAGAATTTATAGACTTTTACATTAATAAGCATTGTTCAGAAGTTATTCTAGATGCAGAGACTAAGCAAGCAATCATCGATGAAGTAGGCTGGAATATGCCCTACTATTTAGGGCTAGTATGTGAACAGCTTATTGAAATATTTGATGAAGAAGAACGTCAAATCGAGCATAGCGATGTAAAGGTAGCTATCAACAGTTTGTTTAGTCCAGCAATGAAAACCGTCTTTTCTCATTGGCGTGATAGATTAAACCGTCTAGAAAAAATTGAACGCAATTATGCTCAACAAGTTTTAGATTTGGTAAGCAAAACAGATATTAGCGTGGTTCATGGAGAGTTATTTAACCTGTCGCAACATAGTGACTTTAAAGATCAAGTGAATAGTAGATATGTCATTAACTGCCTCTTACACGATGGTTACCTGTATCAACCAGAAGACAGTTCTTATCAATTTACCTCTCCTCTACTAAAACGTTGGTGGATTAGATATGGAAGATAATAATACAAAAAGTCATTCAGTATTACTTTATAACACGCAAAATATAGATGCTCAGCTACTAAAAGCAGGCTTTAGTATTCGCAAAAAAGAATACCAACGCATCTGGAAGGATATTCAAACGAGTAAAATGACTCATCCAGAGACCCATTATCTTATTCAAGGCGTAAGAGGCGCAGGTAAAACTACTTTATTATCTCGTCTTTCCTATGAAGTTGCAGAAGACAAGAAATTAAGCGAATGGTTGATACCTATTCTATTGAATGAAGAAGAGTACGGTATATTATCGCTATTTACTTTTTGGTTGCGTATCGCTGAAAAGCTAGCGGAGCAGGACGCTAAACGATATACGGAGTTATTTGAGCAAGTATCAAATTTAGATGACAGTGCTGAAATGGCTTGGGAGTTAATTCAAGATCACTTAGATAATAATCAGCAGAAAATAATCGTCTTCGTTGATAATCTAGGAGAATTATTCAAAGACTTTGACAATAATGAACATGCTCAGCTTCGTGAAGTATTAAGTTTACATTCACAAATTCGTTTAATCGGTGGTTCTAGTCAATTGCTTGAAGCACATTTCGATGTATCGGCTCCGTTCTACCAGTTTTTTAAACTGATAAACCTTAAATCAATAGATGAAACGGAAATGCATCAACTACTGCGCTCTCTAGCGACACAAACTGGTGAAGAAGCAGTCAAAACGATTGAAGAAATTATTACTGAGCATCCTGAACGTATTGAAGCAGTCAGGCGGTTAACTGATGGTGTACCGCGTACTATTGTTCTATTATTTCAAATTATCATGGAAGGGGCAAAAGAGAGTAGCTATGCTTATCTAGAAGAAACCATCGATAAGACTACACCTCTGTACAAACATCGCATGGATGATCTATCACGCCAGCAAAAAGCTATCGTACACGTGATAGCGATGAACTGGGATGCGATGAGCACCAAAGAAATCGCGGAACAAACACGTCTCCCAAGCAAAACTGTATCCGCGCAACTGGTAAAGCTACAGCAGCAATGGATAGTGGATAAAATTGAAACTAATACTAAAAACCATCTTTATATTGTCAAAGAGCGTTTTTTTAATATTTGGTATCTCATGCGTTATGGCAATCAGAGGGACAAGCGCCGTGTATTGTGGCTTACGAGGTTTTTGGAAAGCTGGTGTGATGAAAGAGAGCTATCGGAAAGGTTTGTAGAAGCGGCTTTTAATATTGAAAATAATCAGACTAATATATCTGATGTGTATTTCAATGCACTTTTAGCCTCAGAGAAACTTGATAGTGAAATTAAGAAGTCAATTTTAAATAGTATAAACTTTAAAGATAAAGTCGGAATAGTCGACTATCAAGATAATGATTATAAAAACATAGAAATACAATTAAGAGAGTTGATTAATAAAAATAAAGTAGATAACGCTTATCAGTTGTTGGAAAGTAACTTTAAGAATTTAACCATAAAAGACTACCTGTTTAACTTACATACATTATTTTTAGTAGATCAAAAAAAGTTTATTCCAGAGGTTTACGGCTTAAAGCTTTTCCAAAAAACTAACTTCGCTACACTTGAAGCTTCATATCTCTTATCTATTGTGTTTAACAATAACTTCTACGAATATAAGGAAGTATTTTTCAAAATACTGTCAGAAGTTATAAAGAGCGTAGATATCGAGTTGGGTCGAATAGCAATGGTGCACTCTTATTGTATATATTCTTTATGGAATAACGATTTCGAAAGTTTTAAATCGTTTTATGAGGAAATGAAGAAAGTTGACTTTTTAGAAGAGCTTTCAAAAATAGACAATGAAGACATGTTCTATATGTTTTTTGAGAATATAATTATTATGTTGCTCTCAAAAGGACAAAATGAAATATGTTTTAACATAGTTACAGAATCTGAGTTTAAAGAAGAATTAAAACCCTTTTATTACGCCACAGTTTCATTTTTCAAAGACGAACGCCAACAAGAATATCTACGTATGGGTCCAGAGTTACAAGGCACTGTAGATGAAATATTACAAAAGGTCGAAGAGTATCGAGTTAAGTACGCTTAAATAAAACAACGGTCATAACTTAGTTTCGTATAACAAGTCATGACCGTTCAAGCTAACCCACTGGCGGCCACGGACGGTCGGCATCACTGATAATCCATTCTGCCACATAGCCGCTCGGCGCTAGCTCCCAATCTGCTTGATTTAGCGCCGCTAAGACACGCGAGGTTTCAATCACTTTGCCGCCCTCGGTGACGCCCGTGCGCAGTAGGGCAGAGGAGCAAGGCTTGCCTTTGACCCACATCGACTGCTCGATATATATCCAGCGCTCATCGAAGCCGACGATACGAGTTTTCATGGTGACTTTATCGAAGGCGCGAATGCGTTTGCGATATTGGATGGTACTGCCAGCGACCACCAAACCCCAACGCTGCTTTAAGAGCTGTGTACCAAGGCCGCTCCGTACCGCAAAATCGGTACGTCCCATATCAAAAAGGGTCAGGACGCGGCCATTATTCATCTCCAAGAAATTATCAATATCGGTCAGACGACAGCGAAAGCTAATCTCGCTGGTATCTTTAAACGTTAAGGTATTGCCCTTTTTTACTTGTAGTGCGGCGCGAGCGATGGTGCTGGTATAACGAATAAATGGATACATGGCGCAATCTCAAAGAGGTGGAGGTTAAGTAAAAAAAGTAAAGTTTGGCAGAGTGGCAAATGTCATTATCAATGGTTAAACGGCACGCCAATAGACTTAAAATAAGCGCTGACCGTTTCGGGCAACCAGTTGATATCAAATCTTGATTGTTTATAAAGATGCGTCGATTTGTCTTTATCGACGTTATAACGAATAAAGCCCACGTGCCCGCCATGCTCAGTTTCTAAAAGCGTGACAGTATCGGAGACGTCGTTTGGCGTGGCGGTAAACCCAAGGAAAGGGTCGTCTTTAGCGCTGATTAATAATAAAGGTTTGGTTACTTTTATCAAATAAGGCAGCGCCGATGAAGCGTGATAATAATGGTTATTAGAGCGGTAGCCATGACGCGGAGCGGTAAAGATATCATCAAAGTCACTGATACGATTGACGGCTTTGATAGAGTCAATCTCATCTTTGGTGATGTCATTCGCCAAGGCTTTTTTGATAATGGGATTCAGCAGATACGGCGTATAAATACGGTGACTCAAAAAGCTGTGCATACTAAGCGCCGCCGACGACATATCGACAGGCGCTGAAATCACCGCCGCACCGTCACATAGCGCTTTGTCGCCATATTCGCCCATATATTTTGCCAGTGCATTGCCGCCTAAGGACACACCTACCGCATAGATATGGGCAAAGTTTTTGCGCAAGTTCTCAAGCATATGATGCAGCTCGCCCGTGTCACCAGCGTTATAAAAGACGCGACCGCTCGCCGGAATACCGCCGCAGCTACGAAAGTGAGCGACGACAAAGTGCCATCCTTGCGCATGCATCTGATAGGCCAACGCGCGCGCATAATGACTGTCGCTACTGCCTTCCATACCATGAAACAATACGATTAATGGGGTTTGCTCACGCTCGCCATTACCTGCTGAGTTTATAACATCGGCGTCTATAGGATGCGCGTCATAAAAGTCATAGGCAATATCGCTTTCATCCAAGGAGTCTTTTTCGACCACACGGCGATAAGTCGGCGTTTTTGGGGCAAAAAATTTGGGTAAAATGCTTTGTAGATGTGGATTGCTTAACCAAAATGGCGGTTTAAATGGGGCAGGGGTAAAGGTTTTATGTGGTTTCGATGTTGGCATAAAGGTTTCTTATTTAATGGTTATATGAATGATCGTTAAAATCGTCTTTAACAATCAATGCCTTATCATACCGACGGCGGTTGCCAAAACCAATGCTTTTCAGTGAACGCTCAGTGAACGTATGGTCACTCAAAGCAATTCATCTAGAACTACCACTCAGAAGAACTAAGAAAAATGGCTCTGCATACATACTTATCAATTATGGCGACTCTAAGACACGCCCATCCATCGCCAGCCGCTCTTTTAAGTGATCGATATCTGCTTCAGCAAGCGTCACGGTCAAGGTCACTTGTTTACTATAAGTCACATCATCAATATGGCCGCCCAAGTCCTCAACCACGTAGCGGCACTGTGCTTCGGTGGCAAACTCAGCGATTATTTGTACTTGCGCCATCGGCACGTACGGGAGCAGTGCCATTTCATCGACGGCCGCCTGCGCAGAACCTGCATAGGCGCGAGTTAGACCGCCTGCACCGAGTTTGATACCGCCAAAATAACGCACCACGATAATAATGACGTTGCCGATAGATTTATGCTGTAAGACGTTTAATATCGGTCGTCCTGCGGTGCCATTGGGCTCACCATCATCATCAAAGCCTGCGCTGGTGGTGTTATCGGGGTCGCCAATGATATACGCCCAGCAGTGATGACGCGCATCGGCATATTGCACGCGTAGCTGTTCCACGTGAAACATTGCTTGCTCGCGCGAGGTCACAGGATAGGCGTAGGCAATAAACTCAGACTTTTTAATGTCTAAGCGCGCGCTGACCGCATGTTTTAGCGTTTGATAACTCATATTTCATCAGGTCTAAGTTGGATATGTTAAACTTACTTAACTTTCACTGCCTGCCGTATTGGGCGCAGTGTTCATTTAATTTTTTATTATAGTACCACTTCTCACTGTTTAAGACAGCGGACAAGCGCGAGAGCCGTGCTTGTATGGTTGGCTTTTAATACGAAGTTGGTAGTATAAAGCGAATGGTAGTCAAGCGTATGCGTCTAGATAAATTTATAAGTAAAGCCACTGAGCTGTCGCGCAAAGAATCAAAGCGGATTTTGCACGCCGGTGAAGTGACGGTAAATGATGCGGTGGTCAAAGATCCGGGGCTGCATGTCGATATTGTCAACGATGAAGTACTGTGGGCGGGCGAGCCATTGTCGGTTGCGACTGGCAATCGCTATATCTTGCTTCATAAACCTGAAGGTTTTGAATGCTCTTTAAAAGCCAAAGAATATCCTATCGTCACCGAGCTAATCGCTGTACCTGAGCTTGGCAGCTTGCGTATCGCCGGACGCCTCGATGTCGATACCACGGGCGCCCTCCTTATCAGTGACGATGGCAGCTGGTTACACCGTGTGACCAGCCCTAAACATGAGCATGCCAAAATATACGAACTCACATTAGCAAGTCCCATGGACAGCGACGCGCAAGCCAATGCCGTCAAAGAAGTGGCTGAAGGTATCCTCTTAGAAGGCGACCACGAAGAAACCAAGCCTGCTACCCTTGAGTTTATCGACGAAACCCATGCACGCTTGACCTTGGAGCAAGGTAAATACCATCAAGTAAAACGTATGATGGGCTATTTTGGTAATCGAGTCACCGAGCTGCATCGCGCTAGTATTGGTCATATCACCTTAGACGGTTTGGAGAAAGGCGACAGTCGTTTCTTAACGCCAGAAGAAGTCGCTAAATTCTAAAATTAGGCTCTGCTGCATCTTAAACAGTCATAAAAATTTTCTACAAAAAAGCAGCCACGAAAAAGTGCGCTGCTTTTTTAATGTCCACTGTTTACCGTTATACCCTCGGCCTGCTGTCTGTGTTGCCTATCTCTTAAAGCTCAGTAGCAATTTTGCAAAATTGAGGCTTTTAAACTTTGCAAAAACTGTCCTTGTGCTAAAGTCTGCCTATATTTTTTTAATCTATATTTTTACATAATATAGTCAGCTTTATTAATAATGAGCATTTTTAAAGTATTGCTATTAAAAATCAATAGGACAGTCTTCTGTGAAATTCTCTCTGTTAAAATCCGCCAGCTTAATCAGTGTCATATTATTGACCACCACCGCTTGTGCGCAGCAAAGCGCCACTGACACTATCAAAAATAATGTCAACCAAGCGCCGCAAAATAGTGCAAGTATACAAAGTACGCAAGCGTCTAGCAGTGTGAGCAAAGCTGTCGATAGTCAATTACGCCAACTGCTGAGCCAAGCTGGTATCAAAACGCAAATCACTTCTATTGTGCCTTCTAAATTACCCAATATGTATCAAGTGAATTTGGCAGGCCAGCCGCCGCTCCATATCACCAAAGAAGGTAAATATGTCATCCAAGGCGAGCTACAAAAGAATCCAAGCAAACGCGTCGTCACAGAAACACCAGCGCGTAGCAGCAGCTTGCAAGTGGGCAAGCCCGTCAGTGCCAGCCTAAAATCTGACCTATTGGCAAATATGGGCGCGCTTAAAAACATGAGTACTAAAACGCCGTTCTTTTATACCGCCGTGCCGGGAGTCATTTGGGGTGCGACGCTAGAAGGTGTGCCATTTCTATTATCAGACGATGGGCAATATATCACCGATGGTGAGATATCAGTGATTGAAAACGGTCAGTTTATCGGGCTTGATAGCAACTTTGAGCGCCTTAAAAATCAGTCGGTATTTGCAACCTTAGACCACAGCCAACTGATTACTTATCCTGCGACTAGCCCTGAGAAAGCGGTTATTTATGTCGCTAATGACGTCAATTGTCCTTATTGTCGCCGTCTCCATCAGCAGCTACCCATGCTCAATGCCAAAGGCGTGACGGTAAAAACCATCGGTTATCCAATCTACGAAAAGTCGCCTGAGCAAATGCGCGCTATCTGGTGTCAGAGTAGTGAGGATAGCCGCCGCACAGCTTTTGATAAAGCAATGCTACAAGGTAAAATGACGCCGGCACCAGCCAGCTGTAAAGCCGATTATGTAACGCCTAACCGTGAAAAATCAGCAGGGCTTGCGGTCATGGCAACGCCGGCTATTTACCGCGAAGACGGTGTCCTTTATCAAGCAAGCTTTGAGACCCCAGAGTTTTTAGAGTTCTTGGGTGTAGAGTAAATGATTAAGAAGTCTGTTTATTAAGAGCTCTGATTATTAAAAGCTCTGATTATTAAAAAGTCTATAACATAGAAAGTAACCATTAAAAACTGCCCTATGAGCGATGTCCATAGGGCAGTTTTTAATGGTGCTTAACGATTGATTCTATCCGTCTATCTCAGTGACAGCTATTGTAGTAACAGCTATTGCGGTAAAACAATATCGACGATTTTCCAGTTTATCAAACCATCGCGCTGCATCTCAATAGTCAGCGGATAACCTTTCACCTGACCGCTAATGGTAAAGCAGTTAATCCCGCAATAAGCCAGTTTTGGCTTGTCACTATCCGTACCTTGCGCCGCTTGTTGCTCAAGCTCGGCCGCTTGTTTTTGCATGATTTGCTGCATTTGGTTTTTGACTACGGCATTGACGTCGCCGCGCTGAATGATTAAATTTTGAATCAGGTTTTTAAGATCGACTTGGTTACTGGCTATCGCCCATGCTGCGGCAAGCTCCTTGGTCGCGGTATTGGCTTGACCTTGGGTATTAATCAGTTTTTCAATATTTTGCGGAGTAATAGCGCCATCGACCGCTTGAGTGATAAAACCATTGGCCGCTTCGGATAATGGCGCGCCGCCAAGTTCGGCGACCAATGGATATTTGGTCATGGTCACGGCAAACTGACTGGTCAGCTGATTTTGAATACTGGGTCGCACCTGCTCATAATCAATCGCCGCTGCGATCGTTGCACCATCTTTGGCATCGTAGGCATTTTTAAGCTGATAAGCGCTGTAATAAGGCGAACCGCCATAGATAGCGACGGCAATGACAATCAACAAAACAATCAGCTTTTTCATAAAAATACGACCTTAGCGCAAACCTAATGGTTAAAAAATTAAAAACAGTATTTATATATATCAATATTGCGCTAAATATTAGCACGCCTACACCTGATAAAGGTATGGAAACCTTTGTGCAATTCTTAATAAATCCTTTTTTAAAAGGTTTAAAGCCTCATAATTTATAATTTAGACGCCTCAGTGCTTGATAAATCCCGCCATCATCTCCATAAATAGCGCAAACTTTTAATAATTGATTTGGCTAAGCAGCATCCCGCCGTATTCGCTCGTAAGATTCATAAGTTATCCTCTTTTTGCTACCTATTCACCACGTTTCATGTGAAACCTGTAAGTAGGTGCGTGCAGTGCAAAGGAGAAGATTGACTTGGGTTGATGAATCGGCCGATCGGTGGACTGTAAAGACGATAGGAGAGCCCATGAGTAAGCGCGATTTTTATGAAGTATTAGGTGTCAGTAAGACCGCTGACAGCAAGAAAATTAAGCGAGCCTACCGCAAGCTGGCCATGAAATACCATCCTGACCGCAATTCTGATGATCCTGATGCTGAAGACAAATTTAAAGAAGCGTCGATGGCGTATGAAGTATTGAGCGATGAAGACAAGCGCTCAGCTTATGATCGCATGGGACACGCAGCGTTTGAAAACGGCATGGGCGGTGGCGGTTTTGGCGGCGGTGGCAATTTCCAAGATATCTTTGGCGACATTTTTGGCAACTTTGGCGACATTTTTGGTCAATCACGCGGCGGCGGTAGCCGTTCACGCCGCGGTTCAGACTTACGTTATGTCATTGAGTTAACCTTAGAAGAAGCAGTACGCGGCTGTAAAAAAGAAATCAGCTTTACGGCACCTGCGCCGTGCGATACCTGCGATGGTAAAGGCGCAAAAGACGCTTCTGATGTGGTCACTTGTCAGATGTGTCATGGTCAAGGCCAAGTGCGTATGCAGCAAGGCTTTTTTGCCGTGCAGCAGACGTGTCCGCAGTGTGGCGGCTCTGGTAAGCAGATTAAAAACCCTTGCTCTGACTGTCATGGCAGCGGCGTAAAAGATAAATCGCGCACGCTTGAAGTGTCTATCCCAGCGGGCGTTGACGATGGTGACCGTGTCCGCCTAGCAGGTGAAGGCGAAGCGGGCGGCGCTGGCGTGCAAAACGGTGATTTATACGTTGAAGTACGTGTGAAACCGCACGACGTCTTTAACCGTCAAGGCGCTGACCTCTATATGGACGTGCCAGTGAGCATTACTGATGCGGCACTCGGTAAAGAAGTAGAAATCCCAACCTTAGATGGTAAAGTCAAAATCAAGGTCGCTGAAGGGACGCAAAGTGGCAAATTGCTGCGTGTGCGCGGTAAAGGCGTGACGCCAGTACGTACGACGATGAAAGGCGATTTGATTTGTCGTGTGGTCATCGAGACGCCAGTGAATCTAACGCGCGAGCAAAAAGACTTGTTACGTCAATTCCAAGATACGCTTGATGGTGACAGCAAGCATCAGCAGTCACCCCATAAAAAGTCATTCTTTAAAAAGATTGGTGATTTGTTTGATTGATAGCTAAGCCCTACTGTTTAAGTCATTATAAGGCCTATTGTTTCACGTGAAACAATAGGCCTTTTTGGTGATGCTATAAAAAACCATTTAACCATTATATTTGCTAAACTTATCCTCATAAATTTAATAACCAATCTATCGAAAATAAAACATTTAGGACAAGATATGAGTCAACAAACAGAAGAGCAAACTATTAACGTTGGTGTCATCGGTGCTGGCGGACGTATGGGACGTATGTTAATTGAAGCCGTACAGGACAACCCACAAACCACGCTAAATGCCGCGATTGAGCGTCAAGGCTCAAGCCTTGTCGGCGCCGATGCTGGCGAAGTTGCAGCGATTGGTCGCCTAGAGGTACAGATTGTCGATGATTTAAAAGCCGTTATTAATGACATTGATGTGCTGATTGATTTTAGCTTGCCTGATGCTACCGAACAAAATATGCAAATCTGCGCTGCGAATAAAGTTGCGATGGTGATTGGCACCACAGGTTTTAATGAGCAACAAGAGCAAGTATTAAAAGAAGCCAGTAAGCAAATCGCTATCGTCTATGCAGGTAATTATTCAACGGGCGTTAATTTGTCCTTAAAGCTGCTCGCTATGGCCGCAAAAGCCTTTGGCAATGATGCCGATGTAGAAGTTATCGAAGCCCATCATAAACACAAAATCGACGCACCATCGGGCACGGCTTATATGATGGCAGAGGCGGTTGCAGAAGCGCGCGGACAGAACTTAAAAGACGTTGCCATTTATGGCCGCGAAGGGCAAACGGGCGAGCGCGAAGCTGGTAGTATTGGCATTCATGCGATACGCGGCGGTGAAATCATCGGTGATCATACCGTAATGTTTATCGCTGACGGTGAAGTGGTTGAAATTACCCATCGTGCCCGAGCGCGCATGACCTTTGCCGCTGGTGCGGTGCGTGCGGCAACTTGGGTGATTAAGCAAGAAGTTGGACAATATAACATGCAGGATGTTTTAGGGTTAAATGACTAAAGCCTAAAATATTAAGGTTTCTCATTGATGGTTTGGTAGCGGTTATTTATTGATAAAGCAGAATGACTGCTAGGAGTCAGACATGAATAAGTTTAGCGAACATCTAATAGCCTATTTTAGTCGTACGCTGGCTATGATAAAAGCTACCAAAATCATAAGTTATACGTGTCCGATAGCATTTACCTTAAGTTTAACGGTATTGCCAATCGTCGTACAAGCGGCCGCTTATCAAACTTATGTGATTCATACCTATGGTGGCGAGAGCTTATTACCAGCGGTGCGTCAAGAGTTAAGTAGCAGTCGCGATGGCGGTACGGTGTCGACTTATCAAGATAAGCTCGTATTACATACCACGGCTGCTAATTATCAAAAAGTACAGCAGTTACTTAGTCAGATTGACGGTCAACCGCAGGCGTTGACCGTTGCTGTGCGTGTCGGTAATAGTCGGCAATCCCAAGGTAATATCCAGCAAGGTCGGGTTGTTATTAGTAATCACGGTATTCAAGGTACTGGCGTAATCAACCAAAGTAATAGCCAACAACAAAGTAATAATTTATATCAAGTACAAACCTTGTCTGGCAGTGCAGCAAGCATCAGCACCGGCATGCTTTACTCATTAAACCAAAGCTATATTGCCAATAGCTATCCGACCTATAAACGTCTAGCGGGGCAAATTATTATTCAGCAGCAAGTATTATTGCCGACGACGCAAGGGATTACGGTGATGCCAAGGCTACTACCGAACGGGCAGGTCGAAGTAACATTATCCCAAGTAGAAGAACAGCTCGTGCGCGCTAATCCTTCTTATAATCGCTATGGCTATAATAATAGCGTGCAAGGGCAAAGACTGAATAGCACTATTGTCGTGCCACGCGGGCAGTGGGTCAATATTGGACAAATCTCACAAAACAATCAAAGCCAAAGCTCAGGTTATGCCAGTAATAGGACGCTAAATAGCAGTAATAGCGTACCTATTTCATTATTGGTACAGTAGCTGATTATTAATGTTGTCGCGAAGCAAAAATAACAAAGCGCGGCACTGTGATAAGCAGTACCGCGCTTTGTTACTGTTATTGATATTAATTGGTTAAAAATTAATCAATATAAACCACGTCTAACGGCGGAAAACCATTGAACTCGACCGATGAATACGAGTTGGTATAAGCACCAGTCGTTAACCAAAATATTTTATCGCCAATCTCTAGCTCTTCTGGCAACTGATAACCCGCCTCTTCATACATAATATCGGTTGAGTCACAAGTCGGCCCTGCCAATACAACCGTGCCTTCGCTGGTTGAGGTTTCCATTTTAGGCGTGTAGACAGGATACTTGATTGCTTCGCCTAGAGTCTCGATTAAGCCTTGGAATAAGCCCACATCGGTATATACCCAGCGGGTCAAATCCGTATCTGATTTACGCGAAATCAGCACCACATCGCTGACCAAGACACCCGAGCCGCCAACCAATGAACGACCAGGCTCAAGGATAATCTCTGGCATCTCATCTTCATTGTAGTCATCAGTCAAATAACTGGTAATCTCTTCTGCATAGACTTTGACCGGATTGACTTCGCTGATATAGTTTGCCGGAAAGCCGCCGCCCAAATTAATCATTTGTAACTTAATGCCTTCCTCATTTTTCATCCAGTCGAACATATATTTGACCTTGGCGAGCGCATCATCCCAAGCGGCGACGTCTTTTTGCTGGCTACCGACGTGAAACGAGATACCATAAGGCACCAAGCCCAATTCGCGCGCTTGAATCAACAAGTCAATCGCCATATTTGGATGGCAACCAAATTTACGTGATAGCGGCCATTCAGCGGTTTCAGAGCCTTGTACTAAGATACGCACAAATACTTTTGAACCAGGCGCGTGCTTAGCGATATTTTTTAAATCCGCTTCAGAATCGGTTGCATACAAATCAATACCTTTTTCAAAGGCATATTTGACATGCTGCGCTTTTTTAATGGTGTTGCCATAAGAGATACGCGATGGCTCAATGCCGCAATCAAGCACCCGATCCAGCTCATAGATAGACGCACAGTCAAAGTTTGACCCAAGCTCAGCCAATAAGTTAATGACTTCAACCGCAGGACTTGCCTTCATAGCATAATGAATCTTCGCCTTTGGAAAAAAACCAACCATTTCCGCATATTTGGTTTTAATGCGGCTTAAGTCGACCACCAAAAACGGGGTTTCGCGACCTTCGGCAGCTTTGGTAAATTTCTGCCAGCCGGCAGGGTCAAAATATTGGTCAATTTTGATCATGGTCATGGTGGGGAAACCTTTAATGAAGACAGTGAATGTCGGAGAATAAAAATAGCAGAGAATTAAAACGTTAGGATATAAAAGCCAATCTTATCATCATAAAGCCATTATTTTTAACGATAATGATGGGACAACAAACGTGGCTTAAAATATAAATGTATTAAGAGTTGGTGGTTTGTGGCTGTTTATCCGCGATTTGCTCGCCCTGTTTTTCGCGTATTTTAAGCACTTTACGCACTTTATCACGCGCCCGCGTTTGTTTAAGACGCGATAAATAATCGACAAAGATGACGCCATTTAAATGATCCATTTCATGTTGGATACAGACGGCAAGTAAGCCTTCGACTTCTTCATCAATTTTATTGCCATTTTCATCCAAAGCCTCGATACGTACTTTGGTTGGACGTTCAACCTTATCATAGACTTCAGGCACCGACAAACAGCCCTCTTCGTAAGGCTGCTTTTCTTCTACCAATGGCGTGACTTTCGGGTTAATAAATACCCTTGGGCTGTTTTTATCTTCCGATAAATCCATGACGATAAGCTGAATATGACGGTCGACTTGGCTTGCCGCCAAACCAATACCTTGGGCATCATACATCGTCTCAATCATATCGGCGATTAAGGTTTTGATTTCAGCCGTAACTTCCTTGACAGGCTTAGCAATCGTGCGTAAGCGCGGGTCAGGATAGCTTAAAATAGGGAGTAACGCCATAAGGCTCACCTCAATGATAAAGATAAAATAGGTCTGATATTATAAGATAAATGGGGGCAAAAGTAATGCATATCAATACATAAGGTGTTTTATGCTTAAGGAATAACATAAGAAAAACTGACTATTAATAATTCAGATAGAAAATGCAGTCATTAAAAAAGGTCTTACGCTGGGTAAGACCTTTTTCATATGCTCTAATTCAATACGAGTAATGGCTTGCGCTTGTTATACGCGGCGTTTGTTCATAATCATCTCATAGATAAACAGTAAGATAATCGCACCGATTACTGAGAAGATAAGTCCGGTAAAGCCGCCATCAGCATTGATACCGATTAAGCCGGCGACAAAACCACCCAGCATCGCACCAACGATACCCAATACGATGGTCATAATCCAACCCATCGGGTCGTTGCCCGGTTTAATAGCGCGTGCCAATAAACCTGCGACCAAACCTACGATAATCATCCAAATAAAGCTCATTGTTATTCTCCTAATGTTTTTAATTTATATGGTTATTTATAATCTGTTACTTATTTGATGAATTCATTGTAATCATTAGCCACTATAAAAAGTAACGACGAAATGTTATCTGTGTAGGGGCTATGTGAGAAAAAAGCCATATTTGCTATCAAGCAGATGAAATAGGTAAACGGCAGGTTAAAAAGGTAGTAAAGTCGCTAACGTGATCAAGCGTTGATTACTATCATGTGTAAATCATTCAAATAATTATATGGACTTATAAACGTTGAAGGAGCTATCTATAGGAAGGAAACTAGCTATAAAAAAAGCATAGCTCGTTTAACGAACTATGCTTTTAGAAACAATCAGGCTTTAATACGCTTGCTATATAAGTGGAGATTTATTTATTGCGCAGCGCGGTCAATAGACGCTGGTGAATCCCTTCAAAGCCGCCATTCGACATAATGACAATCGCATCGCCCGCTTGAGCGTTATTAATAATATACCTAATAATCGCCTCGGTACTAGACAATACTTGCTGGCTTGCGATATTGGGCTTGTTAGCTTTGGCATTATCAACGACGTCTTTTAGGCCCCATTCAAGTCCGGTTGGTTCATACCATAAAGTATGGTCGGCGAGGACGGCGGATTCAGCCAAGCTGTCTTGGTGAATGCCCATTTTCATGGTGTTGCTGCGCGGCTCGATAATCGCCCAAATCCGTCTGTCTGCCAGTTTCTTTTTAGCGCCATCTAAGGTGGTGGTAATGGCGGTTGGATGATGGGCGAAATCATCAAATACCAAGATGTCGTTGACATCGCCAATCAGCTCCATACGACGTTTGATACCAGCGAAAGCGGATAATGCTGCGCAGGCAGTTTTAATATCGACACCAACATTATAAGCGGCGGCAACCGCAACTAGCGCATTATTGACGTTATGAATACCGCTCATCGACCAATCGACGATCGCTGTATGCTCATCGTTCCCTGCAAAGCTGACGCTAAATTGACCGCCATCAGCGCTGATAAGTTCGGCTTGCCAGTCGTTAGTGTGCTGTAAATTCTGCTCGTCTTTTTTATGATCAACTGACTGTTTATCAATAACCGCTGTCCGCCAAACTGGCGTCCAAACACCTTTTGCTAAAGTCTCTTCTAAGCTAATGGTCGCCGCTGGCATGATGATTTTGCCACTACTTGGAATCATGCGCACCATATGGTGAAACTGGGTTTGGATGGCGTTTAGGTCAACGAAGATATCGGCATGGTCAAATTCAAGATTGTTTAAAATAGCGGTACGCGGGCGATAATGGACGAACTTTGAGCGTTTATCAAAAAACGCTGAATCGTATTCATCGGCCTCAATAACGAAGTAGCCGGTTTTTCCTCCACTGCCATCAGCGACTTTTTCAGCACCCAAATAGCTGCTATGGGCAAAGACTTGTTGCAGGTGTTCATCACTAGTATTAACCAAGGGCACGCCGCCAATCAAAAATCCTGTATCAATACCGGCATAATGTAATATCCACGCCAGCATGGTGGTCGTGGTGGTTTTACCATGCGTACCTGCCACGGCAATGACATGGCGCGATTGCAGCACTTGCTCGGATAAGAACTGCGGCCCTGAGGTGTAGCGCAGGCCGCTATCGAGCATATATTCGATAACATCCATGCCACGCTTCATGGCATTACCAACCACCACCAAATCAGGCGCTGGCTGCAAATGCTCGACCAAATAACCTTCGGCAATGGTCACGCCTGCATTTTCAAGTTGGGTGGACATCGGTGGATAGACATTGGCGTCTGAGCCTGTGACCGTATGCCCAAGGCTGCGCGCCAGTAACGCCAGCGAGCCCATAAAAGTACCGCAAATACCAAGAATATGAATATGCATAGACGTTCCGTACACGCTTAAAAAAAGGAGATTGAGCTTGAATGTCAGCCAACAGGTAGTGGTGCAGCAGGCAGTTTAGTAGACAGCTCAATAATCAAAGCCTCATTGTAAAGTAAACACCATAAGATGACCAATAAAAAACGCCTAGTCAGTAGGCGTTGTGTGGACTCTCAATTTGGTTGAGGTAGGCAGTTATTTATTTACGAGAAAGGGTGTAGTCATCGTTAAGATTGGCATCAGTGTGCATCATAATCAAATGGTTGTCACTGATTTTATAGGTTTCGATGTTTTTTCTCTCATAAACGATGGTGATTTTATCGTCATCTTGGCGATAAACCCCTGATTCTAACAAAGGCGGAACGGTCGGCGCCGCATTATTAAAAACACTGGTTTTTAGCACAGAGCCATCAGCGAACAAATTTAAGGTAATCTCGATATTATCGCAAGAAGCGCACGGTACCACACCGCCATAATCGCCCATCAAGGTGGCTTGTAAGCTGCTGTCGCTACTGGCGGCCGAAATTATCGGCGCGCGGCGACTGTTATCACTTGAGTTTGCCGCTGCTATCAGTGATTGGCCTTCTGCATTATTTGTCTCATTCACTGCAGCGTCGGTCAGATTGTTTTGAACATCAATATCCTGCAAGTCAGCAAGTGCCACCGTATTAGTAGTCTGAGCACCTTGCGTTGTTGTGTTATTGGCAGTCGCAGAAGATGAGGCGCTATCACAGCTCATGAGTAGCAAACAGAGCGGCAACACTAGCAAGGGGCGCGTACAGCGTCTCATAGCGGTAATTGCAGCGGAGGAATAGGGTAAGAGAGTAATCATAGCGTTACCAAAAAACATTTTTTAATAGTGAGTTTCAGCCTTGTCAGTAGGATAACTAATTAAAGTCTTGGTAAAAGTTAAAGAAATTGTGAGGGACAATCTTAGCGCCAACAGGCAGCGCTTGCTACCCTAACTTCGTTAAATTATGTGATAAACCTCATAATTCTGATAAAAAACCTCACGTTGAGGGCTTGCAAACACTGGCTATATACGTTTAAAGTGCAATTAAGACTACCGTTATTCCATTAGGGTAAATAAACACCTTGGATATATCAAAGTGTAAAAGTGACTAGAGCGTGTCGTTAATTAAACCCTATGGCTTTAACCGTGCTAAAAACGCCTGAAATATGAGCCAAAAAAATAACCGTCCATGCATTGTGCAGGACGGTTATTGGCTACTCATAAGGGTAGTAGAAGCAGGTTAGCGGGCAGGACGCACGATACGCCACAAAATCAGCAAATGTACCAATATCAAAACGCTAAATAAAATCAAAGATTGCTCAGGGATACTCAAACCCATAAACGTCCACTCAATAGACGCGCATTCACCAGAGCCGGCAAATACTTCTTTTAATACTTGCTGCATCGGTAGGGTATCAAGCCAATAATCTAAGCCGGGTCCACATGAGGGCACTTGGTCGGCGGGCAAATGCTGTAGCCATACGTGCCGACCGGCAACTACTGCTGCCCAGCCAATACCTGCCAAACTGCCAAGCCACAATAGTAAGCGGACGATTTTTGATTTTGGGTCAAATATAGCGGCAATCAAAGCAAAGCCGCCCATAACCATCAGACCGATGCGCTGAAAGATACATAGCGGACAAGGCGAAAACCCCATATAACGCTGTAAGAAAAATAGCGCAAAGCTCATGCCGATCACGGCCATGATTACTAAAAACACTTGTAGATTACGGTAAGTGGTCAGCTGTCGCATGGGGCGAATACTCTTATAAAGTGCTCATTGATATAGGATAAAACTAACAAAAAGTAGACTGTTAAAAGGTCAAATTAATCAACCATTAACGGTACTGTTGTAAAAATTCCATAAAATCTTCGGTTTCGGCAGCTTCAAGCTCTGCCTGCTGCAAGATAGATTTTTCGGCAAGTACTTCATATTTGGCTTGGGTGTTTGGGCTCAACGTCTGCTGTAATATCGACTCACGATGCTGCTGCGCCAAAGTAAAGCCAAGCTGCCACAAGCTACCCAAACGTTCACTATCCGAGTTCACTTGTGCTGAGATGGTTGACTCAGGATGCCCCGCTTTACCTTGCATCAAGGCAACCGCTGTCCGATATTCATTACCACCATAATGCGCGTCAAGCAGCTCTGCCAATGGCTGCATACGGCTTAAGTGCATAAGCATCCAGCTTTCAAGGGTTTGCTCATCACCATTATTAATGATTTGCAAGTTTTCGCGGCGACCTTCGTTGACCACGCGCTCGACATTAACCGCCAACGCTTCTTCTTCTGCTGGCAGCAGCTCTGGCGAATCACTGAGCAGGCAGTACAATGCCATCACTTCTAAAAAGCAGGCGCTAGATAAACGAATGCCAATATCGCTATAAGGGTCAAGGTCAATAGCACGAAACTCAACGTAAGCGATACCGCGGCGCTCAAGCGCTTCGGTTGGGCTCTCGCCACTCATCGCGATTTGTTTGGGGCGAATCGGACTATAGTATTCATTTTCTATTTGTAGAATATGGTCATTGATTTGTATCGGATTACCGTCGTCATCATCTAAGCCAAGTTTCTCAAAGCTTGCATGCGGGGTCTGAATCGCACGGCGCAGTCCTTTGATATACTCGGGCAAATTATTATAACGAATATCGAGATGTTCTTGCACGCTGTTGGTATAGCCAAGCTTGCCCATACGTAGGCTGGTCGCCGTCGGTCTATAGTAGGTTGAGTCATTGAGCAGCTCAAGATCATGGTCGATACCTGACACAAAGCACGGACAAACGCTAGGGCTTGCCCCTAATAAGTACAGTACCAAACTGGTCAGACGTTTAAAGTTACGAATCAATCCCAGATACTTGTCATTTTTAAATTCTGTCAGGGTCAAATCTTGCGTGTTTGGCGTTTGCGCTTGCCATGCGGCAAATAAATCATCGCCAAATGACAGGTTATAATGTAAACCAGCAATCGTCTGCATACGGCGACCATAACGGATACCAAGTCCACTACGATAGAGGGTTTTTAGCTTACCCGTATTAGAGCTGCCATAGTCTGCTAGCGGAATATCTTCATCTTTTGATGACAGCATACACGGCATTGACAATGGCCACATCAGCTCGCCTTCAGGCATACCTTGATAAACCAATAAATGCAATTGGCGCAACATGGTTAGCGTTTCTTTTGGAGAAGTCTTTGGGTCAGTAATAAGTTCGAGCAGACTTTCAGAGTAATCGGTGGTGATAAATGGATGCGTGAGCTTGGAGCCAAGCTTGGCTGGATGTGGGGTTTGTGCCAAGTAGCCATCAGGTTTAACCCGCAGCCCTTCTTTTTCAATACCGCGCAGCATGCCGCTTAAATGCTTGCTATCAAACCAGTTTGGAATTTTAAAATCGACAAAGCTGCTCGCAAAATTACTCATAATAATCATCTGTTGTTATTAGTTATGGTCGGTCGCCACGCAATCGCTGTGCAACCGCAAAAATGGGTTATAGAATCACGTCAGTTTAGCCCAAAGCCGCCCCAAAAACCACGTACAATTACAAATACAGTAAGCTTCACTGGCGCTCAAATAACGGTTATTTGACTTGTAAAGATGGCGGCTCCGCGCAGTTATTAACCAAATTTAATGGCTTAAAGTAAATACCTAGAAAACAAAAAAAACATCTACTTATCAGGTAGATGCTTTAGATAACTCATTACTTAATATAAACAGGCTTACGAGAATTCTAATTCAGTCTCGAAACCTTTTAAAATATGACGCGCCATTGCAAGGTTTGCTTTTTGACGGTCAAGTACAAGGTATAAAAACAAATTGTCATTACGTACTAGTGGACGTAGCAAATGATACTGCTTGCTCAAAGTGATAAGAATGTCTTCGATGTTCTCATTTAAGCCTAACGCTGCTGCTACTTTGCGCTTAGAGCGTAGTACTTCGGTGTTGCCAGCCGCTGCTAGATCAAGGTCGATACCAGAGCCAAGAGTAGCCATTGCAAGACCAGATTCGCTGTCTACTAGCGCAGCGGCGATAAAGCCGTCAATGTCGTTTAATGCGTCAAGAGATAACTTAGCCATGAGGGTGTACCTTAATAATTTGGGATAGAGATAGGATTATTTTTTAGTGATTATTCTTTATGAGCAAAATCCTTTAATAAAAAATCTTCTAACAACAATCTTTTAATAAAAGGCTCGCAAGCATAAGCTTTACAAACAGGTTAAGCGCTCACTCATACAACAGATTGATTAGACTAGCTACTCAAAAGAAGGTGGTATTTAAGCACATTCCCATAAAAAAAACAATCGCAAACCGACTAAAGCCGCTTTTTACCAGACTATCGGTCAAAAACGACTTTTTCAGTTTACGATTGTATACTAAGTTTTATCCAAAAGGACTGTATTGCTTGACTAGGCTACTTCTATAACGAAACTATTATCTCGACTTACTTAAAGTGAGAACGATGAACCGCAGCCGCAAGTCGTAGTGGCGTTTGGGTTGGTGACGATAAAGCGTGCGCCCTCTAAGCCCTCGGTATAGTCGACGGTCGAGCCCTGCAAATATTGATAGCTTAGCGAATCGACGACTAAGGTCACATCGTCATTATCAAAATTGGCATCATCTTCATTGAGCTCATTGGCAAAGTTAAAGCCATAAGAGAAACCTGAACAGCCGCCGCCCGTCACATAGACACGCAGCATAAGATTGCTATCACCTTCTTCTTCACGTAGGCGACGTACTTTTTTTGCCGCGCTATCGGTCAGGTTTAAGGCGGTTGGGTCGACTGGTTGACTTGTACTTGGATTAAATTGATTGGCTGATTCGTTCATATCTACCTCAGTTGCTAAAATCAAATGATTTATTTTTTATTTCTGCGAGGTCGTCTATTTATACTGGATAGGGCGACTGATAAGTAGCGGCTAATAACGCCTAGGCTACGGTAAAATTTTTTATATTTGTTAAGGCATTTAGTAATGTAACATTTTAGCAATATAACTTAGCATTGAAATATTGTGGCATAGCGGTTTGGCGAATAGCACTGCGGCCGCTACTTAACTTTAAAGGCCCAATTTCAAATACCTAACTGCATGATGTCAATAGTGTTTTACTAGTATAACATAATTGGGGTGCTGATTGATTTGTCAAGGGTGACAGCAGGGTTTGCAACTATATAGTAGTTTTACATGTCAAATAGCGGTTTTAATTACCAAATTTTTAATCGTTCGTAAGCTATTATAATAGCAAGTGGTTTTTAGCCGTATAAAGGATTGAATTTAAAATAGTTATTTAATCGTTTGCCTATGCGCCAAGCGTTTGAAATAATAGCCGCCTGTAAACATGCCAGACGGATGTTTTTATTGCCTTATGTTTTATATTATTGTTGAGATGAAGAAATTATATGATCGAATTTAAAGACGTTGGCGTTCGCCGTGATGGTCGTGAGTTGTTTGCAGGGGCAAGCTTTCAGCTCCATCCGGGCCACAAAGTTGGCTTGACGGGCAATAACGGCACCGGTAAATCCACCTTGTTTGCCTTATTATTGACGCAAATGGGCACCGGCGATACCGAAGTGACGCTTGATAGAGGCGAAGTCAGCATTCCTGATAGCTGGCAGGTGGCGCACATGGCGCAGGAAGTCGGGGCGAGCACGCAGACGGCGATAGATTATGTGCTAAGCGGTGATGAGCAGTGGTATGAGATTAATGCGGCGTTAAATGATTTAAGCAGTGTCAGTGACGATCAGATTGGCGTTTTGCATCAGCAGTTTGATGAGATTGACGGTTATCGGACGCCGACCAAAGCGGCCCAAATCATGGCAGGTCTTGGTTTTAAGACCAGTCAGCATGAATTGCCCGTTGAAGGGTTCTCGGGTGGCTGGCGTATGCGTTTAAACCTTGCCAAAACCTTGATGAGCCGCGCCGATTTAATGCTCCTTGATGAGCCAACCAACCATTTGGATTTGGACGCCATTCTTTGGCTTGAGACCTGGATTAATGCTTATACCGGTTTGGTGATTGTTATCTCGCACGACCAAGCGTTTTTGGACGCCACCGTCGGGCATATTTTGCACGTCGAACAACAAAAAATCACCCTTTATACAGGTAATTATCAGCAGTTTATCCGTACCCGTCACGAGCGTATGGCGCAGCAGCAACAAGCGTTTGAGAAGCAACAAGCGACCAAAGCGCATTTGGATGATTTTATTCGTCGTTTCCGTGCCAAGGCCAGTAAAGCCAAACAGGCACAAAGCCGTATTAAGCAGCTTGAGCGCATGGCAGAGCTGTCGCCGATGATGGCGGACAATCCGTTCTCGTTCCGCTTTTATGAGCCGGCCAATATGAGCTCGCCGCTGATAGAAATGAGCAATGCTGATATCGGCTATAGCGAGACGCCGCTTTTGCATAATGCCAACGTCCAAGTGACGCCCGAAACTCGCCTTGGTTTGTTGGGAATGAATGGCGCTGGTAAATCGACTTTGATTAAAGCCTTGGTTG
Organism: Psychrobacter sp. YGAH215; assembly: GCF_007280595.1. Classification (NCBI taxonomy): domain Bacteria; kingdom Pseudomonadati; phylum Pseudomonadota; class Gammaproteobacteria; order Moraxellales; family Moraxellaceae; genus Psychrobacter; species Psychrobacter sp. YGAH215. The sequence continues at coordinate 13,571 of NZ_VKLR01000013.1, read as the reverse complement.
GTGAAATTGGTATTTTATCAGGCAGCTATCGCGTCTCTGACACCTTAAAGCTTGGCTATTTTAATCAGCATCAAATGGATACTTTAGATGCGGCAGCGACACCGATGCAAATGTTGCGCCGCCTAGCAGGTAAAACCTCTGATGCCGAACTGCGCTCGTTCCTTGGTAGTTTTGACTTTCGCGGCGACCGTATCGATACCGCAAGTGAGCTATTCTCTGGTGGCGAGCGAGCGCGTTTGACTTTGGCATTAATCGTTTGGCAGCGTCCAAACGTGCTGGTTCTCGATGAGCCAACCAACCATTTAGACTTACAAATGCGTCAGGCTCTGACCATCGCCCTGCAAGGGTTTAAAGGGGCAGTGGTGTTGGTATCGCATGATCGCGAGCTGATTGCCAATGTCTGCGACGAGCTGTTTTTAGTGCATGACGGCCAAATCGATGAGTTCGATGGCGATATCAGCGACTACGGTAAATGGCTAGCAGAAAAGCGCAAACAAGAAAATGCCTCGGACAAAAATACCAGTAAGAAAAAGAACAAAAAAGACAATAAGAAATCTGTTTCACGTGAAACAGATACAGGTTCGGCAAACAGTCAAATAACCAAACCATCAGTCAGCCAATTAGATCAAATAAATAGTAAAGCGTCGACTGCACCTGCAAATAATAAAGCCGCCCAGCCTTTGATTAGCAAAGAAGAGCAGCGCAAATTGGCCGCCGAGCAGCGTAAGCTCACCGCACCGATACGCCGTGAGATTGAAAATACAGAAAAAGCCTTGGCTAAAATCGATGAAAAAATGGCCAGTTTAGAAACCAAGCTTGCCGATACTGAGCTGTACGAAGAAAGCCGCAAGGCTGATTTATTGCTGTTGTTAGATGAGCAAACCGCGCTCCAGCAGCAGCATAGCGACAATGAAGAAAAGCTATTGCTAGCGATGACAAATTTAGAAGAAATGGAAGCGCGTTTTCAATAAAAAATTGTCAAGGTAGGGTGACAGCGTGATTGTTTAAGCGCCTAACATAGTGACTATATATAGTGGCTATAAATATAGGGACTATAAAAACTCGTCGATATAAAAAAAGGGAGAGCCTAAGCTCTCCCTTTTTTATGCCATTATTCCATCCGGTATTTACCATCTCCATAAGACAGTACTTTCATAGTAGTTGTGCAAAGTTCACAGTTTATTTGACCAGCAGCGGCTTTCGATAAATCCAAAATACGACCTTTAATATAAGGTCCTCTATCGGTAATTTTTACGATCACGCTCTGCTTTGTCTTTTTGTTGGTCACTTGTACCTTCGTACCAAACGGCAGCGTCTTATGCGCGGCGGTGAGGGAGTTCATATTGAAGATACTGCCACTTGCGGTACGTTTGCCGTGGAACTTACTACCGTAATAACTGGTGTTGCCGGCAAAAACGGTCGTACTTATCAGCAGCGATAAAGTGATGACTAAAGACTTGATTAAATAAGACATTTAATACCTATTTCTTGTTGATGAGATAGACAGATACTCTTGCCTATGTTATCCATACTCCCTGCGAGTACAAATAATAAAGGCATTTTACAAGAAAGAGCTTGTTATACCCTTACAGGTATGTAAAAGAACTACTAAGGTCAAAATGGCGCTGTTTTGCCTGCAAGTCTATGATTCTCCACTGCTCAATCCTATTAACCACTCTTTAATTTTGTTAACAATATCTCCATTATTACTTATAAATATAGCCTTTATACTTAAGGTAACTATTTATTTGTCTAACAGTTTGGGTTGGTATTGTTGGCGGTTTATTATTGTTATGATGATATGTAGATGACAATAACAATGATAATGACCAGACGTTATATTTATATGCGTTATATCGCTCTCATACAACCCGGTCCATCGTTTCGTTTATATTGGCATAGCAGTCTTATTCAAAGGCTTTTATATTGAGGAAAAATAACATGGCAGAGAAAAATTACTATGACATTTTGGGCGTCAAAAAAGATGCCAGTGATGCTGAGATTAAAAAGAAATATCGTAAGCTGGTACGCCAATATCACCCTGACGTCAGTGATGATCCAGACGCTGATAACAAAATCGCGGAAATCAACAATGCTTATGAAACCATTAGAGATAAAGATAAGCGCGCAGAATACGATGCCATGCTAGACAATCCTTTTGCTGGTGCAGGCGGCGCTGGTGGTTTTGGCGGTTTTGGTGGCCAATCTGCGGGCGCTGGCGGTCAAGGCGGTTTTCGCTGGGAAGACATCAAAGACCAGTTTGGTGAAGGTCAAGCTTATGACAATGGCGGTTTTCGCTTCGATGATATCTTTTCAGCCTTTGGTCGCGGTGCGCGTGGGCAAACTGGTGGCCGCTCACAAAGCAGCGGCTTTGAGCAGTTTGGCGGCGGTTTTGGCGCGCAAGACAGTCAAGGTCAAGACCAACATGCAGAGATTACCGTGGATTTGGCCTCGGTCTATAGCGGTGATGACTATAGCATCAAGTTAAATGTGCCCGTTCGTCAGCCAAATGGTAGTGTCGATTATGAAAATAAAACCCTTAAAATAAAAATTCCTAAAGGCATCACCGATGGCAAGCAAATCCGCTTAGCAGGACAAGGGGCAGCTGGTATCGGCGGTGGTAAAAACGGCGATTTATTTTTAAAGGTTAAAATCAGTCACGCTGATAATATCCGTATTGAAGGCGCCGATGTTTATCAAACCGTTAATATTGCGCCTTGGGAAGCAGCGCTCGGTGAAAAAATTACCGTTAATACTCCCGCCGGCTCGCTTGGAGTAACGATTCCTAAAAACAGCAAATCAGGTAGCAATTTACGCCTAAAAGGTAAAGGTATTCCTGCGAAGCAAGCGGGCAATCTATATCTGACCCTAAATATCGTCAATCCTGATGTCAGCAGCGAAGCGGCCATAAAAGCTTATGAACAGCTTAAAGAAGCGTTTGCTGATACCAGTATCAGCCGTTAACGACGGGTATTAACGTCTGATATTAACAGCTATTATTAACGATTGGTGCTATCAGTTTTTAACTGTGATGAATTATGAATAATCGCCCTGTAATAGAGATAAAGACCATACGATAAAATAAAGCGCAAACGAGGATAATCATTATGAAACATTCGCCTGAATTTACCGACATTATCTTGAGCCTAGATGAGCTTGTATCTGCCTGTGGGCAAGAGCGCCAATGGGTCATCGAATTGCTTGAAGAAAATATTATCGAATATGATGTACCAGAGCGTCAGCAATTTACCGGTTATCAGCTGACAACCGTACGCCGTGCCTCGCGACTCAGCCGCGACTTTGAAGCCAGCGTGCCGGCGATTGGTTTGATACTGGAGTTACTAGATGAGGTTGAGCAGCTGCGCCAATTAAAGCGCCAGCTTGATATGCAGATGCCGGTGATTGAAGTAGACGTCGAGCATTTAAAATAGCCAACGTCTTATTATTATCCATAAAAAAGGGTCTCTAAATGAGACCCTTTATACTATTACAAATACCGCTTTAAAAATGACGGTTTTTCATTAAAACCAACGTCAATAACTAACAGCTAACAACTAACAACTAACAACTAACGCGCATATTTTGGATCAGCGGCAGCGGTAAATAAGACGTCTGTTGATGAGTTTAAGGCAGTTTCAGCGGAATCTTGTACCACCCCGATGATAAAGCCAATTGCCACCACTTGCATGGCGATGTCGTTTGGAATACTAAATAAGCTCGCAGCTAATGGAATTAAAAGTAGAGAACCACCAGCCACACCAGAAGCGCCGCAAGCACTAATTGTTGCGACCAAACTTAGTAGTAGCGCTGAGGCAAAGCTTACTTCGATACCAAGGGTATGCGCTGCTGCTAGCGTTAAGACGTTAATAGTAATCGCCGCGCCGGCCATATTGATGGTTGCACCTAATGGAATGGTGACTGAATAAGTGTCTTCGTGTAGACCCAATTTACGCGCAAGGTTCATATTAACCGGAATGTTAGCGGCTGATGAACGGGTAAAAAACGCGGTAATCCCCGATTCACGCAGGCAAGTAAACACCAGTGGGAAAGGGTTTTTACCCGTCTTAACTAAGACGATAATAGGGTTGACCACCAGCGCAATAAACAACATACAACCGACCAGTACCATCAAGATGCGCGCATAACCTGCTAGCGCGGCAAAGCCTGTCTCAGCGACGGTATTGGCAACCAAGCCTAAAATACCAAATGGCGCTAGCGCAATGACCCATTTGACCACTTGCGAGATGGCATCAGAAAAATCACTGACCACCGCCCGCGCGGTATCGCTGGCTTGACGTAGGGCAAAACCAATGATGATTGCCCACGCTAAAATACCAATATAATTGGCATCAGCGATAGCCTGCACAGGGTTGGCAACCAAATTCATCAGCAAGTTGGTGAGTACTTCTTGCAGGTTAGCAGGGGGTACTTGCTCAATGTTGGCATTGACCAATATCAGCTCGGTTGGGAATAAGAAGCTTGCGCCAACGGCGGTCAGTGCTGCCAAAAAAGTGCCAAACATATACATAATCAGCACCGGTTTGACATACACCTCATTGCCACTGCGATGTTGGCTAATCGCTGCCATGACCAAAATAAAGACCAATATCGGCGCGACTGCTTTTAGCGCGCCGACAAATAGCGTCCCTAATAGGCCCAGCGCAACACCGATATTTGGTGCCAGCCAGCCAATCAAAACGCCTAATATTAAACCGATAATAATAAGCGGCACCAGCCCTATACGCTGGTACATCGCAATCAATGAACGCATCTATACACCCTCGACTTTGTCAATAAATATAAAATTTATAATAGAACGGAAAAGTAATCGAAGGATGGTAGCATTTTTTTAAGATAAACGCCTACCTTTAACCCATGCCTACCTAAACACATAAGGTGAAGTAAAAGTGCGCAATGTGAAAAAATAGAAGTGTTTTTTAGGACGAGAAATAAAGGGATTTTATAGCTTAAACCTTAAAATGGGTCAGCTCGTAGCCCAATCGTTGATAGGCTTTGTATTTATGCCGACCTTCTTGCGTACTCTCAGGGTCAGGTTTTATCAGCTCAAGCACCCGAGTAGGCTGGGCATTATTGGTCGCTGCCATAAAACGATTGACAGGATGGATGGTGGTATTTAGGACAATACCTTTAAAATCCGCTGGCATATAACTGCTAAGTAAAACAGGGGCTAATGCCTCGTTATTCTCTTGCACAGATTTACTAGCATCGTTAAGGTTAGAAATGGTAGATACCAAAAGTCGCTGATGTGGTATAAAGCTTGCGGCATCATATGACCATAGCGCTTCATCAAGTGTCGATAGCAATTCATCATCTTTATCAATGAGAATCAACAGCGACTGAGCGCTTTTATTCAGCGCGGTTTGGGTCAATTGACAAATAAAGCCCAAGATATCTTGGGCTTTACTCTCACTTAAAATATAAAAACTGATGTTCATAAATTTATGTTCATAAATTGGTTTTTCACCGATAGATTATTGATAACGGCTTAGGCATTGTTTGCGCTGTTTTTGAGGTATTGCATAAATAGCGGAACAGGGCGACCAGTTGCTGCTTTGTCTTTACCTGAGTTCCATGCCGTACCAGCGATATCCAAATGCGCCCATGCTTGACCTTCTTCAACGAAGCGCGATAAGAAGCAAGCAGCTGTGATAGCCCCGCCACCTTTACCACCGATGTTTTGCATATCGGCGATAGGCGAGTCAAGCTGTGTTTGATACTCATCATCTAACGGCATATGCCAGATTAAATCGCCCGATAAATGACTGGCGTTTTCTAATTCAAATAACACGTCTTCGTCATTACTAAATACCGCTGAGCGCACGTGACCTAAGGCAACCACACAAGCGCCGGTCAACGTTGCCACATCGATAATGGCTTTTGGCTGATAGCGCTGGACGTAGCATAATGTATCGGCTAACACCAAACGACCTTCGGCATCGGTATTTAAGATTTCAACCGATTTGCCGTTCATGGCTTTGACGATATCGCCTGGGCGCGTGGCATCACCTGATGGCATGTTTTCCGCACAAGCTAAGGCACCAACGACGTTAATCGGGAGACGCGCTTCACATAAAGCTTTAATCGTACCAAGTACCGATGCTGAACCGCCCATATCAAATTTCATCTCATCCATCGCCGCACCAGGTTTGATTGAGATACCGCCTGAATCAAAGGTCACGCCCTTACCGACTAAGACGATAGGCGCATCATCATTGACAGTTTTTACATCGCTGTTTTTGTCAGATTTTTTACTAGTAGCTTTGGTCGGTAATTTATCCGCTAAGGCTTTTAGACCGCCTGTTACTTTTGCACCACTATTGGCGATTTTGCTAGCGCCGACTTTAGCGCTAAAGTTAGATTTACCGCGGTACTCTAACAATACCAATTTGCCTTCTTTGGCTGAACCTTGGGCAACCGCTAAGAAGCAGTTCATACCCAGCGCTGACATCTCATCTTCACCCAAGACGGTGACTTTTAATAAGTCAGGATAAGCTTTAGCAAGCGCTTCGGCTTGTTCGGCCATGTAAGCAGGGAAACAGATATTGCCCGGCTCATTGGCGACATCACGGGTCAAGCTTTGACCAGCGAATACCGCTTCGGCAAATGTTAACGCAGCTTCTAATGACTCGTCAGCCAATAAATAGATGTCGGTTAAAACAGGCGTGCTTTGCTCAGATTTGTATTTATCAAAACGGTAGCTTGCTGCCAGTAAATTAAGGGCAAACTGGCTGAAATGATTTTCTTCTAGCGCATCATCTAAAGCAACGGTGATAGAGTCAACACGTTTTTGCGTGCTTTGATAGATGGTATTGGCGATTTTTTGCAATACGCTGTGACCAAGCTTATCAAGATTACCCACACCAACGAGTAATAGCTGTACTGGGTTTTCTTTCGTGGTTTTCTTGTCGCCAGCGAGCGCATAATCAGCGACGGTTTCGCAGGCTTTACCGTTAAAATGTGATACTTCCATCAATTGCGCAATACGGCTTTGATAATCGCTCAATTGCGCTTCAGCTAAGATGTTTTTCTTATCATCGATGAGCACCACAAGACAGGCAGCGTCTTTACTTTTGGCTTCTTTTTTAAGTATTTTTTGTGTATGGGTTTTTGGCAGGGTTTGCGTTAATTTAATATTCATATAGTTATCCTTATTAGAGTTATGAAATGCGTGTTTTATTAATGTATTCGTGCTTTTTAAAATAATACTTTTTAAATGCCGTTACTTATGCAGCTAGCACAATAGTGTAGCATATTGCGAGGCGAGTGCGCAGCGAGCGCGGCGTCGCTATCCATATAGCAATTCTATATTTTTTTGAATCGACTACCTATTTATTTGTGCTGTTTAAAGTATTTGTACCATTTAAATTTGGCAGAAACAGTAGTTTAGCAACAAAACCTAAAAAAGCGCGGCAAAGGATACCAAGGACAAACAAACTTTGCTAAATAGTATAAAGCAAACATACGGCGTAAATAGTTAACAGATTCATCCATAGATTAAGGTATTCTTATAAATAATATACGCTGTAGGCTTTGTTAGTTTTAGCTATTATGAACCAAACAATCAAGGCTTATAGCAAGATGCATACAATGTTTTCCAACACATTTCACAGCCATTTTTGAGCAAAATATGCTAGGATTAGCGGTTATCTTTATCGCTACTATTTATAACGTAGCGCCAGTCAAACTGCGCTAAATTGTGCGCATACCAACCTTTTTTAAAGAGTGCCTATTGTGATATTACGCCGCTATATGACTCAACAAGTTGCCTCAACGACCGCTTTGGTGTTGGGGTTTTTAGTGGTGATGATGCTCGGCGGCCGTTTAATCCGTTATTTTGGTATTGCCGCAGAAGGCAATTTAGACATCAGCTTATTATTTACCATCATTGGTTATAATTTGCCCTACTTTTTAGAGCTTATCCTGCCATTGGCATTTTTTATCGCACTCATGCTAGTATTCGGGCGCTTATACGTCGACCAAGAGATGGCGGTGATTAATGCCAGCGGCGTGTCGCGTGGTAAGCTTGGGCGGTTGATGACGCCGCTGATATTGGCATTATTTGTTGGAGAGGCGGCCTTATCTATTGTTGGAAAACCGTGGGGCGTACGCTCATCGGAGAGCGTGTGGCAACAGCAAGCGTTGACCAGTGCCTTTGATTTGATACGTCCCAATCAGTTTATCAGTAGTGGCAATTATCATTTGTATGTCGGCAGCTTGAGCGATGATAAAAAACAATTGCAAGATGTGATATTGATTCAATCTGAGCCTAAAGCCAAAGGCAGTACGGCGAAAAACGCGGCCGCTGATGTAAATAATAATATCGACCCAGAAACCGCTGAGCAATTAAATATCCCAGAGCTGCCAAACGCGCTTACAAGCAACAATGCTATCAGTAAAGATACCATTACCCTTGCCAAACGCGCTCAGCAAGTAGATACCGGCAGTAGCGGCGTTACTCAACTAGATTTGTTCCAAGGTCGCCGTTATGAAGTCGGCGCAGGCAGTCTAAAATACAACCAAGTGGGCTTTGATCGCTACCGTATCACCTTGACCGAATCCTCCAAAGAGGTCATCACCGAAGCCAATATCGAAACCCAAGCGATAGGTCCATTATGGCAAGCCGCAACGGGCAGTACAGCAGTAAATAGTGAAAACGCACTTCGAGCGGCGCAAGGGGAGCTTGGCTATCGTCTGGCTTTGCCTTGGCTCATGATTATCGCACCGATGCTCGCCGTGCCACTGGCGCAAGTACGTCCGCGTCAAGGTCGCTGGTTGCGTCTATTCCCATCGATTTTATTGTTTGTCAGCTGTGCGCTTGGCATTATTTCACTCAAAAACGCGGTGAGTAAAGGCAGTGTTAGCGTTTGGGCGTATGCATGGCTGGTTTTAGGGTTCATGGCTTTGGCGCTTTATATGAATTGGGGCAGCCGCGTCCAGCACCGTTTGCGCTTTCGCAAACCAGATGAGCTGTTAACCGTTAGCGAGCATCAAGGCAATATTGACCATAAAAGCAATGGCTCACAAGGAGGACAATCCTAATGAGCGCTTTATTCTCTAAATCATCAAATTCTAATTCATCAAAGCCAAATTCGCCCAGCCCTAAGCTAAAACTTGCGCCAAAACCAACCAATCTAAAGGTGCTGAGCCATTACGTCAAGCTTAATGCTTTGCTCGCCATCATCGGCGCGGTTATAGGCTTGTGGGCATTGCAGCTGGTATTTTCTTATTTGTCTGAGCTGGATTCGTTAGATGATAACTATACGATGGGCGAGGCGATTAAATATATTTTTTATCGCTCGCCGTACTTCTTAGAGCAATTTATCCCAACGGGTGCGTTACTTGGTGCGGTGGTTGGTTTGGGTTTACTTGCCAATAAAAGTGAGCTGGTCGTCATGCGCGCCGCTGGCGTCAGTGTTTATCGTATCGTCGGTTGGGTGTTGCAGCCGGCCTTGATTTTTGTGCTATTGGCATTGGTGATTAATCAGTTTGTCCTACCGCATTCTAATCAATTAGCGCAAGAAATTAACGATCAAGACAATAGCTCGCTTGTCACCTCGGTACGCGGTTATTGGACAGTACAGCCACGCTTTGAGAGTACAAAAGACGGCAGTGCCAAGCCAGATGGCAGCGATATTTTGTATATCGATTATGCCGATGTGAAAGGCAATATCGGCGAAGTTAAACGTTGGCATTTAGACAATAATGGCAATCTGCAAACGGCTATTCATGCCGAGGGCGGCAAATATATCGGCCGCGAAGCAATAGATACTAATAGCAGCAAACCGAGCGAGCAATACCGTTACGAGTGGCAGCTGAATAATATGACCAAGCTGATGATTGGTCAGGGCTTTGAGAGTAGCCAAGCTATCGCACCGTCAGATACCTTGAGTTTGCCCTTCGCGCCTGAGTCGGTGTATTTACTCACTCGTAAGGCCGAAGATTTGTCATTGACTCAATTATATGAGCATCGCCAATTTATGCGCCAGCAAGGCACGCGCTCGTTAAGTCATGAGTTGGCATTTTGGCAAAAGCTACTGTCACCACTATCGATTTTATCGCTAGTGATTGTTGCTTGCTCATTCGTCTTTGGTTCACTACGTACGCATAGCTTGGGCTTGCGTATCGTCGTGGCATTACTATTTGGCTTGCTGTTTAGTTATGTGCAAGACTTGGTTGGCTTTGTCTCATTGGCGACTGGTTTTTCGCCATTATTAATGGTGCTATTACCGATTATCGCCAGTGCAATATTGGGCGGGTATTTGTTGAAGCGGCAAATGTAGTTTTAAAAATATAATTGTAAAAATATAGTTCTAAAAATTTAGGTAAAAAAACCCGCTAACACATCATCGTGTTAGCGGGATTTTTTGTGCAGCTTTTAAGTTGCTTAAGCTTAGTCTTTGGTCGCCATGGTAATGGTATAGGTTTTACCTTGTTTAACCTTTTCGCTATTGCCAAATACTTCGGTAAACGAGCGCTTCATAAACTGACGTAAACCATTGATTGTCACTACATAAAAACGCCCACCTTGACGCATGCGCGCATAAGCATCAAGGAAATACAGATAATGCTGCTCTTTACCTACTTTGGCCGGCAAGTTCGACATTACAAGGCTAAAGTCTTTGTCTTTTGCCACATGGTTAAAGCCATTTGATAAATGCACATCGACATTTTTTAGACCGTTTTTCTCGCAATTACGGCGCGCATATTCTACCGCCATAAAGTCTTTATCAATCAAGGTATGCAGACCATTCGGGCATTCACGCGCCGCCGTCATACCAAGCACGCCATAGCCACAGCCCAAATCTATCGAATCGTCATCCGCTTGAAAATCCACGTAATCAAGCAGCATCAAACTGCCATCATCGAGCTTTTGCGGTGAAAAAATACCCCACGTGGTCGCAAAATCAAACGGCTTGCCCAGCACATCTTGGCGAAAATGAATGTCTTCACGCCAGTGTTCGGCGCTTTTTAATAGGTCAGCAGGAGGCTTATGGCTCATGGGATTCTCAGATATTGGATAAGTAAAAGGGGGGCACTGCTCAATCGGACAGTGTGCATATCATGATGCACTTTATTGAGGCTATTGTAACGAGAAAAGAGGGAGTTTGCAGTAGGGATTGCAGGATTTTTGAGTTGAGCGAATTGCGCCTTTTGCTTATATCTGTACCTCCAAGCGGGGCGGTCACTATTGGCTGATGGCATTCCTGCTCAGCGATACTACCTTCAGCCAAGTGCCCGCAACCCGCTCAGATGCACAGGATACCGCGACAGTCACGGCTAAAGAACCTAGTTTGATTCAGGTTGAATATGTTTTTCACTAAAATTTTAATGGCTGCATCTTACGCATAGATAGTGAGGTGTAATTCAAAATAAAGATAACCAAATACGAGTTTATTTATCATATTTAGATAGCATAGAGCTGTCAAAACTTCTAAACTCTTTACTTCTTTCTCTTGCTTCTCTCCAATCATCGTTGTTCTGCATTTTATTATCTACCATTTTTATTAAGTCATTATAAAGCTGCTCTATTTCTTCTCGCTTAACCTCTTTACTTGTTTCTTTCTTCTCATTCCATACAGCATCAATAATCACATCAAGTGATTCCACCGTAATTACTGTTAGTTCGTCACTATTCTTGAAAGAGAAGAAAGGTATTAGCAAAGATTCAGTTTTATTTTTATCGTCAGTTCTAAAGTAGTTTCGGTGAACTTCACTAGAACAAATTAATCCTTTATAAGGTTGTAATTCACTTATAGTTTCAGCTTTATGAGGAATAAGAGCAATTCTTCTAGCATTGCTTAATAGACCTTTTAGATAAAGTAATAAAGTATTGTCAAACTCATGCTCCTTATCTCTGGAGAACTTCATCTCTACGCATCCATCCTTCTCTAGCACTTCATGATTTCCACCAATCGCATACCACTCTTCAATAAACAACCGCACAAAAAAACTATGTTCGCTTATGCTAGTTATTATTTCTTTTTCCTCAACTATAATACTAGGCTTACTCGCAATATTGAAGCTATGCCTGATATCAAATTTTAAATGTAATTTATCAACTGATAGTAATTTTTTAAAATTATTTTTTTTAAATACTTTCTTACCAAATATAGTATCTTTTTCATTAAAGAATTTTAGACTTCTCCATGAGTTATTATTATAGTATTTCTTACTGTCGAAGCCAAACATTCTATTATATGCACTAATGACTTTTTTATTTTTAAACTGTTTCTCTACTAAAGTAGTTTGTTCATCTATTAGACTTTTAAATAACTCGTTAAAATATTCTTCATCTATAAGTTTTTGTAGAAAATATTGCTGCCATTTATTTCTATCAATTTGAAGCGCTTCTTTAGCATTGAAACCATAATAATCTATTCTACTAGGAATAAAATTAACATTCATGTGGTCAACTTTCTGTCCACGGAAAAACCCATAGGAATACGTCTGTAAATCAGTCAATGCAGTTTCTTCAGAGTAAGAATTAATTGAAATATATAGGTTTCTTTTTTCATCCCAAATTCGATCTTCAAACTCATGACTAGGTCTACTGAACTCAGCCCATCTCTTATTTAATCTAACAGTAGCAGGTGTTTGTATAATAATTGAATTAGCTATCTTTTCTACATAATATAGTCAGTTCAAAACAAAAGTGTTATGGCTAGGACAAACATCATAAAATAATTTGGATAAGTCATTTTCCATCCACCCTTGGCGTAGAAACTTCACTTGAGCCCATTTTTTCTCAATAGGGTTCAAGTCTGGGCTGTACGGCGGCAGCCATAGGATACGATGACCATGCCTGTTCAGTAATTTTTGGATACGTCTACTTTTATGAAACCGAGCGTTATCCATGACAATCACGCATTTGGTTTTAAGGCTTGGGATTAGGGTGTGTTTGCACCAATCGTAGAATATGCCGCTGTTAATGTTGTGTTCAAAGTAATCCAGTGCAAATAGCATCTTTTCATATAGAGCCCCAATGACGTTGGTTCGCTTTTTACCTTGCCAGTTGTAGCTGTCGATACAGGGTTTGCCTATCGGTGCATAACCATGAGGACGAATGGTCTGGCTTTCAAAACCGCTTTCGTCCATATACACAATGGGATAACCTTGCTGTTTAAAGTTATCAAGCTTACTCTGATACGCCGCTCTTTTTATTGGACATGCTTTTGGATGCTCTAAGGTCTTTTTTTTGACTGATGCCTAGGCGTTTTAAAGCCTCACAAATGGCTGGGGCAGTACAGTTGAACCGTCTTGCTCTCTCATAGTGATAGTCATCAGGGTAACGCTCAACGTCTTTGCGTAGTGCATTATCCGGTATTTTTGATGGCGTAACATTGCGTGTGCTCTTACTATGCAGCCGTTTCTTCCACTTTTGAATAGTGGTTGGACTAATGTCATAAAAAGAGGCTGCCTCGGCAAAGGTCATGCCATCTGCTAAGCTTTTAAGAACTTGTTTGCGATAATCTAGTGAGTAAGTCATGATAATTGAGTATATCTGTTGAGATGTTTTATCTTATAACATTTTTATACTTAATGCACTATAG
>NZ_VKLR01000012.1:0-17720 GCF_007280595.1 Psychrobacter sp. YGAH215 | reverse complement strand
ATATCGTGGCATGATGTGTCCTTGTTGCCCCCATTTGGATTATTCTTTAGGGGTGACAACTATCCTGCCATAGGGGGACATTGCTATACGTAAAATGATGAATCATAAGATAATACTTAATGGTAAAGAACAAAATAACTCACCCTATGATTTGCTTATGCAATACTATAATAATCAGTCGAATTTGAATTTAATCAATACTTTTCAGTAGGAAAACGCTATGTTAATTAAACTAGCTAAAATATTTTTATGTTTGCAATTTAGTCTATTGTTCGGATGTGCTTTTAATCCAATAAAACCGACTGAAGACTTGAATATGCACTATATGAATGTGAATGCCTATGAGTTTAATAAATCGTTCAATGGTATATTTTGCGCGGATGATGCCTTTTTTGGACTATATGAAGATGAGTCATCCCCACCTATTCGAATCGCTATTTTAAAAGACTACAAAAAATCAAAGCTCAGTTATTATGAAAATATTGTAGGCGGTATAATTTTATACGATCCTAATAGTCAAATAAATATTTTTGATAAAAAATTTTTTTCGGATTATCCTCTATACGAAAAGCAGTGTGGTATAGGAAAAGAATATCCTTATATATATAGTTTTAAATTTTCATTACAAATACAGGATGATTCTGATGATAAATACTTTAAGGAGCAAAAAGAGATTATTAATCAACTTAAAACCAAAAAATATCTAGATGTTGTTTTAATCAGATCACCATTTATGAGTATTAGCCGACCAATTTTGATTTCAGAAAATCCTATAAGATTAAATTTTACTAATGAGCAAATTCATCAGATTTTAAATAACTACAATCAATCTACAGAGCCATCAGTTCATGGAAATCAATTGCAAGTTGTAAGTTAGCCTTTTTAACATAGTTAGTTCAAAATAAAAGTGTTATGGTTAGGACAAACATCATAAAACAATTTAGATAAGTCATTTTCCATCCAGCCTTGGCGTAAAAACTTCACCTGAGCCCATTTTTTCTCCCACTCGAGCACAGCTCTCGTCTTGCGCTCGGGCAAAGCAATGCTTTGCTTTATCCTCGCTCAGGATTCAGATCAGGGCTGTACTGCGGCAACCAAAGAATACGATGACCATGTCTATTCAGTAGCTTTTGAATACGCTTACTCTTATGAAATCTGGCGTTATCCATCACAATCACGCATTTGGTTTTAAGACTTGGGATTAGTTTGTGTTTGCACCAGTGATAGAAGACGATGCTGTTGATGTTTGTCTCAAAGTAATCAAGCGCAAACAGCATTTTTCCATAGAGAGCACTGATGATATTAGTACGCTTTTTTGCTTGCTAGTTGTAGCTATCGATACAGGATTTTCCTATAGGTGCATAGCCGTAAGGTCTGATAGTTTCAGCCTCAAAGCCGCTCTCATCCATATAAACAATGGGATAGCCTTGCTGCATAAAACTATTAAGCTTACTCTGGTACTTCGCTCTTTTAATCGGACAGGCTTTTGGGTGTTCCAAGGTCTTTTTTTTTGACTGATGCCAAGGCGCTTTAGAGCATTAAAAATCCCTGTCTTGCTACAGCTCAAGCGGCGGGCTCTTTCATAGTTATAATCATCGGGATATCTTTTTACGTCTTCAATTAAGGCGTCATCAGATATTTTAGGGAATAAATTCTGCTGCCAGCTGTGAATGGTGCTGGTACTAAGTCCATAAAATAGAGCAGCTTCTCGGACAGTCATGCCATCAGCGATGCTAGAAAGCACCTGTTTGCGATAGTCTACTGAATAAGTCATCGTTTATTTCATTAAATGTGATTGTTAATAAGATTGTATCGGTTTTATTTGGATTAGACTATAACACAATGGGTATGTCAATTAAGCGAATTATAGAGCTACCAGAGATTTTGCTTTAAATTTGAAGATATGATTAAAAAGGAAAAAGTATGTTTAGTTTTTTAAAGAAAGTCGGGGTGAAGAAATCATCTCATGATAATAGATTTAACGAATGGGAAAAAGAGTTAAGAACTAGAATAATTCCTGAATCTAATTTTTACTATAAAAAGAGTAAAGATTTTAGTAAAACATTTGTAGTTGAGGAGACATCATTAACGACTATGCCAAGCTTCTCTGTCAGGCATTATCTTGAAGAAGCTATATACTTAATATTTACTAAATTTGATGAACAAGTATCCACTGCTTATCTGCAAGTTTCTTTAGACATTGCCAATGCTATATTGGCTTTACCCCAAAGTGAGACTGAACGCTGGAATGGTGAGGATCTATACATAAAAGAAGATAGACCGAGTATATTAATTGATAAATTATTCATTGAGGCTTTATTAGCTGATGAAAATATAGATATGACTGAGTTAGCCTGTGTCAGCGATTCATTACTAAACCATTTAAAAGTATATAAAGGTAGCCTCTGGGAAGATGTGACTCAAAGTCAGTATTTATCTAGCGTCTGGCATCTTATGATAGCAGGGCAGTTACAAGAAGCAAAAGCGCACCTTAGCATTAGAAAGTCATTTCGATATACTGAAAACTTATATAATTGGACAAAGCAGCTTAATAAACTATTGATTGAGCAGCAGTCTGGCGCAGAGGTAGGTGCTGAGCTTGATGCAATGTTTGACGAGGTATTCGATATTATTCGCTCTCCATATTGGAAAACTGATCGCCAAAAAGAAGAAAATAGATTTCCTATAACGATGAATCCAAATTATGTACGCTTGCAACTGGCGATTATTAGATGGTTATACGTTGAAAAACAGCCATTAAAAGGGCATTGGAATGAGGTTTTGGCGCAAGTTTCGAGATAATACATTATGATTTTTTTGAGATTAAAATGAGCGATGATCCAATTAAAATAGTTGCTAAGCTTGATGATGATAAAGAATACAGCTTAGCCCCATTTATTGAATACTTTATTGATCGAGGGTTTAATATCCGTGCCAGTCAAATTGACAAAGAGTCGTTGCCGAAATCTTTACAAGATAAACTTGTTATAGATGAGAATTTTACTTATATATCGGGGACGCTTAGGATGTTCTGGGAGGCATTTTTTTTAGGCAACAGCGGTCCAAGTTACCCATTCAATGAGTATAACTATCATAATATTTACTTACCCAATAAAGAGAACATTAGACCTCTTGACCTCTGCCGTCAATCCCGTAGACTTAAACTTGGGAGATTTTAGTTACGCAGCCTGACGATAAAAGTCAAACCACACCTGTCTTGGCGTTTTATAGCCCAAACCCTTGAAGCGGCAGGCGACTACCCCTCTACCTGGTCAGCGATTCAAGCCATCGCCCCTAAGATTGGCTGCACACCTGAGACCCTGCGATCCTGGCATAAAAAGCACATAGACCAAACCATTCCTGCCTCAGTACAAGCCCAAAGCCAAGAGCAACGTATTAAAGCGCTTGAACGCGAGAATAAAGAGCTCAAGCAAGTTAATGAAATCATCAGAAAGGCCGCCGCTTTTTTCGCCCAGGCGGAGCTCGACCGTCCACCGAAATAATGGTCACATTTATCGATGATCACAAGCAGAAATACGGGATCGAGCCAATCTGTAGAGTCCTACCGATTGCCCCATCAACCTACTACCGTACTAAAGACTTGGAGAGTTACCCTGAAAAACGCTCGTTTCGTCAGCAACATGACGACTATTATATCAGTGAAATCAAACGTATTTGGCAGGACAGCAAATGCCGTTACGGTGTTCGTAAAGTCTGGCAGCAGATGAAGGCGGATGGGATATCTGTGGCTCGTTGCACCGTAGAGCGATTGATGAGAGAGCATGGCCTACAAGGCGTTTGGCGCGGTAAGGGTAAGATTACCACCAACAGCCGTGACGACCAAAAACGCGCCTATGACCTAGTCAATCGTAACTTTAATGCACGTCAACCTAATCAGCTATGGGTAGCTGACTTCACCTATATAAAAACAACTAGCGGCTGGGTATATACCGCTTTTATTATTGATGTATTTGCTCGCGCTATCGTTGGCTGGAAAGTATCAGATCGTATGAACACTGATATGGTGATGGCAGCACTAAACCAAGCCATTGCAGACAGAAACCATCCTAAAGATGTGATTCATCATAGTGATAGAGGTGTTCAGTACTTATCCATTCGCTATACTGAGAAGATGGCTGATTCTGGCGTCATTGCATCTGTTGGTACAACCGGTAATTCATACGATAATGCGTTGGCTGAAACGGTTAACGGGCTTTATAAAACGGAGGTGATTGATTATTTAAAACAGCAGTGGCGGGATGCGTGTGATGTTGAATTAGCAACCCTAGAATGGGTCGATTGGTTTAACAAAACTCGCATTCATAGTACGATTAGTTATGTGTCGCCTTTTGAGTTTGAGAGACGATACTATGATAGTTTTATTGAGTCAGACAAAGCTGCCTGACTCAAGCAATCAAGTCTCCGATATAGTCGGGGCGGTTCATGACTGGGTAAAAGGATGGTTTAAATAATGTTTTTATATTCAAAAAGTTTTGAAGATGATGTGAGTGAAAAAGAGCGTGTAAAGCGTATGAATGTCGATTATCGTCATAATGGTAAGCTGTGGAAGTACCATAGTAAGTTTCATAAATGGATTGAGAAAATTGATAATGAGTTTGCAAGACAGAAGCTTGAATGGATGAGTCAGGACATTGAAGATGGCTTTGCCAGTTATTATGCGCATTTCGTTTTTTTACAGCAGCATATAGAGCAGCCATGGATTAATGAAATTTGTCTCAAGTATTATTCAAACGATTCTTTAGTAAACTTTGATAAAGCTTCAACTTCAGTTATTGAGGGTATAGAGAATAAGTTAATCATTCCTAGAGATCAATATCAAAATATCTATGCCCCTATCAATAATTCGAATGAAGAAATAATAAAAGAACTTGATCTTTATTATTATGACATGAGAGTAGATGCTCTCTATAAAGAGCTAACCGCCGAAGCAGATGATCCTGATGAAAAGTTCATGATTTTTTGGGAGGTAACAAAAGCATTCGAGCTTGAGCTTGAACAACTCGAAGAAAAGCAGTGGCGAGGTATAGAGATTGATCTTGCAGGATTTGAGCCAGCGCCGCATCATCTGCCACCTTCAAGCTATGAGGACTACGGTAGAACAGTCCTTGATTATGAATCCGTTCCGGACGTTAATTTTTTACTCTATTCTCCTGAGCCATATATCAAACTAGGGCAGATATATTTCGAAGGCTTTGAATATCAAGAACAATTAAGTGATAAAGCTTTTAAAGTCTTTACTAAACCAATTAATAATGATTATCAATGGGCACTTAGCTTATTCGCCTCTGGCGGTATGATTTGGCATAGTTTTGTACCTTTATTAATGATTATCTCTACCAATCAGAATCGACCAATTAAACCTAAGAATGTTGTTTACCAAGAATTATGTCTATCCTTATCTATCGGTGGTAATACAGAAGGACGTGCTTTACAACTAAAGAAGTTTAATTATATCAATCGCTATGTCAACCGTTATATTGATTGGATACAAGACAAGGTAATGGCGGTAATAGAGAGCGAGTAGCGCAAAGCTTCACCCTCACATATAGCTACGATGACAACGGTCGGGTTAAGACACGCACCCTGCCCAGTGGTGACGTCATCGAATACGCCTATAATGGTGAAGATAAGAAGAAAGTTGGCATACTCAGTGGCATCTATCTAAAAGGACTCTGGGACAAACCAATTGTCACAGGTATGAACCAAGACCAAGATACCAGCCTAGTGCAGCAGTTTAATTTTGGTAATGGTATTGCCAACACCCTTCAAAAAGACAAAAATGGTCGCATCGTCTTAGCAGGGAACCCAAAAGTTGGGCAGACCATGACCCCTGCCGTCAAATCCGTACAGTCAAACTTGGGAGATTTTAATTACGCAGCCTGACGATAATAATCAAACCACACCTGTCTTGGCGATTTATAGCCCAAGCCCTTTTGAATTCTTGTTTGGTTGTAGTACAGCTCAATATAGCCAATGATATCGCTGATGGCTGCAAACCTTGTTTTATAGTCTTGGTGATACACTAATTCATTCTTTAGTGTGCCCCAGAAGCTCTCTATGGGCGCATTGTCACCCCCTATGGCAGGATAGTTGTCACCCCTAAAGAATAATCCAAATGGGGGCAACAAGGACACATCATGCCACGATATAGCGAAGAACGTAAACAGGCTATACTCAGCAAACTGCTACCCCCGCTGAGCCTAAGTGTTGCCGAGGTTTCAAGAAGTGAAGGCATCGGATTACAGACCCTGTATAATTGGCGTGCCCAAGCTAGAGAACAAGGTCACCCCATGCCATCGAACCATAAAACCCCTGATGACTGGTCAAGCGAAACCAAGCTTGCCACCATTATAGAGACGGCCACCCTAAGCGAGAGTGAACTTAGTGAATACTGCCGCAGCAAAGGCCTATATGTTGAGCAAATCAAAGCGTGGCGTACTGACGCCTTACAAGGCTTTAGCAGCAGCAAACAACAAAGCCTGAAAGACAAGCGTCAGCAGCAGAGCGATCGCAAACAGATCAAACAACTCACCCGAGAGCTTGCTCGAAAAGAAAAGGCTTTAGCTGAAACTGCCGCCTTACTGGTACTGCGAAAAAAGCTGGATGCGTTTTGGGAGGAGCGCGAGGACGACTGACCTCGCTTCCAGAGCGCAAACAATACATCGCATGGATACAAGAGGCAAATCACTCAGGAGCCAGACTTAACCTTGCCTGTATTGAAGTTGGCATTAGCATCCGCACCTATCGGCGCTGGTACCGCGCAGGTCACGTGAATGGTGATAAACGGTGTGACGTCGTGCGCCAAGCTCCTAAGAATAAACTGAGCGCCTCTGAACAAGCCGCCATTATTGCCGTGTGCAATCAGCCCCGCTTTGCCAGTCTGCCGCCCACCCAAATTGTACCGACCCTGCTTGATGAGGGGATATATCATGGCTCAGAGTCTACCTTTTATCGGGTGCTGAGGCAGCATGAGCAATTGGCTCACCGCGGTCGTGCACTTGCCCCTAAAGCCTCAAGCGCCCCAAAGACCTTTACTGCCACTGGCCCTTGCCAAGTGTTCTGCTGGGATATCACCTATCTGCCAAGTCCGGTACGGGGTCAGTTCTATTATTTGTACATGATAGAGGATGTCTATAGCCGTAAAATTGTTGGCTGGGAGGTTTATGACCACGAGTCAGGTGTACTGGCAGCTCAGCTGCTTGAGCGTACTTTAATCAGTGAGAATGCATTGCACACTGGGGTGGTGCTACACTCAGACAATGGGGCACCGATGAAAGCTCAAACCATGCGCATGAAAGCGTATGAGCTTGGGGTACTCACCTCTTACAGCAGACCGCGTGTCAGTAATGACAACCCGTTTGCAGAGTCTTTATTTAAAACCTGCAAGTATCGCCCTAATTGGCCTATCGATGGCTTTAAGAGCTTAGATGCGGCAAGACGATGGATGCTGAGCTTCACGCGCTGGTACAACAATGAGCATAAGCACAGTCAGCTGAACTTTGTGACGCCCAATCAGCGCCATACGGGTGAGGATAAGGAAGTACTGGCGAAGCGTCTGCTCACGATGCAGCGCGCTAAAGATGAAAACCCGATACGCTGGGGAACTCAGGAGGTGAGGAACTGCGAGCCTGTAGGGCCAACAACGCTAAATCCTGTAAAAGAGCAACAACAGCAAAGATTACAAGCCGCTTAATTTAGCTTGATGGTGACAACTACCTTGAAAAACTCCGAGAGTTTAGGAGTACCATTTCCAGATCATCCCCTTTTACTCACCGCACTCTTAGCCCTCCTATTACTTTCAGGGCGCGCTACTCAGAGCTTAGAGAATCTTCAAGTTGTTCATACAAATACCAGTCGTTATAGAAGTTAAGCAGCCGTTGCAAATTGCCACTTAGTTTCCCACAAAATATGATGGCCGATTCACGGCTATGGGTTCTAGATATTTGGCAGTTATTAATAACTCTCTTGCTATATCTAGAGATAATGAGGTGACGACCAAAAATAATACTTGTTTACTGGTGCTAGCGGTCACTTCTTTTTCTTAGGATGCGGATACTGATACTCTTACCTTTGAAGAAAAATCTTATAAATTGGAAATGAGCTTTATCTTGGCAATACTGTATTTTTTTATCCTAACGCGAATATTACCGATCAGATAATTAGATAAAAGGTGGCTTGGTAGCTGAACTGGATAGACCATTACTTAAACTTTAAAAGCTGATTTTCCAGATAGCTTTAATAAATAAATAATTTAAAAACGGTAATATAAATAATACACGTAAAAACGTAAGTATAATTATTCAACATTTAACGAATATAAATATTGAATAATTACACATTTTTAGTGACCAAAATAAGGTATGTGACTCATATAAAATATCTTAAATTGTGCTAAACGTCATAGCTATCTATTGATTATATTCCTTGATATATATAGTACTACAGGTTAATATACTTTAAGATTCTTTTAAATAGTTTAGTGGTTCTAGCCTGTCACGCCGGGGGTCGCGGGTTCGAGTCCCGTCCGCTGCGCCATATTTAAAACTTGGTTTTTAATAAAATTATTAAGTACAAAGTTTCAGCCTCAAGTATTCATTTACTTGAGGTTTTTTTGTGCTTGTTGATTTGTATTAGCTATTAATTGCTACTTAGCCTATATCATTTTATCTAAAAACTTCTCTTTAAAATCCCGTACGGAACAGCGTACCAACCACGACGAACGCCACTGAAAATAACGTCACCAGAATAATATTGATGGCAAACCCATTCAAATTATTAGCGGATAAGCGTGGTATGACCCAAAAGCGCGCATGCATCGCGACTAGTGCCGTCAGTAATAACAAACTCAGCTTTATACCAATCAAGACACTGATGTCATTATCAAAGGCAAACCACATCTCTATGTTAGGTAATATCTTATATGCCATCCATAATCCAGTGATGATTTGAATGGCTAATGCCGGCATACCAATTTTTTCAAACTGACCTTCAAATTGTAACAATGCGTCTAAATTACGTGAAGATAGCACTTTTGGCAACACCACTAATGCTAGTATTAAATGACCACCTGTCCAAATTGCCGCCCCCAGTAAATGCAAAATTAAAAGATAGTTAAACATAAAATATGACTCCAAATAATGAATCAATCATGACTTCTCGAAGCATTAAGGTATTTAATTATGAAACGCGCCAATCAATTGCAGCCGCTGTCACGCCAGCACCATCTTGGGCTTAATCTGTCTCGCCATGCCAAAGAAAGCTTGGATGAACCCGAAGAGATTGCCAAACATTGGGACAATCTTACCTCTTATATTAATGATATGGCTTACCACTTCCAAATTGAAGACAACTTAATCGCTAATGCTTTAGAGCCGTATCGCGCTACTGAATCCGATGTGGCGTCAGTACTCGATACCCTTGATGGACAGCATAAGCAATTACATCAACTGATAAATACGGTCGAACAATCACAAAAATCTGGCAATAAAGAGGTCAGCGTGGCACAAGTTCATGAGCTTGGCACCCTATTATACGACCATATTCGCTTTGAAGAGCGCGAGTTATACCCGACGGTAGAAAAATATTTAACGGAAGCAGAATTAGATGCGGTTTATGAAGCCAGCCCTGATAGCATTAAGCGCCCTGATGAGAGTCGATAGAATATTATCTAAGTACTTTATTTAAAGTTGACTTTATATAAGCTGTTTAGGATAGGTAAACTTATATCATAGTTTTTTAGTCGTGGATTCTATCTTTGTATGTTATTACGCATAAAATTACCCCATAAGCTATATTAACTTATGAGGTAAAATAAAACTATTTGTTCCATTTCAAATAATTATTTTTAAACCATCGTTGTAAATAACGATTATCCAAAAACAGCGACTTTACTCTGTCTCACCATCCTGCCAATGAAGATGCTGTGCGTTGAGTGATAAAGCCGTCTGGCGTTTGACCATTATCTGCTTGCCAGCGCTGGAACGCCTTACGCGTATTGGTACCAACGATGCCATCAGCGCCTTTGGTATCATAACCCATGCTGGTTAAACGCTGCTGCAAATTACGCACTTGCGCGGTCGATAATGGACGCTCATAGCGCGGCCATGATTTTTGTAAGCCGCTCTGACCTGCCAGCGCTTTACCAAGTAAGCTCACACCAAGCGCATAGTTTGATGAGTTGTTGTAAACCTTGATGACATCAAAGTTTGGGCTAAGTAATAGGACGGGACCATCTTTACCAGCAGGTAGCCATAGCTCCATTTGCGTATTGGCATCTAAGTAAACATCAGCGATAGTATCCACGCCCATCGCTGCCCATCTAGCCGCAGGTTGCTTGGTACCAACCGTTGAGTAATCAAACGACGCAGGTACAGTCGCTTCATAAAATGGCGCAAGGCCTCGCACCCAACCTGAGTTACTCAGATAGTTGGCAGTAGAGGCCAAAGCATCGCTCGTTGACCATGGGTTACGATGACCATTGCCGTCACCATCAACGCCGTGTTTCAGCCAAGTATCAGGGATAAACTGCGTCTGTCCCATGCCACCTGCCCAAGAACCATCGAGCTGTGACCAAGAGACATCGCCGCGCTGTAATAGTGTCGCTAGAGACAATAACTGAGTTTCAGCGAACTCTTGGCGGCGCCCATCATAAGCAAGGCTAGCAAGCGAGCTTGGAATACTGCTATTGCCCGTTACCACGCCGTATGACGACTCCATACCCCAAATCGCGGCGATGATTTCTGCATTGACGCCGTACTGCGACTCTAACTGTGATAAAAAGGCGCGTTGCTCGGCAAACTTACGCTTACCTGTGCTGACACGGCCATCTGATACGGCAGAATCGACATATTCCCAAGGCATTTTAGAAAACTCTGGCTGCCCTGAATCCAGCGAGATAACTTGCTGATTTAAATAAGCCATGTCCATCAAACGACGCACGGTTGAAGCATCATGACCCGCTGCAATGGCGCGCATCGAAAAGTCAGATTTCCAATCAGAAAAACTGTGATAGCTTGGTTTAGCAACTGGCTGCGGCTTGACGACTGGTACAGGCGTTGGCTTAACCTGAATGGTTTGAGTCTGGGTAATTTGCACATTACCTTGACGTACAGGGGTACTCGGCTTTTGCATTGCCTGCTGGCTGGTACAGCCGACCATGACTAACGCGGGAAACAAGGCAAGGTATTGTTTGTTTAATAACATAAATTTCTCAAATATGAATAAGTAAAGCAACTGATAGCTAATAATTAATAGCGAGCAAGCAATAACAATTAACAACAGCCACTAAAAAATTGCAGCAAATTTAACGTTTTAAAATCTAACGTCCAAGCACCGCACGTGGGTCAATAGGGTTACCATTTAGGCGTACTTGGAACTCTAAGCCGACTTGATTGCTCTCACCGCTGCTACCCATATTTGCAATACGCTGTCCGCGCTGTACTGCTTCACCTTCTTTTACCAGCAAGGCACTGTTATGCGCATAAGCAGTAATGTAGTTATCGCTATGACGAATCATAATCAGGTTGCCATACTCTGACAGGCCGTTACCTGAATACAGCACCGTACCTGATTGGCTGGCAAGCACTGGATCGCCGACATTACCGGCAAACCACATACCCATATTACCGGCAGCAGCATCAAAGTTACGAATCACTTGGTTGCGACTTGGATACTCATAACCAGACGTTGCGTTGGCGGTCACTTCATAAACAGGCGTTTGCGAATAGTTCGGAGTATTATTCACAGGCGGTGTATAGCTCGGCTGTGGCCGTGTTTGAGCAGGGGCGTTATAGCGATTGTTATTATTGGCGTTTACTGGCTCGCCTTGCCATAATTTTAGCCATTGACCACTATAAATCGTATATTTGCTATCTAAGCCATTAATCGCGCCGATTTGGCGATAATTGAGACGATAGCGCGCGGCGATTTGACTGACAGTGTCGCCACGCTGCACACGATAATAATTGGGCACGCCTTGTCCGTTGGTGATAATCTTCGGTCCCTGATTAGCCCCTTGATAGGTGGGTTTGGTGGCACAGCCGACCATCGTCACGGTCGCTGCCGTCAATGTTCCCATCAAGGCTAGGGTTGCTAAGCGCGATCCAGCAATAAGCTTCTTCATACAAGATTTCCTATTCTTTATGTTACTCACAAACTCCTTGTGTTACTCACAAGCATTTTGCTAACGGTTGTAACGTTTAATGTCCTAAACACCATAATATTCATTTAATAACCAATGGTTTTTAGCTCATTCAATAATAAATGGTTTTTAGCGATTTTAAGCTCTAATAAATTTAGTACTAATAAACTTAAGCATTGGCCAATTTAAGCACGGGCAAATATCATCATAAACTTAGATAAATCAGTCAATTTACAGCACTAATTAGAGGGCTAATTACAGTACTAAGGCTGAGAGTGACGCAAGGGTTTCGGTCGGCGTATGATGCAGGCGCACAGGCGATACACTAATATACCCTGCTGCCACCGCTTGATCATCCATCATCTGTATTTCTGCTGATTCAATACTTGCGTCGTCTGTTAACAATTCCCGTTGGCGTTTACGTAACGATAACCAGTAAGCATCGCGTCCGCGTGGATCGACCACGTGATGGACGGGACGTGCAATCTGACTGTGACTCAGCGCTGTTATTTTTCGACCTTTAATCGCATCGGCACTATCAACATCAGGAATATTAACGTTTAATACATGATAGGGCAAATTTTTGCAAGCCTCCAATATCGGTGTATCGGTCATGAGTTTGATAATCTCGTTGGCCGCCATTTGATAATGACTGGCCTGCTGCGCTTCGTCATTTTTTGTGCCGCCACCTACCAAAGAGGTTGCGATAGCTGGTATGCCAAAAAGCTGCGCGGTCAATGCAGCGCCAAAGGTACCCGAAAATAAAACGTCCTGACCGAGATTGGCACCGGAATTGATGCCGGTAATCACCCAGTCAAAATCGCTATGACGATAGAGTTCATGTAACGCCAAATAAACGCAGTCAGCGGGTGAACCATTGACTGCTATAAAACCCGAATCTAACTTATGGGTATACAATGGCGTTGAGATGCTCAAAGCGCTTGCGCAGCCACTTTGCTCGTTGCTTGGCGCAACCACCACCACTTCTGCGATGGTCGACAATGCCTGATAAAGTGCCAATAGCCCTGGCGCATGCACCCCATCATCATTACTTATTAAAATCTTCATTTTTGCCCAATTCAGCTTAATATCGTTATTAATGACCGTCTGTCAGGTCCTCTACTTTTTTATCCTAAAACCGCTATAATCATGCCTACCAAAATTAAGCAAAATAAAGACAGACATTATAGATAGCGCTGTCGCGTTTTAGATTTTGAGCGATTATACCCTACTCGCCTCGCGAGGCGAACCCAGACTTTGAGCAAGTTCAAATTACTATTTGATTTTATTCATAATTTTAATAGTAGCAGTAAGCATCTTTTGCAAAAGGTAAGACGTCGCGGTTACAGTAGGCAACAAGTGACAACACGATCAATTGATACTTTTATGTTGAGGTAACTTAGGGCGATATAATGCTGATATGTTGCTGTAAAGACGGCTTAGCTCACAATATATCTACACATAAATCAATATTTTATGTGACTTTTATTTTTTTACCCATTAACATAGCACCATCAAACAAAGATAAGCGAGTGTAATACTGAATGAAAAATCAATCGATATTATCTATAGCTTCTGTGATAGCAAAGACCGCCTCAAAAGTTGGTCTTGCAGGACTGATAACGTCTATTGCTATGCTGTCTCAAGCGACTCAAGCTGCGTCCAATGCGTCGACTACCATTCCAGTAGATTTATCGGGCATTAATATCACTAAGCATGAAATTGCGGTGATGCATGTGTTATCAGAGATTTGCCCGCCGATGTTAACTGGCAAACAAAAACAGCGCTTTTATAAATCTTATAACGTGCAGCTGCATGAATTGATGCCATCGTTAGAGGATCCAAAAGCGGCTATTCAATACTTGTCTACGCAGCAAGATTATCGTCAAATTCTGCAAGGTATTCGTAGTTGGACCATGGGCTTCTCAAAACAAGAGAACAAAGCCTTATGCGAAGATTTGGCCAATGCTGAATATCATTAATCCGTTTCGATAGAAAAGTAAATCCGCTAAAACCTAGCATCTGGTCAACGTAAATAAACACCTTTACTATTAACGACAATAAAATCTGGTTATTATGACGTGATAGATGCTAGGCAAAAACCTTTGATAATTAGCTTTTAACAAGTGGTCTTATACATTTAAAATAAGCGTTTAAATTAAGCTCATACTGGATTTATTAAATATTGAATTTATATAGATAAATCAGCTTGCTGTATCGTCCGCTCCTAGCAGACGTTGCAGCAAGTTTTTTTATGGATATTAAAAAAGTCGCTATAAATCCAATTTCTAATCGTGAGTAATTTTATTTTATTTATCATTTCCCCATCGAGCGGCATTTTGCTAAGATAAGGCGTTAATTTTATGTCCATCGCTCAGTCGTCAAGGCTTTCAGCAAAAATCTGTTCTGACGCTTAAATTTAAAGCGCTTATGTTAGATTAACTTGAGATTTAGCCTGTGATAGCAGCGATAGATACATTTGGTTTTATGATGCGGTGTAACAATCTATGACAGTAAAGCATGTGAAAAAACAGCTGGTACAGCTGGTAGTGGGCGTTAGTGTTTCTATGAGTGCAATGATGGCGGGCGCAGCCATTCAGCCTCCTGAAATGGACAATACCGCCTATGTATTAATGGACTATAACACGGGTGAGATACTGGCGCAGAAAAACGCCAATCAACCACTGCCACCAGCGTCTTTGACAAAGATGATGACCAGCTACATGATTGAGCAGCGCTTAGCATCAGGTGATCTTAAAGAAGACGAGCAAGTATTGATGAGCGCCAATGCTTGGTGCCGCGGTAGTAGCAGTGAGTCGTGTATGTATGTACCGGTCAATAAATCTGCCAGCGTGATTGATATGCTACGCGGCATCATCATTCAATCAGGTAACGATGCTTCAAAAGCGATGGCCGAACACATCGCTGGTAGCGAAGCTTCGTTTGCGATTTTGATGAATGAAGAAGCCGAAAAAATCGGCATGAAGAATACCCATTTTGTCAATGCCACAGGTATGCCCGATGAAGGTCATGAAGCATCAGCTTTAGACCTAGCAAAACTTTCGCGTGCTATTATCAAAAACAGTGGCGACTATTATGGTCTTTATTCGGAAAAAGAGTTTACCTATAACGGTATCACGCAGGGTAACCGTAACGCCCTACTTGCGACCGACCCAACGGTTGATGGCCTAAAAACAGGTCATACTGACGCCGCAGGCTATTGCTTAGCAGCGTCAAGTAAGCGTGACGATATGCGCCTTATCTCTGTCATTATGGGCACAAAAAGTCAGCAAGCGCGCGCCGATCAGTCACGTGAGTTGCTAAACTGGGGCTTTGGCCACTTTACCACCGTCACTAAAGCGCCCGCTGGTCAGTTTGTCAGCAAAGTACCAGTATGGTTTGGCGAAGCAAAAGAAGTGGAGTTGACAACCGGTGACAGTTTGCAGATTTTGACCAGCAAAACCCAAAAGAATAAAATCACCACCGTGGTCGATATTCCTGAAAGCTTAGAAGCTCCTATCAAAAAAGGTCAAGAAATTGGCAAAATGATGGCGGTAATTGATGGTAAAGCAGTTGCCTCAGTTCCTGTCGTTGCTACGAGCGATATCGAACAATCAGGATTTATGAGCCGTATTTGGCAACGTTTCACGCGCTGGGCACAAAACTTGTTTTAAGCACTTGTCTTAAATCTTTAGCTTAACAATTCGTTCTAAAAGCCATTTGATATTAGATAACAGTGATTAGCGAGTTTAATATAAAAAAGACGCATTTGATGGGCGTCTTTTTTATCGGTATTTTTTTATCTTTAGCCTCATGAACACCGTCATATTTAAGACCAAACCAGCCAGCTTTTTAGCAAATTACTCAGCGCTTTGTCTTCATAGCTCGCTACCTGACAGTAATCTACCCCAGCAGCTTTTAATCCGTGCTCAAAACTATCCAAATGTAGCGCC
The DNA here is from genome assembly GCF_007280595.1 of Psychrobacter sp. YGAH215. Taxonomy (NCBI): domain Bacteria; kingdom Pseudomonadati; phylum Pseudomonadota; class Gammaproteobacteria; order Moraxellales; family Moraxellaceae; genus Psychrobacter; species Psychrobacter sp. YGAH215. The sequence continues at coordinate 1,607 of NZ_VKLR01000012.1, read as the reverse complement.
TGCTGCTGCGAATACCAATACACCAACAAAGCACGATGATCGGTCTCAGAAGCACGAATACGCCTTGCTAAGGCTTCAGCGCTACTTGGTAATACGTCTTCAGCAAACATCACCATATCGAAGTTTTTATCAGCTATTTCATCAATAACCAGCTGTTCATGTTGATAGCAGGTGACACGTGCCCCTAATCGCTGTAACTCCTCTAGCAAAGCGCTGCTATCTTGATAGTAGTAATACATCACGTCGAGTCCAGACAGCAGGTATTGCTGCCGCGATTGACGCTGATTGGACAGCTGCATAGTAACAATAAACTCTGTCCCTACCCCTAGCGTACTATTTACCTCGACACTAGCACCCATCAGCTGCGCCATTTGCTTAACGACCGGCAAGCCAATACCCGTGCCTTCATACTGACGGGTTTGCGATGAATCTACTTGAAAGAACGGATTGAAAATATCTTCTATAAAGCTGCTATCGATACCGATACCGCTATCTTTTATCCGTATCTGCCAGCGGTTGCTGTGGTCGAAATGGGTCAGCTGCGAAGTAACGCTTACTTGCCCTGTTGGGGTAAACTTAATGGCGTTACTCAGTAGGATCGACAGTATCTGCTGGATTTTTTCGGCGTCGCCTTCGAGGCTATAATCAATATGATGAATATGACTGCTCAAATCCAAACCTTTCTGCTTGGCAATAGGTTCATATTCGGACAATAGGTCTGAAATTAATTGTAGCGGATTAAACTCACTGATTTGTAGGCTGATTTGCCCTTTTTGGATTTGATTCAGTTGTATAATTTGATTGAGCGCCAATACCAATTTATCACTGCCATTGTGAATAATCTCAACTGCGTCTTTTTGCTCAGCGTTTAGCTGTTCACCTTCTAATAACTGTAAACCGCCAACGATGGCATTCAATGAAGTTTTTAGCTCATGGGTTATCATACTTTGAAAATTATGCAGCTGCACGTCAAGCGATAAATCTTTTTGATGTAACTGCTGCTCAAACACCGCCAGCGCTGCATAGTCTTTTTTCGACGCTTGCAGGCGATTAAACAAAGTGGTGGTGTATCAGAAAGTATGCTGAGGTAATAAAGGAGAGTGACAGCCGAAGCAAGATGATATATTTGAGGTTATGAAGACACAAATAGATATCAGCTGCCCCGACTGTCACAGTCCCAGTTTAAAGAAAAATGGCATAAAAAGCTATGGTAAGCAGAACTACCAATGCAAGGACTGCAAACGTCAGTTCATTGGCGACCATGCCTTAACTTATCATGGCTGTCACTCTAAAATAGAAGACATCATACGGCTAATGACGGTTAGAGGTTGCGGCGTCAGAGACATAGCCGTTATAGCCTCTATTAGTATTGGTAAAGTCCTTAGCACCATAGGCTCATCGGTCTATAAGATTACACCTAAAAAGCGCTATTATGAACGCTTAGAGGTTGATGAGTTTTGGACTTACGTGTATCGCAAAAAGCGTAAAGTTTGGCTTATTTATGCTTATGACCGCGCTACCAATGAGATTGTTGCTTATGTTTGGGGCAAACGCGACTTAAAAACGGCTCAGAAACTAAGAGCGCGTCTAAAGCAGCTCAAAGTCAG
>NZ_VKLR01000011.1:0-112656 GCF_007280595.1 Psychrobacter sp. YGAH215 | reverse complement strand
TATGGCTCTATTAGCATGGATAACTGGGATAGCTTTATAACCGCATTCAAGCCTGACAAGAAACAAATCGGCAAGCAGCATACGGTAGGCATAGAAGGTAATAACTGTCGCCTTAGGCACCGATTGCGACGAGCCGTTCGAAAGACCTGCTGCTTCTCAAAGAAGTTTGATAACCACTTTAAGGTGTTTGATTTGGTATTCTTCTATGTCAATTATGGCTATGTCTGATGCCAGCATACTTTTTAGAACACCACCAACAAGTAATAAAAGCCTGCTTAATCTGCACCAATTCTTCAAATTTAAAGCGCTGCGGAATCGCCGGTAGCTGCTCAAGCTCAGGGTTTTTTAGCACAGTATCGCAAACTTCGGTCAGTGCGTCGATATCTTTTGATGGCCAGTTTAGTTTGCGCAAAATAAATAGCGCCCAGATAATCGCCAACGACGTTGTCATTAACCACAGCCATAAATTGCTTTGCACCCAATCTGCCCGCAGTGCCGCCACATTTAAAGTAATATTGATATAGCCGACCAAGGCGGTATCAGACGACATTTCGCTCACTGAGTCGCTTATAGGGTCGCTCTCTGAGTTTGAGTTAGTATTGATGGTGGTCAAAGTCGTAAAATTTTTCTGCTCGCAGTTTAGCGTATCACTACCGATAGAAAGTGTGCTAGTACCATCAACATAGTCACCGACGACCGGATAATTAAAGCTGACCGCATTGGCAAATAAAGCATTTTTCCAATCGTCTTTTGACAGATTGCTATCAGCAATTGGCTGCGAGGTGGTATAAAACAAAATACTTTCGATATTTTGCTCATTTTCTAACAAAAAACGCACTTGATCAGCGACTACCTCATCGCCATCTACGCTCGCCGCGCTAAGCGTCAGGAGGTTCGCCAACTGCTGAGTATGCCGACGTTCTTCCTTATAATGCTGCACCAAGCCATAAACAAAAGACAATAAAAAACCTGCCAATACAGCCAAAATCATGGTCTGCATGATAGATTGCCAAATAAGCATGGGTAAGGTTTTTGGGGAGCGGTTGTTCATATGACTCAACTGAGTGAAGACAACTTGTAATTAATAATATAGATATATTATAGAGAGGATAAGGATAATGCGACATTTTAATGTAACTTAACACAGTCTTAAATTAAAAAATGCCATGACGACTGATATAGCCATCATGGCATTTTATACTACAGAAAAAGCTAAGAATCGAAAAACAGCAAAGTTAAAATAAAATGTTCTTTATTTGCTAAAAAAATAAAGACACTCACTATCTGGCAAAATTAACGCTTTTTATCTTTATTGGTAAATCTGGGCTTATCTTTGGTGGTAAATTTTTGTGCGCGATTGCGTTCACGTTGGCGTAATTGCTGCGCTTTTGCTTTGGTTGGCGTATCACTCTTATTGGCGTACGGGTTTTCATTTTGCTTAAAGATAACATTAAGTGGCGTGCCTTCAAGCTTAAAGACTTGACGGAATTGGTTTTCAAGATAGCGCTGATAGCTTTTTGGTAGCGCAGAGGTTTGGTTACCATGAATCACAATCACCGGCGGATTATGACCACCAATATGCGCAAAACGTAGCTTAATACGGCGACCAGAAACCGTTGGCGGCGGATTTGCCGTAACCGCATCTTGTAAAATCTGCGTCAAACGGTTGGTTGATACCTCAAACATCGACGACTGATAAGCGCGCAAGATAGATGGGTATAAATTACCTACGCCAGTGCCGTGTAGCGCAGAGATAAGATGTACTTTGACATAAGGGATAAAGTTGAAGCGGCGATCCATCTCAAGTTTGATATAGTCTTTTTGATCTTGGGTCAGACCGTCCCATTTATTAATGGCAACTACCAATGCACGCCCTGCATCAAGCGCATAACCAATCATATTTAAGTCTTGGTCGACAATACCTTCGTGCGCATCAATCACAATGATGGTCACGTTAGAATCTTCAATCGCTTGCAAGGTTTTAATGACTGAGAACTTCTCTACTTTTTCATCGATTTTACCGCGGCGACGTACGCCAGCCGTATCAATCAAAACATAATCTTTACCATCGCGTGTATAAGGAATATAAATACTATCGCGCGTGGTACCGGGCATATCAAACACCACCACACGGTCTTCACCCAATAAACGGTTGACCAGCGTTGATTTACCAACATTTGGACGACCGATAATCGCAAGCTTTAACCCTCTTGGCTCGACGACATTTTCTTGCGTTGGCATGTTAGCGGTCAACGCTTCTAACAAGTTACCGACACCGCGCCCATGACTGGCGGCCATCGGATACGGCTCGCCCAAGCCTAAGGCATAAAATTCAGCAGGCGCAGCATCATGGACACCATCGACTTTATTGGCGACGACATAAACAGGCTTGCCGAGGGTATGCAAAAACTTACCAATCTCAGCATCGGCACCAATCATACCGGCACGCGCATCAACGACGAAAACGATAATATCGGCTTCATGAATGGCAGTATGCGACTGCTCAGACATATAGTCATCAATGTTGCCGCTGCCATCGTCAGCTTCGCCAATACCGCCAGTGTCGACTACGATAAAGGATTTGTCTTCATAAGTCGCATCACCGTATTGACGGTCACGAGTCAGCCCTGACAAATCAGCAACCAATGCCTGCCGACTTTTAGTGAACTGGTTAAATAAGGTAGATTTACCGACGTTTGGACGGCCAATTAAGGCGACCACAGGCTTGATACTCATGGGTTACTCTCAGTGAATGACACAGTGATGTGTACAATGGCGGACGCTGCGTTTACGCTTATATTAAGAATAATAACGCTACTCGACCGCAAATTTAAATAAATGATAAAGATAAAGATAAAATGATGATAAATAATAGTGAGCTTTTTGTGTTAAGCAATCGCCATAAGTGTTGGTTAAGATATTGTCCAAAGTCTGGTAGGTTAAGCGTATAGATATAATTACCAATCAATCATCATAACTTATACCATTAACACCTAGCACTTAAACACCTAGCACTTATCGGTCGCATAGAGTACGCGAAAGCCACTACTTAAACAAGCAATTTACACAAGGCACGAAACGCTGACAAAGCAGCGTTTTTCTTGAACCTAATACCAGTATGCTTATTTAACGCTTTATTTGACAACTAGTTTTAAAATATTGCTTTAGAACATTGATTTAAAACATCGCTTTAAAAAATAGGAGGTTAAATAAGCCGTCACTGACAAAAAATTAGCGTGCTAATTGCCAAATCGCTACTTGTCCTGCGGTACTTTGGGTCATTAACAGACCGCCTTGTACTTGCAAATTGGTCAAAGCACCTTTGGTCTGCACGCGGCTAACGATTTTGCCGCTTGCAGGATCAAATAAATGTACTACGCCGTCAAAGTCGCCGACCGCTATATAATTGCCAATCATCACAGGATTGGTAAGGTGACGATACGCCAACTCTTCGCTTTCCCATAACACTTCACCATTACTGCGGTTATAAGCGACCACTTTACCGTCTAAACTGGTGGCAATCACTTGTTGATTATTGACCGCAAGTGACTTTAAGCTGGCAAGCTCATTGACGAACATAACTTGACGCGAGGCTAAGTCAATACCGAGCAGCTGACCACTATAACTGATGGCAAATAACTCATTATTATCAACAATCGGCATACCATCGACATCGCTCATGCGCTCAACTTCGCTACTACCCGCTCCGACGCCAACGCGGCGTGACCACTGCGGTAGACCATTATCAATAGTAATAGCATGTAAGCGACCGTCAGCCGTTGCTAGGAGTGCAGTTTTATCATCTAACAGTGTCGGCGCTGCTGTACCACGTACGCTGATAGGAGGTACTTGGGTGGCAAACTGCCAAACAGACTGACCGTTTTGTAGCGACAGACCATGCAAGAAACCATCATTGGCCGATAAAATTACTCGGTTATTGCTGACTAACGCTGGCGTCAAAACCGTACCGGTTAATTGCTGCTGCCAGCGCTTGGCACCAGTGGCACTATCAAATGCCATCACTAAACCGCCGCGTGTACTCACAATAGCCGTCTGACTAAGAGCATCTAATGCCACGCCGCCGGTGATTTGATCGCCTACATTCACTGACCATAGGCGCTGACCCTTACTATCAAAGCCAGTCAAATCACCACCGCGCGAGGCCGTCACAATTTGCGAGTTGGCATAGCCTACTTGCAAGCTAAGAGGATCTTTACTACTGGCTTTTTTGCTGCCAACATCGGTACTAAAAACCGGCTGCAGCACGCTAATTGGCTGCGCAATTTGTACCAACTTTACAGGATCATTGACGACTGGTTTGATACCTCGATTACACCCAACGACTGCTGTTGCCATCACTGCGATGACGGCGACATGCATGGCCGTCGTTTTGATTGTCTTAACGTTTATCGTTTTGTTTGAGCGAATAGCTTGAGTCATTATAGGTTCTCACTACCAATAAAGTAATCATGAATAAATTAGTTAGCAGTAAGTAAACGGGACACAATAATAAGTATAATAAATAAGCACTTATGATTGATACTGCCTCTTTAACTCACTGCGCTACTTAGTTTTAAAAGGGTTTTTACAACGTTTTATCGTGTTGCAATTTTTCTTTATTAGCACATTAGCGCTTTTGCTATTTTTTTAATATTTGGTTTTGGTATCTTTTTAACAACTGGCTTATGCGCCAGCTTCTATCTTATTATTGTCTGCCGCATTTTCACCATCGGCTGCGACTGGCTGGGCAGGCATAGCAGGTTCTTGGATAAGTCCTGCTTGCGGCGCAATAGGTTCAGGCACGATACCGAGACTTTCCATCTTTAATGCCAATACTGCACGCGTCTCTTGACGGCTACGTAACAACTCCCAAGCATTATTGTAAGATTTAATCGCCGCGTCTTTATTATTTTGCGCCAAATAAATATCACCCAATAGCTCTTGCTGGCTTGCCTCAAACGAGCTTGGCATATCGTTATTAGCTTCAGCTAAAGCAGCATCGGCATCGCCCGCTGCCAATAGTGTTTTAGCATAGCGCAGACGGGTAATCGCTTGTAGACCTGCATCTCCTAAATCGATTGCCAGTGCCTTTTTAAAGGTCTCACCTGCACCTTTAAAATCATCGCTGTCCACTTGCTGACGCGCTTTAATCATTAGCGCTTGCCACGCATAGACTGAATTGCCATGGGTGCTTACTAGAGCATCAATATCTTTATCTAGATTTTTACGGCTCTCTGCTAGCGACGCTTGTGCCTCTGCTTCTAAGTCTGGGTTTTGTGATGCGAGGCTGACTTCTTCATTTAAACGTTGAATATCGGCGTAATGGTCGGCGGCCACCGTATCGACGCGCGCATGGTTGTTTTGCCAATACGTCCAGCCAAAATAGGCTGCTAACGCCAATAAAATCGCAGTGACAATATAGCTGCCATATTGCTTTAACGCTTGCATTGAATTGTCTGCATTTGGCGAATTGGGTGTCAGAGCCATATATTTTTACCTGATAAAATTGATATGAAATTTTTAATGCTAAAACCACAATCGCTTATTAACGAACGAAGTTGTCTTTAGTTGACAACCAGTCTTGCGCGACTGTTTTTTGCTCACCCGTCTGCATGTCTTTGATACTAATGGTATTATCATCGAGTTCCTGCTGAGCGATAATCACTGTCAACGCCGCGCCCGATTTATCAGCCTTTTTCATTTGCGCTTTTAAGCTGGTTGCGCTCGCCATTTTTACGCGTAAGTCAGGACGGCTATAACGCAGCGCTTGCGCATAGCTGATACCCGCACTATAAACTTCTGGATGGGCAACCACAAAAACATCACAAGCGGGCAACTCTGCTATCGGTGATACAGCGTCGATAAGCAGTAATAAGCGCTCAAGTCCCATCGCAAAACCAACGGCTGGCTCAGACTTCACGGGTTTATTATTCCCTTTATCATCAGGAATCCCGATAGATTTTAATTGGCCAACTAAACCATCGTAACGGCCACCGGCACAAACGGTCGCTTGGCTACCAAGCTTATCAGTGACCCACTCAAATACGGTTTTATTATAGTAATCAAGACCACGTACTAAATGCGGATTAATCTCAAACTCAATCCCAAGTGCGGTTAAATACGCTTGCACTTGTTCAAAATGCGCTTTACTTTCGGCACCCAAAAACTCAGCAAGCTTTGGCGCCTCTGCCAATAGCGCTTGGGTACTCGCCTCTTTACTGTCTAAAATACGTAATGGATTGGTCGTCAAGCGGCGTTTGCTATCCTCATCTAGCTGCTCTTGTTTGTCAGTTAGATATGCAACCAATGCTTCGCGATAAGCATGACGCTCATCAAGCTCACCCAAGCTATTAAGCTCTAAGCGCATCTCATCTTTTAGACCAAGCTCTTGCCACATCAAATGCGTCATAGCAATCAGCTCGGCATCAGCATCTGGTAACGCACTACCAAAACTTTCGACACCCAATTGATGGAACTGGCGGTAGCGACCTTTTTGTGGACGCTCATAGCGAAACATCGGGCCTATATACCAAAGTTTCGGCGTATCACCGCGCAATAAATTGTGCTCAATCACCGCGCGTACTGCCCCTGCCGTGCCTTCTGGACGCAATGCCAATGGCGTTGGCGGCTCCGACTTATCGGTAAAGCTATACATCTCTTTTTCGACGATATCAGTGGCACCGCCGATAGCACGCGCAAACAAGTCGGTTTGCTCAACGATAGGCAGGCGAATATGCTCATAACCGTATCTGCCTAATACATCTGCCAATATTGACTCTAAGTGCAGCCATTTTGCAGACTGCTCAGGCAAAATATCATTAAACCCTTTGATTGCTTTAATCATAGTACGGTCACATCCTTAAATTTTTAACAAGCTATCTCTAATACTTTTATTGGTAATGACGGTTTTTATTGATAATCGCGCTTTATTTTAATCAGAAAATACATCAGGGTGGCGACTTATTTTACGCGAATAATTTCATTCTCACGTTTTTTTGCCAAATCTTCGGCATGCGCACGCACCATGCCTTCGATTTCATCAACCAAATTATTGGTATCAATCAAATGGCTTTTTTCGCCCATACGGTAGACCAGCGATTTTGGTGCGGCACCGACAATACCAATGTCCGCCTCTTTCGCTTCACCGGGACCATTTACCTTACAGCCAATCACCGACAAATTCATCGGCTCACGGATATCTTCTAAACGCGACTCTAATGCGGTCATTACTTTAATCACATCAAACTCTTGGCGCGAGCAGCTTGGGCAAGCGATAAAGTTAACACCATTTGAGCGAATATTGAGCGATTTCAAAATATCAAAGCCGATTTTAATTTCTTCTTCTGGCTCTGCCGCTAAAGAGATACGAATGGTATCGCCGATGCCGTCTAATAACAGACCGCCTAAAGCAATCGCAGATTTCACCGCGCCAGTACGATACACGCCCGCTTCGGTGACGCCTAAATGCAGCGGATTGTCAATCTGCGCAGAAATCAGACGATAGGCATCTAAAGTCAAAAATACATTACTGGCCTTTACCGATACTTTATATTGATCAAAGTTTAAACGCTCTAAGATATCGATATGGCGCATCGCTGATTCAAGCATCGCCTCACCGGTTGGCTCGGTATATTTACGCTGAATGTCTTTTTCTAATGAGCCTGCGTTGACGCCAATACGAATCGGAATATTATAATCTTTGGCGCAAGCGACCACTTCGCGGACTTTGGCGTCGCTACCGATATTACCCGGGTTAATCCGCAGACAATCGGCGCCCGCTGCTGCAACCGCTAGGGCGATTTTATGATCAAAATGTACGTCTGCGATAAGGGGTACACTAACCCGCTTACGAATCTCGGCAAAGGCGTTGACGGTGTCCATTGTCGGTGTCGACACGCGCATTAAATCCGCACCCGCTTCGACGCAGCGCTCGATTTGGGCAACGGTCGCTTCTACATCACAAGTATCGGTATTGGTCATGCTTTGCACACTAATCGGTGCATCGCCGCCGATTGCGACATCACCAACGTGTATTTTTTTGGTAAGACGACGGTTAATAGGCGCTGACGTTGACATAGACAAACCCTTTCATTGGAACAAATTGGAACGAATTAAAACTAAAATCTGGAAACCAACATTACTTTTTAACGCTAACAGCTTGTTAAGAACAATCGTTTTGTTATGTTTAATAGCTATTAAATATTAAGGTGCAAGCTCAAAACTGGCCTGCGTACCTGTAGCATAACTGTCTAACGCCACCGCTTCTTCATTAAGCAGTAAGCTGACATTTTTGACATTATCAATCTGTACGTTAAAAGGTGGTGTACCTGATAACTTATAATCGCCAGCAGTTTGCGAGCCATTCATCAGATTACTACCCGAGGCATCGGTAATCACCACAACAGCGGCATCGGTCAGCTTCACGTCGAGCGTAGCGGCAGCTGTACTTTCACCGCCCAAATTCAGCGCCGAGCCAGACGCACCAACGCCATTACTATCAACATCAATCGCCGCACCTTGCGCTTGTTCTAGCGCTGAGATATCTTCGCTAGTCGTTACTGGTTGCTCATTATTGTCTTTACTAGCGTTAGACACCATGCGAAATAAGAAAATCGCTAAAATAATAACGCCAATCACGGCGATGATTAATAAGGGATTAAAACGAATGCGATTGTGAGTATCGCGCTGCAACGTACCCATCGGGCGTAGTGGCGACTCAATATTCTGAGGGGCGCGCGCTTTTAGCTCATTAGGGTAAGCGGCATCAAAGCTGCTCGCTACTTTTGTGGGATCCAAACCCAAAAACTTGGCGTAGTTAATCGCAAAACCGCGTGCAAACGCCGCTTGTGGTAAATCCGCAAAATTCTCATTTTCGAGCGCTTGTAAATGACGTTTTAAGATAAATAATTCGGCAGCAGCCTCTTCTAAACTGACTTGTTTGGTTTTGCGGGCTTGCTGCAACATGGCACCAAATGATCCCTGAGCGTTAGATTGTGTGTTTGATGATGGGGTGGTCATTTCCATGGTGCCTCTGGATTATTAAGCCAAATCTTAAGTTGTTTTGCTTCATCGCTTAGTGGGTAAGCGGATAAAAGCTGCTGAGCCAATTGCTGGCGCGTTGCTATGTTATTTTGTGCCGCTGCAAGTTTGATACCCTGTAATAGCAAACGCGGGCTAATACCCTGCCCTTGTACCAGTAATAAGGTTTCATCATAAAGCCTTTGAGCCTGCTGTACACGTTGCTGCTCAAGTAGCAAATCAACCAGCTCAATGTGCGCAATCACACTATTGCGATTGCCATCTAATGCGCGCAAAAATGCTTTGGCAGCAGCTGGATGATCATTGAGCTGAAGATAGGTACGCCCTAAATTCTCTAACGCTCCAATCCGGCCTTCGTAGCCAAGCGCCGCCCCTGCAATCTCAAACTGCTCCGCCGCCTCTTTATAGCGCTTCATTTGCGACAGATAAACGCCGTAATTATTGTGCGCTTGATCAAAATCTTTATCTAGCATAATGGCTTTTTTAAAGTATTGATCGGCTTTTGCAAGATTAAGGCGACTGCCCTCTTGCTGCAACAAAATGCCCATCATATCATAGGCGGGCGCATAACGGCTATCGGCAGCAAAGGCTTTTTCAAGTTGGCGCTGGGCGGCATCGAGCTCATTTTTGCGGATATATTGTGCAGCAAGTGACGTGCGAACGCGAGCAATTTCTTGCTGATCTAAATTACGATTGTCGCTCGGGCGCGTCGATGTTTGATAAGGTGCATTACCAATCAAGTCTGTGGTCGTCGTACTTTGACAACCACTTAATAACAAAGTACTGAGCGCACTGGCTAACAAAATAACTTTTGCGCCGCGCGTGTGGGCAATACTGGCAGCTGATTGCTGCGTCGGTTGAGGAAGTAAGGTTGGATATTTGAACTGACAAAGATTTTTAAAAGTCATCATAGCCGCCATCATAAAACTGTGGGTCAATGCGTTCGATCATCGAGGCATCAGTTTAATAGATTTAGCACCCATAAGTACAATTTAGTTGATATTAATTGTACTGCTCTTTGTTATTGATGCCCGTAACTACATTTTATTACCGTTGTGAGATAAAAAAGACAGTTAAGCAATTCAATTCATTGCCTTACCTACTCACTTGTCAATCAGCAAATATTTAATCCTAACTTTAGACAATAAAAAGGCATTAAATACTTTCTCGATCTTTAATACTTTGCTGCCACGCTGCTGAACGACGCGTTCTATCCGCCACTTGTCCAACCAATTGACCACAAGCGGCATCAATATCATCACCGCGCGTTTGGCGAATGGTACACACAAAACCCGCTTGGCTTAAAATATCGCTAAAGGCATGAATGCGGTTATTGCTCGATTTATCATACGGCGCATGCGGGAACGGGTTAAACGGAATCAGGTTAATCTTACTTGGCAAATCTTTTAATAATGCCACCAGCTGATGGGCGTGCTCATTGCTATCATTGACGCCATCAAGCATGACATATTCAATCGTGACATGCTTTTTATGACGCGGATTAACATCATAAACGTAGTTTTTTGCCGCGGCAATCAGCTCATCTAATGGATATTTTTTATTAATCGGCACCAGCTCGTTACGCAGCTCATCATTTGGTGCATGCAAGGATATCGCCAATGCCACATCAATATCTTGCGCCAATTGGTACATTTTTGGCACCACACCTGAAGTCGATAGCGTCACACGGCGTTTTGATAAACCGTAAGCATGATCGCTTAGCATCAGCTCCATTGAGCCAACCACGGGTTTATAATTTAATAAAGGTTCACCCATACCCATCATCACGACATTGGTGACGTTGTTTTCCCATAAGCTATGATCAACGTTTTCCAAACTGTCATTGTCATCGCTCATATAAGAAGCATTCGCCACCCATAATTGGCCGATAATTTCGGCAGCGGTTAAATCACGCTCAAAACCTTGCTTACCAGTACTGCAAAAACTACAGTCTAGCGCGCAGCCGACTTGCGAGGATATACATAAGGTTTTGCGACCGTTCAGCTTGCTATCATCTGCCGGAATCAATACCGTCTCAACCAATGAGCCACCCGTGACTTCAAAGACCCATTTACGCGTGCCATCATCGCTATACTGACGATGAATGACCTTTGGCGGCGTAACACAAGCATGGGCGGATAATTTATCGCGCAAGGATTTGCTCAAATTGGTCATTTGCTCAAAATCGGTCACCCCATGCTGATAAATCCATTTAATCACTTGCGTTGCACGAAACGGCTTTTCGCCAATACTTTTGAAATAATCGGCCAGTTGCGCTTGCGTCATGCCCAATAAGTTGGTTTTCGCTTGTGCTTCATCGACAAGCTTAATGCTATTAGCAGGCTTTTTAGCAGTCTGTGCTGGGATATGTTGGATAGGAGTTTCGAGAGTGGACATAATAGGTAACCTTTTTGCAGCCACTAAAATAAGCGCTGCAATTATTGAGATGGGCGTTGCCAGTTAATCATACATCTGATGTATGAGGGCATAAGCAATCCGTTATGAGCGCATTTTTATCCGCTTCTTTTATCAAAATATCTATAAACACATAAATTTTATAAAAACATCATGACAATATGCTGATAAGGGATTGATAATGCTCGTAAAACTAATAATGAGGCAGATCTTTAAGAATTTCAATATAGAATCAAACTATTATAGCTAAAACGGCTTATACCAAAAGATATAAGCCGTCTTGCTACACTAATTATCGATAACCAGCATCAAAGCGATTATCAATAACTGCTACTATTAACGCGTACGTGCACAAACTTCATCTTCATTGAAGAAGTAGCTGATTTCACGGGCTGCTGATTCAGCTGAATCTGAACCATGAACGGCGTTTTCATCGATGCTGCTAGCGAAGTCAGCACGGATAGTGCCTTCATCAGCGTCTTTCGGGTTGGTTGCACCCATGATTTCACGGTGCTTAGCGATTGCGTTTTCGCCTTCTAGCACTGATACCAATACTGGACCTGACATCATGAAAGATTTTAGGTCGTTGTAAAATGGACGCTCAGCGTGCTCAGCGTAAAAACCGCCTGCTTTTTCATCATCAAGTTGTAGCATTTTAGCGGCAACAATTTTTAGACCCGCTTTTTCAAAACGGTCGTAGATAGCGCCGATGTGGTTACCAGCTACTGCGTCAGGTTTGATGATAGATAAAGTACGTTCGTTAGCCATGAAAAGCTCCTATTAAGAGTGGGTTGGATAAGAAATAAATTGTTATGTCTTTGGCCACTGTGTTGGTATCGGCTAAATTAAGCCATTTTTATTTGCCAATGCGGCAACCTGAGTGCCAACACAGGATTGCTGCCTATTATAATGGTTGACGATATAAATGATAGGGTTAATTTATGACCATACCTTGCAAAAAAGTAAACTCAGTAGGCTGCACAAAAGCTAAAAACCAGCTGTGAGTTAAGTATTAAAATAATGGTCTACTTTACTAAATATTCGTGTCTTTGCGACTTTATAATTGGAACTGTTCCAGTAAGGGCTTTCATCTTTTTCTTGAGCCTAATGATGGTACTATCGCTACTAGGTAAACGTATACGACTACACACAATGATACATTGAGAGGTATTGAAATTTTCAAAATTCTTTCTGGTCATTTTGATAGTTTCTTCGACCTGAGAGAATGCTTTTATCAGGTCACCTCCTTTAAGCTCAATGTAATTAACACAGTTATCATTCCAATGCACTATATAATCACATTTTTCTTGTTTAGAGGATTTAATTAAACCTCCATCAACTTTAAGCTTATTTAGTATCACTTTATTTGGGTTTTTAAAATAGCAACAACTCTTATTTTCTTCTATGGGCAAATTACCATTATGTTTAGTCGTATTTCCTTTGTAATCCATATCAGTCATCCAACTCCATAAGCTGATCCATGACCTTCCCAAACTCATTAGAAACACTATCTAGTATATCGCCCCCTATCATTTTATATTCATAATCTTTAATATCAGTTAGAATTCCACTACTAACTGAAAAAGCTGATATATCATTTATATCAATCGGATATGACCCATTACTCATCTTTAGAAAACTTACTTCAGACATTTTTTTTTCTTTAATGAGTTCATTAGCATATATACTATTATTTAGTGCAGATATTATATAAGGGCTATGGGTAGTTATAAAAAACTTTGTATCAAACTTATTAGTTAAAGCTAGTAGTGCTGAGACAACTTGTGATTGTGCATTGGGAAATAAATGAGCTTCTGGTTCTTCAATAAAAAGCAAATCAAATGAAACACGGTTTTTAATACCAGCCATAGTTGCCAACATTAGCATTAGTGGAAAAGCTTCTTGCTGACCAGATGAAGCTCTCGAAAAACTCACTTTATAATCATCCCCTACTAACCAATCTTCCCCATCTATCTCTTGATAATAACCTTTAAGTATCTCATAAAAGTATTTTTTAATGATATTTTCATTATTGAAGCTTCCATCGTTATAAACATTTCTTTTATAAAAGTTCTTTATACCCTGAAATGTACTTCCAAAACTTTTCATAAATGGATCAATATTAAGTCTATTACCAACTAATAGGGAAAATGAGTTCTTTTCTAAAACTGAAAAGAAACTTCTGCTAGATGGGACAAAACCATTAGAATCTAAAAATCCCTTGTTATTTTTTAGAGTGTTATATATTTTACCACTAACATTCATTTTTATATCAAAAAACTTTTCATCAATATCTATATCATCGCTATCTACAGATTCGTATTTATGCATTAACTCCTGATAGCTATCATAGATATCTAAACATTTCTTATATAATTGAATTAAATCATCAGATAAAATAATACTGTGTTTGCAATTTTTTCTTTTATCAGACTTTAAAACGATTTCAAAATTTTCATTGTAAAAATATTTTATAGTGAAACTTTTATTTTCATTCCAGCAATTTAAAGGGAAGTAGTCTAAAAAGTTCTCGTTGAGAGAAATAATAAAATCTTCATAACTTTCTCCCTCACTTGTACTTTCAAATATTTTTCTTCCTATACTTTTAAAAAAGTAGACTAGTTTTGCTAATAAACTTTTCCCGCTAGCTTGCTCACCAATCAAAATATTAAATTTATTGATTGGCATTTCTATATCTTTAAATATTAGGAAATCCTTTATGACTATCTTTTCCATTGAGATACCTTTTGCCTTGCACAATATAGAAAGGACGGTAGAAACCGTCCTTAATGTAGCATATTATTTTTATAAAAACACTATCTACGCATCATACGGATCGCGTAATACAATCGTTTCTTCACGGTCAGGACCGGTTGAGATAATATCAACTGGGCAACCAATCAGCTCTTCGATACGTTTGATGTAAATTTTAGCGTTTTCTGGTAGGTCATCATAGCTTGTGATACCAACAGTTGACTCACTCCAGCCTTGTAGGGTTTCGTACTTAGGCGTGACTGACTCATAGAATTCAGCATCATGTGCGCCTGCACACTCCGTCTCAGGTAAGTTATAACCGACACCGATTAGCAGTTCTTCTAGACCGTCTAATACGTCAAGCTTGGTTAGACAGATACCTGACATAGAGTTTAGTACCACGGCACGGCGTAATGATTCAGCATCAAACCAACCACAGCGACGCGCGCGGCCGGTGGTTGCACCAAACTCATGACCGACTTTGGCCAAATGAGCACCAACATCATCAAACAATTCAGTTGGGAATGGACCACTACCAACACGCGTAGTGTAAGCTTTAGTAATACCCAATACATAGTCTAAATACAAGGGACCGATACCTGTACCAGTCGATACACCGCCCGCAGTGACGCTAGAGCTGGTGACAAACGGGTAAGTACCGTGGTCGATATCAAGCAAGGTACCTTGCGCACCTTCAAACATTAAGTTTTTGCCAGCAAGACGTAATTGGTTTAGGTCTTCGGTCACATCGGTAACCATGCCTTTGATTTCCTCGCGCCACTCTTGGCAAAGCTTAAAGGTCTCATCAAAATCAATAGCGTCCACTTTATAGTACTGAGTCAGTTGGAAATTATGATATTCAATTAAATTACGTAGTTTTTCTTCTAAGTCATCACGGAACAAGTCAGCAAGTTTAATTGCACGGCGCGCAACTTTATCCTCATAAGCTGGACCAATACCGCGACCTGTGGTACCGATTTTGCCCGTGCCGCGCTTAGCTTCGCGTGCTTGGTCAAGCGCCACGTGATAAGGCATGATCAATGGGCAGTTTGGTGAAATACGTAGGCGCTCACGGACTGGCACATTCTTCTCTTCTAGGGCTTTCATCTCTTTTAATAGAGCGTCAGGTGCAAGCACCACGCCGTTACCGATGAAGCAGGTTACGCCTTCACGCAAGATACCTGAAGGAATCAGATGTAGGATGGTGGTTTTGCCATCGACAACTAAGGTGTGACCGGCATTATGACCGCCTTGGAAACGTGCAACGGCTGAGGCTTTTTCGGTCAGTAAATCAACGATTTTACCTTTACCTTCATCGCCCCATTGGCTACCCAAAACTACGACATTCTTACCCATGATTAATCCTTACCTTTATGTATTGAGGTGTGTGCAGCAATAATTTTAAAACAACCTAGCAAAACTTAATTAGCACTAAGAAATGATATGTTATTCACTGTCTGTTTTTCAAAATTTAATAAATAAGCTTCGATAAATAAGCCTTATGCAAACTAATTGTGAGCGTAACGGTTTTTTTAAATTTAAACCGCTTCTAGACGCCACTCATTATCTACAAAGTTTAAACGGTGCGTTAGCGCTGTTGGACGGTCATCAGCCGTTAATGGCATAGTGACGCGGTAACCTTGCTGACGTAAGCTTGTGACCTGTTGCAATAGATTCTGCATTTGCGCTTTATCAGCATTAGCTTGCTGTAAAGCCTCATAATCAACCAATACAATAATTGGTAACTCAAGCTGCGTATGCGCCAACAAACGGCTGACATCCATACTAAAGCCTGTCGCTTGACGGGGCTGCTTTACGCTTAATTGACCAACACTTTGCATACCATCAAAGCGCCCACCACGTACCAGCGGCTGGGTTTCGCTATTGATATAGCCGTTAAAGATAATACCGGTATGATAATGATAGCCCGACAGTTCGGTCACATCGATACTGACTGGCGTCTGCCACTGCGTTTCTAAATGAGTCTTTAGACGTTGCAACTCATCGACAGCCGTCACGATGTGTGTATCTTGCTTAGCAGTATTTGACAGCGTGTCTAATAACTTTGCCATATCGTGACCAAAACGCGCCAATGCGTAAAAATCATTACCCATTGTCAATAGCTGGCAGACACGTTTTAGCTCTGGTAAATTTTTATTGGCATACAGATTCATCAATTGCTCGGTGTCATTATCTGACAACTCAGCCAGTGCCGCCAAACGCTTAAATATCGCCACATGACCCAAGTCAATATGTAGCGCTGCGCTCATATCCAAGCTATTGACCATACTAAACAGTACATCTATCAGCTCAATATCAGCTGCAAGTTCGCCGCAACCAAATATCTCTGCACCGAGTTGTAGCGGTGTGCGTGAGCCAAAGAGCCCTGAAGGCAAGGTATGAATGACGTCGCCTGCATAGCAATAACGCGCAATACCATGACCGCCGTGATGGGCATCAATACGCAAAATCTGTGGCGTAATATCGGCGCGCACGCCCATCAAACGACCGGTCAGCTGATCAATAATCTTAAAGGTTTGGCGCTTTAAATCTTCTGAGGCTTCACTCAATAACGATTCGGTAAACTCAATCATGGGCGGATTGACCAACTCATAGCCATGGCTAATAAGCTGCTGGATCAATTGATGTCTCAGTACCTCTTGCTTATGAGCATCTTCAAACAATACATCGACGACCCCATCAGGCAGCAGCCAGCTGTTATTGGCAACGTCACTGGCAAAATTGCTTAGATATGGCAGACCATTAGCGGCAGCACGGTTATCAGCAGGCTGAGTCGCCGCTGGTTTTGTCGTATTTGACTGGGCAGATTTTGCAAAATCAGAACTGACAGACACAATGAATCCTTGTTTGGCGTAGCGCTTACCAAAAACGCGGTACTGATGCGGTACTAAAAGGTCGTATTTATAATGGCAGTGATATAAGGCGTTTTGTATTTTTGACGCGCAACATCACCGACCCAATTATCTATAAGCAAACTAGGTGACCGCAAAAGGGTGAGTAATAAGTATAAGTTAGGATGATAAGACGAGTATCTTTATGCGCTAAAATTTATGCGATAGAAAACTAGGATAAATAATCGATAAATAATCAAGGCACTTTATGCTTTAGTTTAGCATAGCAGCCAAGCTTCGCCTAGTGACAATTGAACCCAATTACTATCTAATTATTTTGCGAACGCATGATGTAATGAACTCATTGTCTCCTAAACTTATTCTTTAACAAAGAAACAGCCTGTCTCATAAACCGTACTTAAACCCTGTAAAGCGTTTACCATCTGTTGTTTGATAACGTCTTACCGCTAGACTCATGTTACACTAAAGCATATTTTTATCTCGGAAAGCCTTATGTCATCTGATTACCATCCAAATCCTGCCATCAACCAAACCAACGTCCTTGGCACTGCCCTCGCCAGCTGTTGTTTTGACCCTATTACTGGCTATTACCGCAATGGCTTTTGTCATACCGGTAACCATGACGTCGGTCAGCATACCGTCTGCGCGAAGATGACCAGTGAATTTTTAAACTTTTCTGCCAGTCGTGGTAATGACTTGATTACGCCGCTGCCTGAGTATGGTTTTTCTGGACTGCAACCTGGTGATTACTGGTGTATCTGCGCGCTACGCTGGGTTGAAGCATTAGACTTCGATATTGCCCCGCAAATAAAGCTCGAAGCCTGTCACGAAAGCTTATTAAGCTTGGTGGATATCGACACGCTAAAACGCTATGCATTGTAGTTTGCAGAGAAGCAATATAAAAAAGGTGAGGGACATAAATTAATAGGCTAAAGATGTTTTAGCCCATGTCATTTTCACGTTTATTTAACATTTATTTAATATTAGCCACCGACTAAAGGAGAAGGTATGAACCAAGATGATGACCTGATTGTCAAACCGACAACGCGTATCACACCTGACTCTAATGTCAGCCTTATCGACACCAGCATGGGCGATGAGCGCTCTTATTTAAACAATTATGCCAGCTATGACAGCTATATTTATGGCGATGCCGATGCGACGGTCGAAGATACGATTGAGACAATGACCGTCTATGACCCCGACTCTGAGCGCTATGAAGATATCGACTTATCGAGCGATGACGAAGTGGTCAATTGCTACGCCTACTCGCGTAAAACCGGTGAAAAAGTCAATAAAATTGGCCTAAATGATGTCAGTCGCGCTTTAAGTAATAGCGGGCAATTTATCTGGCTTGGTCTTTATGATCCAAGTTTAGAGACCATGGTAAAAGTGAGAGATGCCTTTGAGTTGCACGAACTAGCCATTGAAGATGCCTTTGCTGACCATCAGCGCGCAAAAGTTGAAAACTACGATAATGACATGATATTCGTGGTGCTGCGTACCGCCAAACTCGAAGACAATGTCATTCGCTATGGCACCACGGCGATATTTATGGGCAAAAACTACTTAATCACCATTCGCAATGGTCCATCCAACTCCTACGCACCTGTCCGCGAGCACTGCCATCGCCGCCCAGAAAAGCTCAGAATGGGACCGATATTTGTCTTGCACGCTATTCTCGATTTTATCGTGGATAACTATATGCCGATTACCGATCGCTTAGGCAGTTATCTGCGTGAGCAAGAACGTAACATTTTTACTTATGAGTTTAATAAAGAAACGCTTAGAAATCTGTATGAACTAAAATCCCAGCTGGTGCATATGCGTGCGGTGATTTTGCCGGTGCAAGATATCTGTAGTTTCTTTATTAATCACGATAAAAGCGATTTGATATCGCCGTTTTCCCATGCTGCAAAACCTTATTTCCGAGATGTGAATGACCATTTACTACATTCTTTAGATGCGATTAATGGCTTAAATGAAATGCTTAGCGTGGTCATGAATACTTACCTCGCCATGGTAAATATGGGACAAAACGAAGTCGTTCGTAAACTTGCCGCCTGGGCGGGTATCCTTGCCGTCCCAACCGCTATTGCTGGCATTTATGGAATGAACTTTGACTTTATGCCTGAGCTGCATTGGAAATACGCTTACTTCGTTATTATGATTATCATCATCGCGTTGTGTAGCTTCTTGTATTACAACTTTAAGAAACTCAAATGGTTGTGATAACTCATTCATACATAAAAAAGGGCTGCCAGTGGTAGCCCTTTTTTGTGCTGATTGTGCCTCATTACTCACGGCGGTGCTTAGTATAGCTGTCTGGGGCTTGCGCATTGTCAGGCAGCATGGCATTGACTGTCAAATTTGCATACTGTCTATCAAGATTGTCCTCTGGACGACCAAAGGTTTTTGCCGTCCAAGTCAATATGACAATAGCACCACTCAATAGCATGATTGCCACAGAGATCGTTGCCAATAGCCATAGATGAAAATAATCTGACACTGCCTGCACATCAACGACCAGATGTCGCGACAATGCGGTGATGGCGATAAATATCAAAAACTGTACGGGCAATCGATGGGTTTTAAAATAAATCCCTATCATAGCGAGTAGCTCAAGATAAATAAACAGCATCAAAATATCTTTTAGATCCGCTGAGCCTTTTTGGACAATATAAATGAACTCTTTACCTGCCGTCCAGACCACCACCACACTGATTAAAAATAAAATAACGTAATGACAGATATCGACAAACTCTCTACCAATACCTTGTAGTCGCTCATGAATACCTACGTCTTTTTTAGCCATTTTTAGATCCTATCAACGAAGAGATGGTTGATTTGCCTGACTCTATCAATCAGGCCCCTTTATCTATCGGCAATCAGCACTCACATGGCTATTTTTTAGCTAATATCCAAGCCTGCTGATTTTTCAGCTGCATAAACAGTTTGGCGAATAAGAGTATTAATGGTCATCGGTCCAACACCGCCGGGAACTGGTGTATAAGCACTAGCGATATTTTCTACGCCTTGCAACTCGATATCGCCAACACCGCCATTGTCGGTGGGATGAAAACCTGCATCGACTACCACAGCCCCTTTTTTGATCCACTCAGCTTTGATCAGCTCTGGTACGCCCACTGCCCCAACCACGATATCAGCACGCTTAATATGCGATTCTAAATCTTGCGTTCTTGAATGGCAAATCGTTACGGTACAGTTGGCATTTAATAACATCATCGCCATTGGCTTACCTAAAATGGCACTACGCCCTACGACCACGGCTTCTTTGCCAGCAAGCTCAATATTATGATGCTCTAGTAAATGCATGATACCTTGCGGCGTACATGAGCCATAAGCGGACTGCTGCATCGCCATACGGCCAAAGCCCAAACAAGTCACACCATCGACGTCCTTTGCCAAGTCAATCTGCTCAAAGCAAGCACGCTCATCGATATGAGCCGGTACTGGGTGCTGCAGTAAAATACCATGAACGTCTGGATTGCTATTAAGCTCGTCTATTTTTGCCATCAGCTCTGCAGTCGTTGTCGCACTTGGCATTTCAACGCGAATAGAATCCATACCGACACGCTTACAAGCATTGCCCTTCATACGCACATAAGTCGCAGACGCAGGATCGTCACCGACCAATATTGTCGCTAGGCTTGGGGTACGGCCTGTTTTCGCTTTAATAGCTTCTACACGCGCACTCAGTTGCTGTTCTATTTGTTTAGCAAGTGCTTTACCGTCCAAAACGGTAGCAGATCCTTGGGCAGTTGACGTAATAGACGCAGTTGACATAGTAACTCCAATAAAGGGTGCGAGAAAAAATAGGGTGCGATAAAAATAAAGACAGCGCCTGCAAGTTTTTGCATGCCTGTCTTATGCTCGGTCAATTCTTTTTGACCGTTGATCGAGACTATATTGTACCTGTCTGAGCTAAGAAATCCTAGCGCCCTATTAACAGTCCTTACTTTAAAATCTGTAAACTCACTATAAAAAATCGGCCTATTAATTATAATAGACCGACTTTTTATGTTCGTAAACTTATTAAACAGTCATTTAATAAGTATGAAATTCTATACCTACGCCTACGCCGACATCAGTCGATTGAATATCTGAATCTACGGCCCAAATTCGGCTGGAGATAAGCGCTTTGGAGTTGTACTGATGCTCCCAAGCCACATCAATACTCGTCAACCTATCAGTCGTTGGGAATGCTTGATTGGTACTTCGCTCCGCTTGGTTTACCTTGGCATGTTGTACTTTTGCATTAATGAAATTACGGTTATCGAGCCACAAACGTCCACCAAGCGCAATACTTTCCGCGTCACCGCCTAGCGCATAGCCTAATGGGAAGCCTTGCTGATAATAACCATCTTTATACATGTAATGCTCATAAGAGATGCCTTTAATATCGCCACTAGTGCGGGTATCCGTATACTCAGCATATAGCTGATAAGGCTTACCATAAGCAGCAGAAGCATAATCAACACCAGCTAAATACATGTTTTTAGCTGGCAAGCCGCCTGCTTCATCTTCACCCACATATTGAGCATAAACGCCAGCCGGTACATTCATCAATGGCGCTAAATCTAAACGCGCATCAAAACCGCCTAACTGATTGGCAGGGTCTTCATCAGTGCTAATATTAGGATCATCATTGTTATCTTTTGTTCCTAATAGAGCATCAGTAAAAGAACTGAAACTCTGTGGACGACCCTCACCGCCCCACATAAAGGTACGTGAAGCCCCTAATTCTAACCAGTCTGTAGGATTAGCTGTTAGGCGCATACCAAATAGCTTAGCATCAGGAATCGCCTCATAATCCTCTAACTGACCAGCAAATAGCTGATACTGCCAAGGTCCAACCCACGATAAATACTTAGACGTCGGTGCTGTTTGTTGATCTCGCTGCATGGTAAAACCTGCTACCGGCAAGCTTGCACCTCCTCGAATAAGGCTACCATCATGCCCAGGGCCCCACCACGTTGGAATCTTACCCGCGATTAACCATTGATTGGCTGCGGTACCAGCAAGGTACGAGCCCTCAAAGCTAACATCCGAGCTGTCATCGATAAGTTTGTCATTTTTCAAGTTGGCTTGTAAATTAAATTCCCACTCTGCTTCGCTAAGCGACACGCCAACGCTTGCTTGTTGACCCGCCAGCTTATCATCAGCAAATTTTTGTGGTAGCTGGTCTCTATCGGTTTGTATATGCAGGGCTGCAGAGCCTTTTACCACTGAGTCACGGTTCTGAATCAATCGTGCTTGTACCGACTGCAGGATCTGCTGCTGCACTGGCGTCTGAGCATTAGCTGTATTTAAAGCACGTTTGATCTCATTGGCAGTCAGCGGCCAAGTACTAGTGCTAATGTGGGCGACTCCTTGAGCATTTAGCCAGTCAAGATCTGCCTTAAGCTTAAGATCGTTCATATACAGGTTTTGTGCAGATGCCAACATCGACACTGAGGATAAGACACTCAAACTTAGGACCAGACTTAGCTTTTTATACATGATAGATTACTTCCGAATAACTGAGATTATATTGTTTTTCATTTAACTGCGTCGCCACTACCTTTACCTAAAGCGGTACTCAGTATATAAGAAAAATAGTTCTTAAGGTTAATAGTATCAATCATTTCTTTGTCTTTTTTAGCTAAGCGTTCGGGCGTAGACATATCGATGCCACTCAATTGAGCCAGACCCGTGATACCTGGTAAGACGTTATAAACTCCCATCTCTTCTCTAGCTTCGATAAGGTCTTTTTGATTAAAAAGGTTAGGTCTCGGACCTACCAAGCTCATCTCACCTTTTAGTACATTGATAAGCTGTGGTAGCTCATCGATTTTGGTTTTGCGTAACACTTTGCCCAGTTTAGTGATTGAGCTGTTATCGGCTAAGTGACTAGCTACAGAAGCTGTATCTAACTTCATAGTACGGAACTTAATAAGCTTAAATGGCTTTTGATCTTTACCCACTCTTTCTTGAATAAACAAAGGCGAGCCTGTATCCAAGTAACCAATAGCGGTTGCACCAATTAACAATGGTGAGGCTACTACTAGACCGGTCGCTGAAAACATAATATCCAAAGGTCTCTGTAAAACCATAGACTTAGAAGCCATTAAGTTTGATTTATAAGACTTAGCAGTCTTTTTGATCGACTCACTAGTTGAGTATTTAGGCTTCCAATCTAACAAATTTTTAGCCTTACTAATATCAACTTGCAATGATCCTGATAGCCTTTGAGCGACACTTGATTTACCGACTGCACTCGCTGCCGTATCAATCAATTTAGGAGGTATGTTTACCGCTTTGTTTTTAACGCCTAAACCTTTTGATATCTCTTCTAATAAACTAGCTGTAGAAATATCATCATCATCAGATATCAAAAACACTTCATTTTTAGCATTTTTATGGTCAATACAGGTAATGATAAAATCAACTAAATTATCTACAGATACCAGACTGCGTAAGTTTTGCTTAATGCCGCCTATTGGGAGAGGAAGACCTTTATAAGTCCATTTCATTAACGATTGAAAATTACCTTTAACATTTTCGCCATAAACTAAGGTCGGACGAATAATTACAACTTCTAATGATGTCGTCTCTGCTAATGCGAGCAGACCCTGCTCGGCTTCATATTTTGAGATGCCATAAGGATCGATAGGATTAGGCTTAGAATCTTCTGTATAAGGTTTACCATTCTTCGTGCCTTCACCATTAACTTTAATTGAGCTAATAAATATAAAACGCTTTACACCTGCATCAGCTGCTTGGCGAGCTAGATTTAAAGTTCCTTCCACATTTACTTTACGAAACTCAGTTAAAGGATCGGTAGACTTGTCATCCATTATATGCACGCGAGCAGCTGAATGAATGACCACGTCTATATCTTCAAAAACATTAGTCGATATCATCTTATCTTCTAGATTGTTTATGAGCCTATATTCACATTCAAACTTCTTTAAAGGAATCTTACGAACACCAGCTATAACTTTATGTTTCGTATTATTCAGTAAATTATTAACCAATGACTGACCTACGAAACCGTTAGCACCCGTTATTAATATATTCATGCTCTTTCCTTTATCCTCTCTAAATTTTAATCTGCCTGAGAGATTAAAGTTTATTACGTTTAGTATTTACTAAATACTAAACATCTAAAATAGCTAATAAGCGTTTATTGACTTCGGTAGCATCAAATTTCTTTTGCGCAATTTTATAACTCTCATAACCCATTATCGCGACTTTCTCAGGATTCTCTATAAAATAAATCATTTTTTCTGCTAATGCTTGAGGATTCCATTTTTCAACTAAAAAACCATTTACCCCATTTGCTACTGTCTCGCGACAGCCTGGTACATCAGTAGTTATCACTGCTCGACCTATTGCCATTGCTTCTTGAATGCTACGAGGCACACCTTCTCTATAATAAGAAGGCAAAACAAATACACTAGATTTAGCTATCCACTCTGCCACATTATTGACATGACCTGGATATTGAATAATATCGTTCTCTACGACTTGCTTTAGCTCAGAATCTCTCAAAGCTCCTAAAGCTTCTTTATCCACAGCCCCCAATACTACAAATTTAATCTCTGGATAGCTGTCCTTTACAATTTTTGCAGCAGCAATATAATCATGAATACCTTTTTCAGCAAGCAATCTAGCAACGAATATGAATGTAATGTCTTTGGGATAATCGTTGGAAAAGCTGTAATCTGAAAGATTCAAACCTATGCCACCTAATATCTCAGCTTGCTTAACCTTTATATTATGCTTTCTTAATAAATCTTTTGGGTCATCAGGATTTAGGAAAATAAGCTTATCCAGCTGCGGCAAAGCTAATTTATAAAGATATATCTGCGCCTTTTTGATAAGCTTGGTTTTTCTACTAATACTTCTAGGTTGTTCGGTAAAGGTATAACCTAAACCCTCTAACATACCTATGACTTTTGGCACTCTAGCTAGTTTGGCTGCTAAAGTACCGAAAATCACAGGTTTTGAAAAATAACAAAAAACCAGATCTGGTTTTATTTTTCTGATTTCATTAGCCAATGCGAGAGTTGATTTAATATCAGCAATAGGGTTTAAGCCACTCCGATTGAGCTTATAAGTCATAGGTATAGAACCAAGTGACTGTATAGCTTCTAATTCTTGCGAGGTATATTCGGATGAAAAGACATAAACTTTATATGAATTTTGTTGTAACTCTTTAATCAAGTCGCTGCGAAAATTTATAGTGCTACTTGCTGCTGTACCTATTAGAACAATCTTTTTATTCTGCTTCATATAAGGCTAACCATTTTTGTACAGATGTTTCTAAAGAAAAGAGTTGCTCAACCCGCGCTCTTGCTTTCTCATTGTTCTGCGTTCTATCTTCAACACTCAAAGCTATAGCGTTCTGTAAAGCATCAGCCAATGCTTGGCTATCTTCGATAGGCACTAATTGACCTGTATCTCCTAGAATTTCAGCGCTACCACCACAATCTGTTGCGACTACGTAGCATTCACAAGCCATTGCTTCGATCACTACGGTAGGTAAACCTTCGTGCTTAGATGCTAATACAAAGATATCAGCTTGGCTCAACAGTTCTGGAATATCAGAGCGTCTACCCAATAAAGTTATATCTTTATCTAAATTTAATTCTTTAATTAAAGATTCAATCTGAGATCTGAGTTCGCCATCACCCACGATAGTCAGATTGATAGCTCTATTATTATTATTTTTAAGTATTGCGAAAGCATTAACTAGATTAGGATAGGCTTTAGCATCAGTAAACCTACCTACAGCTATGAAATTTAACGTATTTTTCTCTCGCCTTATACTTTTAGGTTTATTCTTAAACCTATTAAGATTAATGCCATTAGATACTGTGATAACACTACTCTTAGTAAAGGCGCCCTTATTGATCATTGCTTGAGTTGCTTCTTGACTAACGTTAGTATTTATATCTGACAAGTGATTAGTTAGACGATAAGCTAACATACGTACTTTGCCACCCTCGTTAGAGCTGTGAGCAGTACAGATCAATTTAGGGATTGAAAAAACAGTACGGTTTAGCCGAGCAAATATATTAGCATGCACCATATGTGCATGGACTACATCAGGTCGAAAGCTTTTAACCAGTTTTCGATATTTTTTTGATGCTGATAAGAAATCTTTTACTGAATTTAAATGTAAAGCAATAATCTCTATATCTGGAGAACTGGGCTTAATTATAACTTCGCCGGTTAGATAAGCAATCTTTACATTATGACCTAGAGCATTCATTTGGTCAGCAAGGTCAATTACAACCTTCTCTGCACCACCTAAACCTAAGCCTGTTATTACATACAATATTTTTTTCATAATTTCCGTAAGTGCCTTTTCATCAACTAAAATCAGCTTGTTATTTTCTCTAGTTCATCAATCCATTTTTCTATAACTATTTCTTTAGAAAACCTACTACTGGCTTGAAGTGCACTTATACTCATCTTTCTTCTTAATTCAGGGTCAGATATAAGCTTATAGATTGCATCAGCATAAGCTTCTAAGTCGCTATCTTTAATTAAAATCCCTGTAGATTCATCCAATATTTCGGATGGTCCTGTAAATATATCGAAAGCTATAGACGGTAATCCAAAACTTTGCGCTTCAATTAATACCATAGGCAACCCTTCATAGTATGAAGTCATACAATAAAAGCTAGCATTGACGTAATTTATATCTATATTCTCACTACTAATAAGATTAATACTTTCAACATTCGAATCATCAATTAAACTTTGAAGGGACTCTTTATCATCTCCATAACCAATGATATTGAGCCTCCAGTCAGAAACACTGTACTTATTTTGAAATATTTTCCATATATCAATTAATCTATCAAAACCCTTAACCTGAGTGTACCTCCCAATTGATATGATAGTTTTAGAATTCACATCGTAATTATTATAAAATCTGTTAAAGGTAGAAATATTATAAATATAAGTAATTTTTGCACTCATATTAATGTTTTTTTTCCATTCCTCGACATCTCTTTCAGTTAATAAAACTATTAGATCTGCTGATTTTGCCGCTAAGACCCTTAAAAACCTTCTAGACTTTCTACCATTATCGTTTTTATAATTAAAGTGTTCCCATACAACAACTTTTGGACGATTCCTCAGAGTCATCAATGGAAAAAAACTAAATAGATATGACATTGATTCCACAGTTACAACCACATCTATTTCATTACTCATAAGAAGATGACGAAATCTTCTAATTAATATTAAGTACTGTTTTTTATAGTTAGCTATATTTAGGCACGTTATATTTACTTTAGGATGCAATTCTGATACAAAAGAATCGTCATTAAACACAATTAGATTAATGTTAATCTTACTGCTGCTAGCTAGAGCGTTAACAATATTTATAGTTGATATTTCAACTCCACCTCTGTTCGACAATTCGGGTATAAAAAACGCTACATTCATTTGTATGAGTCCATTTTCTTGTTTGGTATTAATGCATACAGCATTGCAATAACAGCTAAAGTGGTTAATCCTTTAATATTCGTAATAAACAAAATAATTAGCATAGAATAATATATAGGTTTAAGTTTCTTTGTTTTGAATGCTAGCTTAAGTAGTTTTACCTCAACAATGAGAAATAAAATCATACCAGGTATTCCAAAATAGTATAAAAGTCTGAGATACCCAACATCTGAATAGTTGTAATCTCCTTTAGAAAAATAGGTCTCATACAAACCTGTCCCAACGAGATAAGTCCTTATATCATTTGGAAAAACAAAATAGTCAATAGTTCCAGAAGCTGATTCTGAGCTCAACTTACCTGTATTAATGTATGCAATTACAAAATCAAATGCATTATTAATAAGTGCTTCCAAGGATTTAGTAAAAGTAGGAAATATTTTAATAATTATGAAGATAGTTAGAATAGTTAAAATTATAGATATAATAAACTTAAATGTGATATTAATAATGCTTTTAACACTCTTAATAGGGAAAATAAATACAATAAGAGAAGAAGCAAAACCTATAATTGTTGATCTGGCCAAACCCATACCTATAAAGAAAATGACTAAATATATCAATAGACCGGATATCTTACTAACTTGGGTCATACTTTTATATTTTAACTGAAATGCAATTAATATAAGGGCAGTTCCGTAAAAAAAACTAGCAGTATAGAACAGTAGACCAAATCCGATAAATCTAGAGCCGTCTTCTAACTGTGAGGTAGAAATATTAACCTGCCTTTCAGTTAGCCTCTGTATTTGTGATATCAAACTAGCAATCTCTGGGTTAACAAATTGAATTACTACGATTAACGATTGTAATAATATTGCATATATAAAATATTTCGTTACAACATTGAAGTTAACTTCACTATAAAAGACATTTATTGTAGAGATGCATAAATACGATGAAAAGTACATTACAGCAATTGTTATAGGAAGCTTTACGAAAGTATAGTCATTTCCTGAGCTAAGGACGAATGCTGACAAGACAGACCAAATAGAAATTAGGAATGTAATAAAAAAAACTGTCAAAAACTTATAATAATATATCTTTCTTTTTCTTACCAAGTCTAAAAACCAAATAACTGAACCTAGAAAAGCTAATATTAACCTAGTTGAGGCAAAGCTAGGAAGGAAAACAAAGTTGATCGGGAATAATGTGAAAAACATTATTAAAGTAATAGTAAATATTTTTATCATTAACTTCCCAATACGTATTAATTAATTTAAATAACAAACACTTATACTTATATTTTTTCTTAAAATTAAATTTTACCAATCTGTTTCATATTTTTAAACTTGTATCTAATATTTAGTATAGAAACACCTACATTATAATTTGCACATAGGACTACCATTAGAAGTTGCCTTTTTGAAAAAAGCTTTTGTTTAATAGACTTTAAAGCGTATTCTCTCATTTTATGACCATTTAATTCTGTTACTGCATAACTATTAGCTATGCCTAACAAGTATGATGCATAAGCTATTTTTATAGTTTCTGCCAACTCAGGATTAGAGACTAATAAATCATTATAAATTTTTTCTATTCTAGCAATCATATTGTAGTTTAGTTTATTATCCTTAACACTGGATATACCAACCCCAGGTCTGTAAACACCTAGATTTTCACCTACATGAATTATTGTTCCTTTAGTAGATTGATATAAGTGCAACTCAATATCTAGAACATCTTCCTCATTCAAAATATCAGATAGATTTAACTCATCAGTTACTCTGAAAAATTTTGAAGAATGAGCAAAAAAAGGCAATTTTTTTACTAAATCTAATAACACATATTCACCTTTCGGATGATTCCAATATCCATCCTTAGTTATAGTATCATTTACTACCTCTAACATATTATGGCTGCATATTATAGCTTGAGGATTTTCTTCCATAACATCGAATTGCTTCTGTAACTTATTAGGCAATGCCATATCGTCACCATCCATGTGCGAGATATATTTCCCTTTAGCTGCTATATATACTTGCTTAACATTTTCGACCGCTCCCACATTCTGCTTATGGAAAATGGGCTTTATTAGATTTGGATACTTATCAACATATTGTTGAATTATTGCACGAGTGCCATCAGTAGAGCAATCCTCACCAACTATAATTTCAAACTTAAAATCTGTTTCTTGATTGACTAAGCTATCTAAGCATTCAGCAATATACTTTTCTTGGTTATAAGTAACCACACACACTGAAACCTTTATATCATCTATATCGTTTATCATATCGCTCTCTTTACAAATCTTAATTTCAATATATTTAGAACTCGAACTGAACTTAACATGGCAATCATTATGCTAAGCACACTTATTACAATTATTT
Organism: Psychrobacter sp. YGAH215; assembly: GCF_007280595.1. Lineage (NCBI taxonomy): Bacteria > Pseudomonadati > Pseudomonadota > Gammaproteobacteria > Moraxellales > Moraxellaceae > Psychrobacter > Psychrobacter sp. YGAH215. Next base: position 82,721 of record NZ_VKLR01000011.1, on the reverse strand, counting down.
TTAGTAAAATAGTGAGTCGATCACCAGAATGGTCTACCCATTTTGAGACCAGGATCACAAATAAAGACACACTTATCAAACTAGGTAAGAAGGATTTGAACCATGCTACATTGATATTGGGTTCAATCTTTCTATGCACATAGCTTACCCAAAATATCAGATATACTAACTGCGTTAATAACCATACCCAACCTGCACCAATAGCACCATAATGTATCGCCGCCCAAACAATACAAGGTACCAATATAAGAACACTCACAATATTACCTATGAAATGATATCTTAAATTCCCTTTCGCATATTGTAAGTAATAAGGAAAAGCGGCAAGAGCCAATAATGCATTACCCAAAGCATACAATTGTAACACTGGTGCGGCTTGGAGAGCTAAATTACTATCTCCTGTCCAAGCGTATAATACAGGTCGAGCTACACCTGCTAATACTATGCCTGCTGTGACCACAATAACTGCAATGAATTGAGTTGCATTTAAATATACTTGACGCATTTGCTCATGTTGCTGCTCACCTTCTAAACGAGCCATACGTGGCATAATCGGCGCACTAATAGGAGCACTAAGCTGTAAAATACCACCAGCAACCAATACCGCTAAAGTAAAATAACCATAATCTGCTAATGGTAGAACGCCTGACAAAACAAACTTGTCCAATTGAGTGAACAACACCCAAATTGAGGAAGTTACTGCAATAGTCAAAGCAAAACCTAATAACGGCTTGACAGGTTTAATAGACCAACCGATGAATTCTTGTGTAGATACCTTAGGTAAAAGTTGAAAGCTTTTTGCCGCTAAAACGATAAATTCAATTAAAGCTATGGCAAGTTGGAATACAAAAAAACTTTTAACCGTAAAGCCGAAATAATACATATATAGCAACACACCTGGAAATCTTAAAGTAGCTATAATACTATTAACAATACTAAGCCAAACGATATGCTCGAACCCAGATATCACACCGCGGTACAAGCCCGTCATCCAACGTAAAGCTACGCAGATCGCCATCACCTGTAGGCAAAATAAAACTTCATCGATGTTTAAGTTATTTAATTTTAGCCAATGCGTAGCAATATAGTTATCTAGGAGGTATAGCGCACCTCCACCTAGAATAGCTATCACTAAAAATATTAAACTCAAAGCTCGAAACAATCTTCTAAAGTTTAAAGCGTTTTCGACTCCAGCATTATACTGTGCAGTCTGACGGCTGATAGTAGGGGTTAATCCAAAATCGAGTAAATTAAATAATCCTTGTAGCATTGCAAAAAAACCTACTAAACCATAGGCTTCAGCACCCATATATTTAATATAGAACGGTAATATTGCAATGCTAATAATAATTAAGTAAATTTGACTAAGATAGCTGGCTAAAATATTGAGTCTTAGAGAAGGAGGTTTCAATCAATTATTCCAATAGTTTGTTTTTGCTATATGTTCATCATACTGCTTATGAGTAATACCAACGATAATTTTATCATGATATTGGCCATTTCGATAAAACCAATTCTCTTTTTTACCTTCAATTACCCAACCACATTTTTTAGTATAGAAGTTAATTGATCTATTATTATAATCTATCATTTCAGCATCTAAACGTTTTAAATTTAATTCCTTGAAAGCATATCGCATCATAGTCATAACTGCATCAAGAGCATATCCTTTACCTCTACTATCTTTATCACCTAACATAATACCATTAGAAGCATTCCTGTTTTTCCAATCTATATCAACTAAGTTTATTGTTCCAATAAGTCCTAGTTCTTCAGTTTCTATAGCTAAATTTTGATAAGTTATATTATTATTGTTAATATTTTTTATATATTGCTCAGTACTTAATTTCGAATAAGGAAAATGCCACCCAACTAAATTTTCCCAAAGCTCAGGAGAATTTGACCAAATTGATAGTAACTCTAAATCTTCAACTTCTATGGCTCGTAAAGTAACTACATTGCCCTTAATATTCATTATAAATACTCTCTAATTTTATATATTTGAAATTGCATCTCTTTATTCGAATATCTATGGTCACAAACTAAATTAGTAGTATTGTTAACAAATTCATCTTCAAAACTACTTCTAGAAACTCTTTTTAGGCAATCTAACCAATAAGTAGGTATAAATATATTTTCCTTAATTAACTCTTCTGAATAATTTCTATCTAATAATAGCGGATAAATTAATGGAGATTGTAGCGTACTAATATCAACCTTTAAATGATTTATATCAGACAAAGCATAATGCAAATAATTGAAATTCTCTAGTCTTCTATCTTTTAATTTACTATAGTCCAAACTATATAATATCTCTTCAGTAATTTTTGACATTTCTCTAGGAATACAATCATTTAAAAGAATCTCACTCTGTTTAAACTTTTCATAGCCTTCTTTTGCGCTTGATAACTTTCTAATAAAAGTATGTTGGTATTGGTCTAAAATCCATTCGATCTCACTAGATGAATAATTAGCTTTACTGATAGACTCAGTAACCAGTAATCCACCTTCAGCTACTGGTAAGAACTTTCTAGGAGAGTAAATAGTAGCAAAACATTCAAATGGAGGAATAAAAAAAGCTTGTGAATGATCAAAAATAACTTGGTTTGCAGGATATTTAGCTAAGATCTTTTTCTGAACACTAGTACATAAACCAAAATAATTAACGTAGAACATATATTCGTCAATTTGTATTTGATCGGGTAGATCGGGATAGAAATTACTATCTATATCGTAATACTGAATACTTACATTTAATAATATAAGTGGTTCAATTATAGAATCACATATAAAATTTGGCATCCAAATTTTCTTTATGTTATTTTGAACTAATAAATCATAAAAAGCTGAGCATGCGGAGTTGTATTTAAACGCTTGAGGATAAGGGAATTGACCTAAGTCAGGCAAGTCAAATTCGAAGTATCCTCCTATTTCATTATTTGTCGACAATAACACAGATATCATGCTCCATATTATCAACCATATATAGCATCTCATCCATATTAGGATATTTCAATATCATCATCCCTAAAGTATCGTTAGATCCACTATATTTATTAACTAAATCACCTTTCTTTGAATATAAGGTTTGCTCAACAATCATTTTTTCAGCACGTTTAGATATATTAACTTCTTCGAATAAACCGCTTTTAAGGCTATGAACCATATAACTTGACCAAAAACCTTCTACTGGTAATTGCTTTACCTGATCACATTTCAAACCCAATGCAGCATCCACAGTTGCCTTGATTAGATCAATACCTGTTGCATAACGAATTACTTCTGGAATTAAGCATCCACCATTTCGCGGACCTAATTCAAGAAAATAAAACTTTCCATCTTCTGAAAATAGAAAGTCAAAATTTAAAGCTCCAGTTTTCATACCTAGTAAGTCTAAAAGACGCTGTGTTTCTTTATGTGCCTCTTGAAGTAAGCTATCAGCATGAGAGGTAGGAAATGTTTGCCCAATCGGAACTAAACCATTACAAAGTTTGTCAAAGTGCTCATCTGCCCAGCAGCGGAAAGCCAATTGTCCATCTAAAATAAAACCGTCGCCAGCAACTTGATACCCTTGCTTAACAATCTTTTCTTCTACTACAACTTTTTTCTCCCGTGAAAAAACTAAGGCATGGTTGAATGCAGCTTCTAACTGATCTTTAGAAGTAATTTCTGTCACTCCTTTGCTACCAGATGAATCCACAGGTTTAATAAAAGCTGGAACATCTATTTTACTTAACCAATCTGATGCATCACTCAATTCATAAAAAGATTCTGACTTTGGTACATTAAAACCGTTATCTTTTAAGAAGGTACGAAATAAATCTTTACGCGCTAACGTAAGTACAGATTGATAAGGGTTGCCTGGTAAACCCATTTTCTCGGCTACATATGCTGCTGTTGGGGCAGCAGGATCTGAAGCGTAAGCAACAATGCCATCTATTTTTAAGTTTTGAGCTAATTCCAATACAGAGTTTATGTCTGTTGTAGATACATTATGGTATTCATCTGCTAGTTTATGCCCTGGGTTTTCTGGCAGATAGTCACATGTAATTACATAATGTCCTTGTGATTTTGCATAAATAATTGGAGGTATTTGAGAAGGTGCAGCACCTAAAAAGAGTATACGTTTCATAACTATTTCACACCTTTTTTAATTATTTGTATAATATTTCCAACATTAGAATTAGATAACTCAGGGTATATCGGTAAACACAAAATTCGACTGGCGATATCTCTCGAGTTATTACAAACCTGTTTACTACCTAGATAAGACAAAGTATCTAGACTTGGATAAAAGTATCTTCTAGGTAATATATCTTTTTCTTTAAGTTTGGCTTCAATTTTAAGTAACTGCTCTTCACTCTCAAACAATACTGGTGCATAAGCGCAGTTATTCTTACCATGTTCATTCCACTGTTGCAACTCGACTATATTGGACAGCTCATTGGTATAAACCTGCCAAATATATTCACGTCGCTGTCTGATAATATCTATTTCATCGAGCACACATAAACCCATAGCCGCTTCAAACTCGTTCATCTTGGCATTAGTTCCTACTGAATCAATAGACGTGGGACTACTAATACCAAAATTAATCATCAGTCTAACTTTTTTAGCTAATTCATCATCATTGGTGATAACTGCACCACCTTCAATAGTATGAAATAGTTTAGTGGAGTGAAAGCTAAGTGTGCTAATATCACCAAAATTTAAAACACTTTGGTCTTTGTACTCCGAACCAAAAGCATGAGCAGCATCATAAACAACTTTTAATTTATGCTTATCAGCGATAGCTTGAATAGCTTCAACATCACATGGATTGCCAAATACATGAACAGGCACGATAGCTCTGGTATTTGGTGTTATCTGAGCTTCTATCTGCCCTGGATCTATATTAAAAGTTTTTGGATTGATGTCAGCAAAAACAGGCTTTAAACCTTCCCAAGCAAGTGTACTAGTTGTAGCCGCAAAACTAAAAGGTGTCGTAATGACTTCACCTTCTAAAGCTAAGGCTTTATAAGCAAGCTGTAAAGCAAATGAGCCATTAGCGACTAAAATGATATTCTTCATACCTAGATAATCTGCGAGCCGTTGTTCTAGCTCCTGTAGAAGACTACCATTATTAGTCAGCCAACCACTTTGAAAGATTCGATCAACATAAGACTGATACTTTTCTTTATTAGGTAAATATGCTTTAGTAACAGGTATCATGATTATGACTCTTTTGTTAAATCTATTAGATACTGACCATACGCATTTTTGCTCATCGACTGACCAATCTCAGCCACTTTCTCTTTAGTCAACCAGCCGTTATTAAGGGCAATTTCTTCTAAGCAAGCAACCTTATAACCTTGACGCTTCTCAATAGTCTCTACAAATTGCGCTGCTTCTAATAAGCTCTCATGTGTACCCGTATCTAGCCAAGCAAATCCACGACCTAATAGCTCCACATTGAGATCACCACGTTCCATATACATCTGATTGACGGTAGTGATCTCGACTTCGCCTCGTTCAGAAGGCTTTACTTGCTTCGCAATCTCTATAACATCATTATCATAAAAATATAAACCAGTTACGGCATAATTAGATTTAGGTTTGGCAGGCTTTTCTTCTATTGAAATGGCGCGCTTATCTTCATCGAATGCTACGACGCCAAAACGCTCTGGATCTTTTACTTGATAGCCGAAGACAGTCGCGCCTTTATGTCTATTGACTGCCTGACGGAGCAATGGCGTGAATCCTTGACCATAAAAGATATTATCCCCAAGTACTAAGCAGACATTACTATCGCCAATAAACTCTTCGCCGATAATAAAGGCTTGCGCCAAACCGTCTGGACTTGGCTGAACGGCATAGCTGATATCGATACCAAGCTCTTGACCATCAGCGAGTAAGCGCTTAAAACCGTCTATATCATCTGGTGTGCTAATGATAAGCACCTCACGGATACCTGCGAGCATCAATACAGACAACGGATAATAAATCATTGGTTTATCATAAATAGGGAGCAGCTGCTTAGAGACGCCTTTAGTAATGGGGTAAAGACGCGTACCTGAACCGCCTGCTAAAATAATACCTTTTGTATTCATTTATTCACCTGTTCCCAGTCTTTCACGTTGATAGCTGCCATCTTGAACGCGGCTGCACCACTCCATATTATTCAAATACCATTCGACCGTTTTTCTAATACCACTATCAAACGTCTCTGTCGGCGTCCAATTTAATTCATTGGCAATTTTGCTTGCATCGATTGCATAGCGCAAGTCATGTCCTGGGCGGTCTTTTACAAACGTAATTAATGATTCGTACGGCTGGCCATTTTCATGTGGTTGTAGCTCATCTAAGATATGGCAAATCGTTTTGACCACTTCAATATTTTGTTTTTCGTTATGCCCACCGATATTATAAGTCTCACCAATCTTCCCTTCAGTGACCACTTTGTATAGAGCACGCGCATGATCCTCCACAAACAACCAGTCCCGTATTTGATTGCCTTTACCATAAATAGGCAAAGCCTTGCCGTCTAGAGCATTTAAGATAACCAACGGAATAAGTTTTTCAGGGAAATGGTAAGGACCATAATTATTAGAGCAGTTGGTAACTAAAATAGGGAACCCATAGGTACGATGCCATGCACGGACTAAATGATCAGAACTTGCTTTAGACGCAGAATAAGGTGAACTTGGCGCATATGGGGTAGATTCTGTAAATAAATCCGTTGTGCCTTCTAAATCGCCATAAACTTCATCGGTAGAAATATGATGAAACTTAAACTGTTGTTTATCTAGATCATCAAGATTTTGCCAGTATTGACGTGTCACCTCTAATAAATGATAAGTACCGACAATATTAGTATTAATAAATTCAGCAGGGCCATCAATAGAGCGATCCACATGTGACTCTGCTGCTAAATGCATCACAAGATTGGGTTTAAAGCTATCGAATGCTTGCTCTAACGCCTCTTTGTCACAAATATCAATCTGTTGAAATGTATATCTTGGATTTTGATCAATTTCTTTGAGGGATTCTAAATTACCTGCATAGGTTAACTTATCAATATTTAAGACTTCGTCGTCCGTATTACGGATAATATGGCGGATAACAGCAGAGCCGATAAAGCCTGCGCCACCAGTAACTAATATTTTCATAAACAACCTATTTTTTTCACAGCTAAAAATTAAATGAGCGCTTTAAGACGTTTATTGCTTAGTATTAAAAGTAGACATTTACAGCTATGTCTCAAATTACTTTTTCTTATTTATTCTGTATTTTCTTTATAGCCATCTACATACTGCTTAAACTGTTGTTTTAGCCAAGGGACATCGAATTGTTTTTGTTTTTCAGTCAGCTCAAACAATACTGATTCCAGCTCATCTAATGGGAAGCTATGCTCAATTGCTTGCATGATAAGAGGGTGATCAGTGGATTCGACATTATCTTCACCGATGATGAGCTCTTCATAAAGCTTTTCTCCATCTCTAAGACCCGTAAAGATGACTTCGATATCACCCTCAGGATGGGCGGCATCTTTAATATCAAAACCACTTAAATGAATCATTCGCTGTGCCAAATCAACGATTTTGACCGGCTCGCCCATATCAAGGACAAACACTTCACCACCCGATGCCATTGCTCCTGCTTGGATAACCAGATTTGCCGCTTCTGGAATCGTCATGAAATAGCGCGTCACATCAGGATGGGTGACCGTAATCGGTTTACCTTGTTCAATCTGCTTGGTAAATAACGGTACGACAGAGCCTGACGAACCTAGGACGTTACCAAAACGCACCATACTGATACAGGTTTGGCTATCCATTTGGCTTAGTGCTTGGCAAACTAACTCTGCTAAGCGCTTAGACGCGCCCATTACATTGGTCGGCCTTACGGCTTTATCGGTCGAGATTAAAACAAAGGTTTCGACATTGGCTTGAATAGCCGCCCGCACACAGTGATAAGTGCCTTTGGTATTGTTAATCACGCCTTCAAAAGGATTATGCTCAACCATAGGCACATGTTTATAGGCGGCTGCATGATAAACCGTCTGTATATTATGGAGTTTCAGTATTCTAAGCAGATTTGATTCATTGGTGACGTTACCGATGACAGCAACGATTTGAATGTCTTTATAAGCAGGCGTATTAGCTTGTTTGATGGTTAGCTCTTGATGGATGCTATAAAGCGCAAACTCGGACAGCTCATAAAGGACGAGACATTTTGGCTTATTTTTGATTACTTGACGACATAACTCGCTACCAATAGAACCACCAGCGCCAGTGACCAACACGCACTTATCTTTAATATTTAGCTGCAGCAATTTTGCATCAGGTTCGACAGTCTGTCTGTCTAATACATCCAAAATATCTACTTTACGCATACTGCTGACGGTCACTTTTTCGTCAGCGATTTCCTCTAAGCTTGGCAATTCTTTAATTTTGATGGCGATGCCTGAAAGCTTATCTATAATTTGGCGTTTTTGGGCGCGGCTGATAGAAGGAATAGCCAAAAACACCTGTGCAATCTCTAACTCTTCTACCAATCTTACTAAATCATGTGCAGGATAAATCTTTTTGCCGAGTAAATAAGCACCAGCAAGCTGTGGATCATCATCAACATAAGCCACAACATTATATTTATGTGAGTTTCTTAAACCTTCTAATAAATCTCGACCAGCCTCTCCTGCCCCGTAAATGACAACGTTATCATAACCATCTTCATTCTTCATACGGCGCTGGTTTTTACCTTGTAGCCGCGTTAAAAGCTCACGGATAGTCAGCCGACTATTCCACAACCAGATAAAAAATAGAAACAGATATAAAATGGGTACGGCACGTGGCATATCGGGAAGGAGTTTAAAATAAAGAATGGTCTGGGCGATGATAATAAGGACAAAAAATAGCTGCAATACGTTACCCATCATCGCATCAAAAAAACCTCTAGCAACGCCGTTATAAAATCCAATAGCATACAAGCATAGTACTGGTATCAATGCACTCAGACTTAATACCAATAAACTGACATGATGGTCTATATATCCATATCTTGCTGCAATGGCGAAGAATAAACAAATAGCTGACATGATAAAGTCAGCCATCATTAAAATACTACGTTTAATGCTTCTAGGTAGGCTGAGTAAAAACTCAGCACTACGTTCCGCAAGACCAGTAGATGTTATAGAGTTAGTATTATGCGATTTGGATGAGGATGTGGGATCTATTGACATAATAAACAACTGTTTTATTCAAACATTAATATTTAAAGCATTGGACATCTATCAACTAAAAGTTAGTTATTATTGCCATAGGCATAACTATAATGATAGCTATACTTACTTAGTAACCCCTGCTGTACATCGTTTAAGATAATACCGTCTACTTTAATATTAGCTTTATTCATTTGATTGATCGCATAAACTAATTGGCCTTCGATGGAATCTTCATATCTGGTGACCATCAATACTTTGTCAGCGTGCTGCGCTAATATCATAGCATCGGAGGCTGCTAATACAGGTGGCGAGTCGATAATAATATAGTCGTAATGCAGATTTAGTTCTGTCATTAAATGATCAAAGCGACCATTGGCCAATAGCGATGCTGGGTTACGAGGATTCTCACCTCGAGGCATAAAGTCCATATTTTCAATGCCAGTCGGATGAATAAACTCAGATATATCACTACCATTCAACCCTGATGTCTTATCAATGTCAATCAATGGATTATTAAATCTTTTGGTTTGTTCATTGCTTTGCGATAAGTAATCTGCTAAGCCGTTAGCCTGACCCATATTAAATACCTTATGCAACTGTCCTAAACGCATATCAGCATCCATAATCAAGGTTTTCTTATTTAATTGTGTAAACACCTCAGTTAAATTAGATGAGATAAAAGACTTACCAACGCCTGGACTTTCACCAGTAATCAATATAACCTTAGCTCTTTGAAAACCTAAACCTTCAGAGGGCATACCGAATACTAGGTTAGTTCTTAAGCTTTTAATAGCTTCATAGCTGATACTATTATTGTCTGCATATGCAAGTAATCTACTGTTAGAAGACTTCTTCTTATTTAGTCGAGTTATTATTGGTGATCGAGGGATCGTCGCAATAACAGGTATTCCAGTTTTAGCTTCAATACGCTCAGGGTCTTTGACCACATTTCTTAGCATGTTCTTGATAAGAACCAACATAGCACCGAGCATAGCCCCTAACAATGAACCCAAGACAATAATTAACAGCTTTTTAGGAGCGATAGCTTTATAAGTACTGATTGGTAAATCAATAATTCGAGCGAAACCTAATTGGCCTGCTTTAGCAATCTGTAATTGTTGATAATTTTTAAGTAGCGTCAGATAGATCTCTCTGTTAATTTCAGTATCTTGCGAGAGCTTTAAAAACTCTCTTTGTAGTTCAGGTAAGCCTGCAATAGTGTTATCAATAGTCTGTTTTCTATCGTTTAATACTTTTAATTGCTCATCAATCTGAATGACTAAAGGATGCTCTTCAGTATAGTAAGTTGTTAGATCCGCCTTTTTAAGCTTCAGCTCATTTAGCTGTACATCGATATTAGAGTTCTCAGTCAGGAGTAGCTCAGCTTCTTTTGAAACATCGATCGTGCCATATTTTTTACGAAACTCATTGAATACGCCTTCTGCATCCTCAAGTTTTTTCTTAAGAAGAGGGATCTGGGTTTCCATAAATTTGAGAGTTTTAGTTGTCTCTTCAGAGCCACGAGACTGGTTTTGACCAATGTACGATAGGATAATATCTTTAAGTATCATACTGGTTTGCTGCTGATTAGCACCTGTCATCGACAGCTCGATAATGCCTGTTTGTTTACCCTTTTCAACGACCGACAATGACTTATTAATGTCATCAGTAGTCGTTTGTAATGACTGTTTAGTAATACGAATAGTATGATTATCAGTTGGCAAGTCATTGACCGTAATATGGATTTGGCCGTCTACACCGCTAAATTTTTGCGGCTGATTTAGTTTACCTTTGAAGTCATCAAAACCGTTAGTTAGAACAAAGTCAGCACCTTCTCGGCTTAGAGTAAAGGGCTTATTTAGATAACCTTGAGAGACGTTGAATTCACTAATCCGCACTTGGCCTTCTGTTGTTCTTAGAGCAACGCCCTCAGGTGAATTTATTTGCGTATGAGTACGATCGCTGACTATTTTATCAATAGCACTAACCTCAAGATCGGCAAGTTTGATACGCAAATGTAGCTTGTCTACTACAGGTTCTAAAATCATTCTCGAGCGAATCAGCTCAGCCTCAGTCTGCGCTTTACTATTTTCGGTTCCTAATAAATCAGAGATATTCTCACCTAATGCTGGTAGCCCTGATGATTTTTCATCAATTTGAATTAGCGCATCAGATCGAAAAGTAGGATTAACATAGCGACTGTAAAGTATGCCAATAACTAACCCTAGCAATATGAAGAACAGGATAGTTTTCCATCCACGTAATAGCGCTAATAATAGAGCCATTAAATCAATTTCATCGTTATCACTATTACTAGCGTTATCGTTACTAGGCTTCGACATTTTTTGTGAATCTGTATTCATATTTATATATTCATCGCTTAAGGTTAATCACTTTATAACAGAGGATTTACAACCAGCACTATTTATAATGTAGAACCGAATATTTAATTAACTTTATCAGCCCATTGCTCGAGACTCTTAACAATATCTTGATAGGCTGTCTCAAAGGCGCTCATTTCATGTTTATAAGGATCCGCAATGTCTTTGTTCATCCAATGACCAAGCTTAAAGGTTTTACCACGGCAAAATGGCCAGCGCTCTTCGATCCACTTCGTTTGTCCATCTGACATAGTAAAAATAATATCGGCTGTTTTTGCCAAATTCTCATCGATTTGCTTTGCGACATGATTAGTAATATCGATTTCTTGTTTAGCCATAATCTCTAACGCAGCAGGATCGGCAGAGTGCCCGACTAAAGCACCTACACCGGCAGAGTCAATATTTTTATTTGGGAAGCGCTGTTTTAGTAGCGCTTCTGCCATAGGGCTACGACAAATATTACCCACACATACGACTAAAATATTATTAAACGCCATAACTGTTATTACCTATAAGCCTGAAAGAATACTAACTGCTGAAGTCGATGGTAGTATGGCACTGATAACACGATTCCAACGTGTCAAGCCAGTAGGATCAACGTATACAATGTCATTAGGATGCATCTCGAAACGATTAGCAAGCGCAAAGCTAGTAATCGTTTGCATATCTACATAGTAAATATCTGTCGTTCTCGTATTTAAGTTGTCACGCACAACGTATATCTTAGCCGCATTTGCTGTATTAGAATCAAGACCTTTAGACTCGCCTAATACTTGCGCCAAACTGATGCCTTGCTCTTTAATAGGTACAGGCTCTACACGGCCAAACTCTCCTAAAACATATATCTTATTACGGTCTTGGCTATTCACATGAATGGAATCACCATCTTGTAAATATATCTGATTGGCAGACGTGCCAAGTTCGCGTAAGGACTGTAATCCAATATTGTAGCTTATCCCTTTACGATTAAATACAATATTGTTCGAATCTCCCGTAGGTGTCGCTCCTCCAGCCATAGAGATTGCACTGTATAACGATACTGGTTCATCATTAATTGGGAATTCACCCGGTTGTTTGACCTCACCATCAATAAAGAATTTATTGCCACGGTAGTTAACGATTTTAACCTGTGGGTCTGAATACTTAAGATAACGCTGCAGCTGTTTTTGTAAATTGGCGGTAAATTGCGGTACGCTCATGCCACTAGCTTTGATACGACCAACCAATGGAAACTGTACAAAACCTTGTTGATCAACAGGAAATCCTGAAACATAAGGGTTGCTGCTATCACTAGCCGCTAAAGGTGTTATATTCGGGTAGCCTGTCAGGACTATACTCAAAATATCGCCTTCAGCAATACGATATTCTGCTCGTCCAGAGCTTCGTATTAATTGAGCTAAATTACTATTTGGTATAGCCGCTTGTTTCGGCGGTAATGTTGCTAGGTTCAATGGCTGTATATTAAAGTGCAATCCATTTTCAGCAATGAATGTACCATTAGGTGGTAGCTCACCTGCTTGCAGACCAGCATTGATACTAGAGCAACCCGTGAGTATGCTAATTGCAAGTACAGACGCCACACTTAATAGCTTTGATGAATTGAAAAACATAGAGAAACCTTTATAAATCACAGATATAAGCAGCGTCTAGCAAAAAGTACAGTTTAGACAACCATAATCGAGTATTACATTAACCACAAAAAAACAAGGCAATAATACCATAAGTGGTTAAAGATTGGACAGATAAGGTAAATTTTTTGGAGGAATTAGGTAAGAGTAACAATCAATTTATATTTACTTTTCGTCAGATATATCAATCTCGATTGAACACATAACCACGTAATAAAGCCTAACCTACCAATAATAATAGCCTTAAAAGCTAATCTTAAACATCACTTCAATAAATAGCGTATAATACTCAGTCCAATTTCATACATTGAGAAATGTAAACCCACCGAAACAAGGATAGCATGATGAAAGATGAAAAACTGCAAAAAGCACTCGCCCGCATGGGACTTGGCTCACGTCGGCAGATGGAAGAGGTCATTAAAGCAGGTCGCGTGACCGTCAATAATGGACCCGCAACCATCGGCGACCGCGTTGAACAAGGCGATGAGATTCGTGTTGACGGTCGTCAGATCAAATATACCGCTGAAAATGAAAAGCGTCGTCGCGTCTTAGCCTATTACAAGCCTGAAGGTGAAGTTTGCTCGGCTAATGATCCAGAAGGTCGTCCAACGGTATTTGAGCGTTTACCAAAACTGACTCATGATCGCTGGGTCATGGTTGGGCGCTTAGATATTAACTCGACTGGTCTGCTATTATTTACCAATGATGGCGAAATGGCGCATCGCTTAATGCATCCGTCTAGCGAAGTCACCCGTGAGTATGCCGTACGTGTACTTGGTGAAGTCACTCCTGATATCGCCCGTACTCTAACGGCTGGCGTCATGTTAGAAGATGGCATGGCACAGTTTGAAGATATCAAAGAAGGCGGCGGTGAAGGCGTCAATAAATGGTACCACGTCAGACTAAAAGAAGGTCGAAATCGCGAAGTGCGCCGACTGTTTGAGTCACAAGGCCTTAAAGTGAGCCGTCTATTACGTACGCGTTACGGGTCGATTGCGCTGCCAAAAGAGCTGCGTACCGGTCGCTTCTTAGAGCTCGATAAAAAAGACATCAATACCTTAACCGATTTGGTCAGTCTACGCCCACGTCACGGTACTGGTTTGCATGGTGCAGCTAAAGAAAAGCAAGAACGTATCAAAAGCAAGCCACTCAAAGCGCGCCGTGTTGACAGTCGTAGCGATAACCGTCCTAGCAGTGCTAAACCTAAAAGCAGTGGCAGTCCTGCCAGTCGCGGTTCACGTAATACCCGCGATCGTAACAACAAGCGTTAATCTGTCACAGGTTAATCCTAGCTGATAAAAAAGCGGTCAATGACTGGTTCATTGACCGCTTTTTTTATGCATTTTTATGCACTTTTTAAGAATATCCCTAACTTAGAAATCAGTCGTCATGACTATGAATATAATTTTTCATCACTCTTAATTCTTGTAGGTGTTGCTCTTCCATTCGCTCTAACAACCCATCTAAGCGCTGCTCAATGCTGTCCAATACCTCTTGTAATAGCCTATTCGCCTCAGTCTGCTTCTTTCCATTTTTAGTATGATTGCTTACATTGATATTTGCTAAATGATAATGACTGACCAACATTTCGGGTAAGCGGGTATGCAGCATTTTATGTAAGACAAATTGTTGCTCGTTAATAGCTGAAGTTACATTTTGCGCTTCTAACTCGTTTTGGTAGTTGTGATAGTTTGCTACTTTTTTATCAATACCCTGTAGTTGACGTAACTGCTTATCTGATAAAGCTCCTAGATGTTTTTCATTTAAATTTAGCTGTTGCCAATTGAGAGAAGTTAACAACAGGGGCGCATTACTATCTTGATAAATCAGCACGCCTGGAGTAATACCAACCATTCTATGCAATGCGTACCAGCCCTTTCTACCCAAATAAAAGACGCCGACAGTGGTAATCACACCAACGCCTATTAATATACTCATGTCACTTTACTCTTCTTTAAACCTATTTCAGCATAAACATTTAGACCCGGGATATTATCACTGTTTCTCATTTAGAGCTTAATATCTTCTACATCAGTTTCTCTACCAGCTGGGTTTTCAATTGCTTGGACTTCAACAGCGCTATTATCAATTTGTTGTAGTCTAGAATTGCTAGTTGGATTATTAAAACGCTGCTGTAAGTATCGATTGGTCGCCAGTAGCTTTTGTCCATCTTGATGATAGGACGCATTCAGCAAGTCATCAAACTGGGTATTAATCGTCCTAAGCACTTCTAATAGCGCCTCTTTGCCCGTGACATCAGAATGCTCAATTTTCGTGGTATCAGCAAGGGCGCCGTTCCCAACATCTAAGTCATGCAAGCGGCGATAATCGGCTACGGCTAGTGGCACATGCCTATCCATTAGATTTTGAATCATAACGTAGGTTTCATTGACGGTATCTTTATCATCAATTTTACCATCGTTATTGGTATCGCCATAAATAACCCGCAGCTTTTCGCCCTTATCATTGATTTGATCCAGCGCTGCTTTGACCTCAACTGGCAAGCTTTTTTCAGGAATATAACCCAATTGCGGCATCGCTTTATACTCAAGCATTTTGGGTGCCGTGATTTTTTTGATACCACGATATCCAAGGTACAACCCAGCTGCTGGCAGTACGCCATATAAAACAAACATCACGAACATCGCAGTCAGTTGGGTCATTTGGGTATCCTTGTTGTTTAGCAGAAATGATTGGCAAATTTATTGTTATTTTCGATAATACTTAATCATTATTATTAAACAAAAAAATAAGGCTGTATTAAAGCCTTATATTGTTATGTATTGAACCGATTGTGTTTATAGTTATTTTCAAACAAAACAGAAACATGAAATTTTTACGCGACACTGGAATAGTCCTCGTTAAATTCAAGTTAGCTTTGGGTACGGCTTTTGACATAACGGTGCGTTGAAGCCAGTTTGTTCATCACCGTTTGATGTAATTCTTCTAATAACTCGTCAAGCTCGTAATCGATGTCTAAAAACAAATCCGTGAGCATATCGCCAGCGGTCATTTTTCCTTGGACGACATTATTTTTAGTGCGATGCGGGCTAAAGCGTTGCAGCTGCTCATAATGATGCAGCGCTTCAGGGATACTTTCAGACACCAGCTTATCAATGACAAACTGGCGCTCATTATGTTGCTGCTGTTGCTCGGCATTGAGCTCGCTACTCCATTCACGGTAACGCTTTAGCTTACTATTAATCCGGTCTAATATGGCGACCGCTTCAATCGGCATGGCATTTAGGGTGGCTGCATCGACCACATCAACAAGCTCAGTCATAATCGGACAGCGTCCATGTTTAAGATACCATAAGGTATCTGGGTCAAAAGGAGGTCTATTGGTCGGGCGCATTTGCGCACGATTGGCTAGATAGCGATCGGTCAATGGCGTCGGCGTGCGGATATCATTCACTTGTGCTAAGGCATCACAAATACGCTCGCTACGCTGCGGCTCGCTAAGCGTATAATTGGAAGCTGAAGTACCCATGCTTTCTTGATTATCGCGACTATCGCCATGCTTATTTGCATTATCAGAAACTTCTTTAGCGGCAGCTTGCTGAGCATTTTTGGCAGCGATGGTTGGCAGGTCATCCTGGGCTTGCCCGAACGACTGTAGCATTCTTGTCAGACTTATGACCATGACCTACCCTGCTCCTCGCTTATTCTTTATTCATTGCTGACTAATATTTCTAAATAGTACTGATGACTTGGTAGCATCTATTGCAGCAAACACATTGCATTCGACTATTTTATCCCTTATCTTAACAGCTTTTTCGGGCGCTGCCAGTAAGCAAACGTCACCGTTTCGATTGTTAAAGGATAAGGCCATTATCATGAACTTCACCGATTATAGCGCCGGGTTTTTGCTTGGTTTATCCTTGATTATCGCCATTGGTTCACAAAACGCCTTTGTCCTCAAACAAGGACTGAAACGCGAACACATATTTTTCGTCTGCTTATTTTGCGCCATCAGTGACGCGGTTTTAATTTCTGCTGGTGTCGCTGGCTTCGGTGCGGTCACAGCGCACTATCCACAAGTTGTGAACATCGCTAAAATTGCTGGCGTCGTATTCTTGCTAGGCTACGGATTACAAAGCTTATATGCTAGCGTACGTCTATCACATGCACTCACTGTCGATGGTCAAGTGGTCACCAGTTTAAAAAAAGCCCTGCTATTATGCTTTGGCTTTACTTGGCTCAACCCGCACGTCTATCTAGATACATTGGTGCTGGTCGGCATGGTTTCAACCGGTGCCAGTAGTAAATTGGCCTTTACAGTCGGCGCGGTCAGTGCGTCGTTCTTTTTCTTTTTTGCTTTGGGCTATGGCGCGCGCCTGCTCAGACCTTTATTTGCCAAACCAAAAGCTTGGAATATATTGGATGCTTTAGTAGGCGTCTTAATGTTGTATTTGGCTTGGCATTTATACCAAAGCTAACATCTTGTTTAGTTTATTAACGCTAAAAACGAAAAGACCAAATACGCTTAAAACATATTTGGTCTTTTATTTATCAAAGCAAGCATTTATGCTAATTTTTTACGCTTTTTAGGTTTAACAAAGGTTAAGTTTAAAAAGTGCTCAAGCGAATCATCGAGAATATCCAACCAAGGTTCTGGCAACTCAGGTGACATCGTTCCTGTCAAAGTAGAACGATAGGCCTTTTCTCGAAAGGTCATGATGTTCTCGGCTTTGTCCTTTTGCCATTCTTTTAAAATCTCACCCTGCTCTTCTACCGCGAACTCTGGATAATCGGTGGCATTGGTCAAATCGCGAATATAAGCGGCTTGAAAGTCAATTGAATCACTGACCGTCACACATTTGGCATACGTTGCGAGCCATTTTTGCTCGTCTGCTTCACGCGCTGCCAAATCAGGCAATTCGATATCACCCATTATCACATCACGTGCATACCACGCTTGCGCATCAAACATATTAAAGGTGAAATACTGGTCTTGCATGCCTAAATAAATCAGCTTTGGATTTGGCTGCCAAAAGATACCTTTGTACAAGTTGGCTGGATACAAGCAGTTGTGCGTCTGCAAACGTAGCTCATCTGGCATAAACGGGAAATGAAATAAATAACCGGTGCACATGATAATAGCGTCAAACTTTTGGCTCGTACCATCGGCAAAGTGCGCGACATCGTCTTCAAAATGCGTCACTAATGGCACTTCTTTAATACCTTCTGGCCACTCATAACCAAGCGGTTGACTACGATAGCTGATGGTCACAGATTTGGTGCCATATTTGTAGCACTGGGTACCAATATCTTCGGCAGAATAGCTACTACCTACTAATAAGATATCTTCATCTTTAAATTCTAAGGCATCGCGGAAATCATGCGCGTGCAAGATACGACCTGGAAAGGCTTCTAAACCTTGAAAATACGGCATATTTGGCGTAGAGAAATGACCCGTTGCTACCACGACATAATCAAACTCTTCGACTTCTTGCTCGTCGGTTTTATGATTCATAACCGTCACGGTGAATTTTTGCGTTTCATCATCAAACGACACCCAGCGTACGGGGCACTCAAAGCGGATATATTTCTGGATGTCTTGTTTATCGATACGGCCCATGATGTAATCTTTTAGGACTTCACGTGGCGGATACGATGGGATGGCTTCACCAAAATGCTCATCAAATGAATAATCAGCAAATTCTAAGCATTCTTTGGGGCCATTTGACCATAAATAGCGGTACATACTGCCATGCACGGGCTCGCCATTTCTATCTAAACCAGTACGCCAACTGTAATTCCACATACCACCAATGGCGTTTTGCTTTTCATAACATACGATTTCAGGTAAGTCTTTTACCCCGGCTAAACGAGCCGCTTCAAAGGCACGTAACTGTGCCAAACCACTTGGACCCGCCCCTAAAATTGCCATTCTTTTCTTACTCAAAACTGACTCCTATAATATTGTTGTGCTCCTATCATAACATATTTGTATGGATAACGTTTTTAATGCAGACTTTTGGTGATTAATTGAAATTGGTACAAGCATTAGCAAGATATAAAAAGGTGTTACTAAACAACCTTTTAGGATAGGTCTTAGTATTTTTCAGCAACTAGGCAGTTTTGTCTGCTTTAGGAAGTTTTAGCCTTTGGCCCAATAATAAAAAGACCATGTTTTTTTACACGGTCTAAAAGGATACAGTTATATTTTAAAAGAGAAGAGCGTAAAAAAGACAGGTAAGAACCACTAGAGAAGTAAGTGGCAGAAAAGCAAGGTGACAATTACACTAAGTCAGGAAATAAGGTACGTAGGCCGTTAACGATAATCTCGATAGAAACTGCTGCGAGCAACATACCCATAATACGACTCATGATATTAAGTCCAGTATCGCCCAATAAACGACTGATACGACCGGCAGCCATTAGCGCCACATAACAAAATAAGCTGATAAATAAACCAGCAATCAAAATCGCAGAGACTTGCAAAATACCGGTGACCTGTGATGAATAGATAATCACCGTCGAGATACCGCCAGGTCCAATCATCATGGGAATGGCAATCGGAACTACGGCAGCAGCCATCGTTGGCGGCGCACCTTGCAAATGGTCAACATCAAAGTTTTCTTGATCGGGCTTAACCGGGTTACCTTCGCCATTCATCATATTTAGGGCGATTAAAAATACCAAGATACCACCTGCCAGCTGGAACGAACCAATCGAGATACCCAACGCTTTTAGGAGCGTTTCACCTGCTAAGGTAAAAAAGCTGATGGTGATAAAAATCGTTAGGCAAGCGACGCGCGCTACTTTACGGCGGTTATTTAGCGAGTAGCCGTGAGTTGAATCCAAAAACAACGTCAAGGCGCCAAAGGGATTAATCAGTACCATAAAGGCTAAGATTATCTTGATAATTTCAGTATCCACTGAGCGCTCGCTTATCTATTGGTCAAATCGGTCAAAAGATAAGGTCGCTATGCACAAGTACAGGCATAGACGACCTTATAATCGGTAGCAGCGGCATTGTAGCATAGCCAGATAAGCCTATTAAATCATTAACTTCGCTTAATGTCTCGTCCTTACCAATTCAATAGCATATCCGTACAAATCTGCCTTTTAATAACTTATCTAACCGAGATTTATGCCATAAAATTAATCAAAAGCTTTAGCATCGATGTAGACCGACCGTTAATCTTAAGCGCTAAAATCGAGGCCAATATCTAATGCTGTCGTACTGTGGGTTAAATAACCCATCGCGATAAAATCAACGCCTGTTTTTGCGACTGCTTGCACGGTTTCAGGGGTTATACCGCCTGAAGCTTCGGTTTTGGCGCGACCCTTACACATGACGACGGCTTCTGATAATACGTCAGGTGCCATATTATCTAACAGTACCAAATTCACGCCGGCATCTAAGGCTTGCTCTAACTGCTCTAACGTATCGACTTCAACTTCTATCGGAATCAGGTGGCCGGCAAAGTCTTGCGCTTGCTGAATGGCAGTTTTGATGTCACCGGCGATAGCAATATGGTTGTCTTTGATTAAAATTGCATCATCCAATCCCAAGCGATGATTGCGCCCGCCGCCGCAGCGTACGGCGTATTTTTGCACAATGCGCAAACCAGGTATGGTTTTACGCGTACAAGTGATTTGCGCCGGATAGTCGGCAACGCTATCGACAATTTTTTTGGTGTCTGTCGCAATCCCACTTAGATGGGTCATAAAGTTAAGCGCAGTACGCTCTGCGGTTAATAAATTCCGCGCGTTACCACGCACTGTTGCCAGTACCGTACCCGCCTCAACCGTTGCACAGTCATTGACTTTGGCAATAAACTCGATTTGCTCGTCAATCAAAGCAAAAGACAAACGCGCCAAATCCATCCCACATATCACGCCCGCTTGCCGCGCCTTAATCTGTAGTTGCGCTCGCATATCAGCAGGAATAGTCGCTTGTGATGTCACATCACCGCGCCTGCCCAAATCTTCCGTTAAGGCCGCTTCTACCAAAGGTTTAAGCAATACTTCAGCCAATGCTGGCTCTTGTTTAACTGTCATGTTTGACCCTTATTTTGCCTGATATTTATATGCGTTCTATGCACTTAAGAAAATATAGTTAATTAAACTCAAAATGAGCATAAATATAGCGCAAAGTACAAAGCCTCGCAAGAAAAGGGTGCAAATTAATAAAATCAACCAATCTGATTTAGCTTTAATATGAGTATTTAGCGTCAGTATAGGAAGGCTTATGCAGTTGATGCTATTTTCGTTTAGGCAATTTACTATCCATGAGTAGGCTTTGTAGCTCAATATCATGGCGGAAGCGATAAAGCTTGGCAGGGCGACCGCGCTGAGCGCTACTACTCTGCCCTGTCTCCATGACGAGTTTTTGTGAATCTAGCAAACGACGGAAGTTTTGCTTATGTAAAGGTACGCCTGATAACGCTTCAACGCTTTGTTGCAGCTGCGATAAGGTAAACACGTCCGGCATCAAACCAAAGATAAGCGGTCGATATTCAATCTTGGCACGCAGCCTTGAGATAGCGGTGGCAATCACGCGGCGATGGTCGTAATACATCGGTACGCCTATTAACTGCAACCAATTTGTAGGCAACTTCATTTGGTAACTTGGCGGATAAGTCGGTGCTTCAGGGATTAACCCTGCTTCATAAAGCATCTCATAACGCAGCAACACATGCTCAGCAACCCATTCTCTATTTTCATAAGCTTTATCAGCATTTGGTGCTTTGTCCGTATCTTTAAACCTATCAACGTCGAAAGTTTCCTCACTGATTCCCCAGCATAAACCAATACGTTGACGGCGGCGCTGCTGGACAACCGTTTCTGCTGCGCTATCTGCCCAGCTTAATAACGCCGGCACAATATGATTCATAATCATACTCGGCATACCATCCAAGTGATTTTCCCACGGAAAATAATCGTACCAATCACGCCATAATGCTTGGCTTGGCAGCTCCTGCATTTGCGCTTCTTGCACCAAGCCTAGGTAGCTCACATAGACAAGCGCATGGCCATCGACATTGCGTCTATTGGTATCGACAAAGGTATAAAGCTGCTCTAAATAACCAAGTGGCTGCTGCGTTTGCTCCTCGACCCATTGACGTACGCCCGCTTGCAAGGAGCGATGTAATGGCATCAATGGCCCGTTGGGCAAGAGCTTGCCTTGGTCAACCGTCAAAACGCGCGCGGTGTGCTCGGTAATCGCTACCAACACGGCGACCACTTCTGTGGTGCCGCTACCTTGTTGATGCGAATGCGAATAAGACAACGTCATGGCTTTAAAGGTTTCCGTTATGTTTAAACGTAAAATGAGCGTTTTTAAAATGAAGTGTTTATAACCATGCTTAGTATAGCGTGAATCGAAAACTATCATAGCCTGCCGTTGTAAATAGACGATATCGGAAGCAATAAAAAAGACAGCGAGCAAGGTAAGTTTTGACGAATTACGTATCATTTTAGAAGCAGGTTATAAAAAATACTTGTATTTATGCTCAAAATGAGCATAATTATTAAAACTTGTTATTTAACCACATTTAACTGACTCACTTTTAGCGGCTATTGGTTTGCCGTTATCGCAGCAAAGGTTTGCACTTATGAAAACTTATCCATACGACGCGCCCATCATGAGCACTGATAATCGCATTGCGACTCAGATGAATATCGAATACGCCAAAGCGAAAATCCCAGCGGATTTGCCACGTGCGGAACGACTTGCGGTTGAAGAGAATATTAAGCAGCTATTAAAAGAGCATAATGCGGTATTGGTTGCGCATTACTATGTTGATCCTTTTATCCAAGATTTGGCCTTGGCAACCGGCGGCTGCGTTGGTGATTCGCTAGAGATGGCGCGCTTTGGACAAGCGCATAGTGCGCAAACCTTGGTCGTCGCTGGTGTGCGCTTTATGGGTGAGTCGGCGAAAATTTTAAGTATGGAAAAAACAGTACTGATGCCAGATTTGGAGGCTGAATGCTCACTTGATTTGGGCTGCCCTACTGATGAGTTCTCTGCCTTTTGTGATGCCCATCCTGAGCGTACGGTGGTGGTTTATGCCAATACCAGCGCTGCTGTGAAAGCGCGCGCCGATTGGGTGGTAACTTCGTCGGTTGGTATCGATATCGTCCGTCATTTGCATAATAATGGTGAAAAAATCATTTGGGGTCCTGATCGTCATTTGGGTAAATACATCGCTCAAGAGACTGGCGCGGATATGCTGCTCTGGCAAGGTTCGTGCCTCGTACATAACGAGTTTAAAGCGACTGAGCTGCTGCAATTAAAAGAGGAATACCCAAACGCCAAAGTATTGGTGCATCCTGAGTCACCTGATAGCGTCGTAGCGCTGGCCGATGTGGTCGGTTCAACCAGTAAGCTGTTGCAATCAACGTATGAGATGGATGCCGATACCTTTATCGTTGCTACCGATTTAGGCATCTTACACGAAATGCAAAAGCGCTCGCCACATAAGCGCTTTTTAGCTGCGCCAACGGCTGGTGAAAGCGCCAGTTGTAAAAGCTGTGCTTTTTGTCCATGGATGGCAATGAATGGTCTACAAGGTATTGAACAGTGCTTGACTAATCGTAGCGGTGAAGTACTCATGACGCCTGAGCTGGCAGCAGCAGCTAGAAAACCTTTACAACGCATGCTTGATTTTGCCGAAGCGCAAAAACAACGTGTGACTGCGAGCGGCGATATCGTCAAAGACCGCGAATTGTTTGCCAATGTGGGAGCGGCATAATATGAGCGAGGCATGGTTAGCGGATAAGGTGAATACTCATAATTCTACGGATACTATCCAGACAGATGTACTTATCATTGGCGCTGGACTTGCCGGTTTAAGTACTGCTCTTGCCTTGCCAAAATTGCTGAATATCACTATATTAAGCAAAGCAGCAATGGAAGTTTGCTCAAGCCATTATGCCCAAGGTGGCATTGCAGCCAGTCTAGATAAGAATGACCGTGTCGCTGACCATATCGCTGACACACTCATTGCAGGCGCAGGTTTATGCGAAGCTGATAATACCAGCAGTATTTTAAGCGCTGGACAGCAAGCGGTGCAATGGCTGTGCGAGCAAGGTGTGCCCTTTACCATGATTCCCCAGCAGGAGAGACACCAGCATGATAATACAAACTCTATAGCGACATTACAGACCAGTAATTTGCATTTAACCAAAGAAGGCGGTCATGGCTGTCGGCGGGTCGCCCACGCCGATGATGCAACTGGTCGGCATATTATGGAAGCCTTGATTGTAAAAGCGCAAGCTGCGTCCAATATTACTATCTTGCCCTATCATGAAGCACTAAGCCTGTTAAAAAATAGCGCCAATCCAAATAATCAGTGCCAAGGTGCGCTTGTTTTTGATCATATACATCAACGTAAACTTACCTTTTATAGTCGCGCGGTTGTCTTAGCCAGTGGTGGCTTGGGGCAATTATTTAAGCGTGCCAGCGCGCCGAACGTCTGTGTCGGCGATGGTGTTATGATGGCATGGCAAGCGGGTTGCCGTTTGGCAAATCTAGAGTTTATCCAATTTCATCCAACTGGTTTGGCATTTGGCGATAGTAGCTTTTTGATATCTGAAGCACTACGCGGCGAAGGTGGACGATTATATTGCCCGCAGACAGGTAAGCGTTTTATGCTCGATATTGATAGGCGTGCAGAGCTGGCTCCAAGAGATATCGTTGCGCGTGCCATCGCTGAGCAAATTAATCAAAATGGGCTTGGTTATGTCAATCTTGATGTCAGTCACTTGCCAGCGGCATTTTTGCGCGAGCACTTTCCACAGATTTATAAAACCTTATTCGAACTTGGTATTGATATC
Organism: Psychrobacter sp. YGAH215; assembly: GCF_007280595.1. Classification (NCBI taxonomy): domain Bacteria; kingdom Pseudomonadati; phylum Pseudomonadota; class Gammaproteobacteria; order Moraxellales; family Moraxellaceae; genus Psychrobacter; species Psychrobacter sp. YGAH215. The sequence continues at coordinate 57,717 of NZ_VKLR01000011.1, read as the reverse complement.
ACAAAACAACCTATCCCCGTTGCCCCGACCGCTCATTATAGTTGTGGCGGTGTGGTCACAGATGTCAATGGCGTAACCGATGTGGTAGGACTTTATGCGGCGGGTGAAGTCGCTTATACAGGTCTGCATGGTGCCAATCGCTTAGCGAGTAATTCACTTTTAGAGTGCGTGGTGGTTGGGCGCAATATCGCTGCTGACTTACCGCGCTATTTAGCAGCAATAGGAACGCTAGAAACAACTTTACCTGATTCTGATTTAAATGAATCAATCTATGATACGTGGACAGCGCCAACGCTTAAAAATAGTCAGCGCATTACTTTGCCATCGTCTGTTGAATATGAAAGTAACTGTAATAAAAATGACAATCACAACATCCACGTCAATATAAATGCTGATATCACTGGAATAACCGCAGGATTAAAAGCTTTGATGACGTCTCATATGGGCATTACCCGGGATGCTAAACAATTAGAACAAGCACTTTTGCAAATACAGCAATGGCAACAGCAGCTTAACGGCTATGACTCTAATCAGTTAGATATCGATAATAAAGATAACCCTACTATTCTAAATGAGCTGCCCTACTTTCAGTTAGCCAGACAGTTGCAATTAGCGACCTTAGTTATCGAGTCCGCTTATCAACGACTTGAGAGCCGCGGTGGCCATTACCGAAAAGACTATCCCAACTTAACGAGCACACCTCGGACCAGTGTGATTGAACCATTATCAAAGTTGAAAGAGGGTGGTATCGATTGGTTGGTTCAGCCTATAATCGATGATACAGAGGCTGAATCGGTATATACAGTTGCTAACGCCTAACAGCAATTAAGCGTTGCCACTTCAGCCATAAAAAAAACGGTGGGTTACCGTTCTATATCGACCTCAAAGTGCTAAAAACATGGCTTCTGACTTACGGTTTGTGATGGTTCTAATGATAGTCGTGAGTTCGGTTTGGGCTATGCTTGCCCTACCTAGCTTGCGTCAGCGCTTACCGAAAATCTACTTGATAGCACGCTCATGGTGGCTCATGTTAGCAGCGCTTTGCGCTTGTTATGTTATCGCTAAGATAACTGATAATAGTCAACACCTACACTCTCGCACATACCCCTATCAGTGGTTGCTGATCGCTTTTTTCTTGCTAATTGGTGTGCGTGGCGGCTACGAGATTAAACGATTATGGCACCTACCTAGTAAAGCTAGGCTTATTAGTAAACTTCAAGCGCGTGGCTTGCAACCAAATACTCAGCCTTTTATCAAAACCCCTTGTGATTCTAAGCGAGCCTATACACGTTTAAAATTCCTAGACTTGCTGTTTAGTTCTGTCTTTATCGCATTGATTATCAGCTTGATTGCCTTACAGCAATTAACGTGGCAGCGCGAACAATATGGCATTTTGTTTTTTGTATTATTCGCCAGCCAATTTAATGATATTGCCCAGTATTTATGCGGACGATTGCTTGGTCACAAAATCTTTAAGCGCAGTCTTGCTCCAACCATCAGCCCGAATAAAAGTATCGAAGGTGCTCTCTTTGGCAGTGTATTAGCAGCGATATTGGCCACACTATTAGGCATCTGGCTCACTTCTTTTAGCTGGTGGATTTGCTTATTGGCCGCCTATGGTTTAGCGGTAAGTGGTATCGCTGGAGATTTATTAGAATCCGCCTTTAAACGTCAGCACGGAGTAAAAGACACGGGTACTATGCTCGCTGGACATGGCGGCGTATTGGATAGAATAGATAGTCTGCTGATTGGTGTGCCATTATTTACCTTGTTTTATTGGCTGCTTGGCTAAGCTGTTATCAAGTGGTTTTATCCAATTTACTACGCAATATCCAGTTAAGCAAAGGCTTAGGTACGTGATTGAGTGCCCGAGTGATATAGCCCATAGAGCGTGGAAATATGGCCAACTCAATATCTTTATCAATTGCCTGCATAATCTTCTCAACCGCCGTTTGTGTCTTTATTATGAATGGCTTATGGCTAGCATCACCATTATTTAAATCACGTAATGCTTGGGTGTCGATATAGCCTGAGGCGATGCAGTTTACTTGGATATCATAAGGCGCAAGTGCTGCTCGATAGGCGCTAGCATTGGCAATCATCGCACGTTTGCTTTTGGCATAAAGACTGGCGTAAGGATAATCCATTGTGCCGGCGATAGAAGCAATACAAATTAGGCTTAGGCTGCTGTTTTCGTTGAAATCCAACGCACAGCTTTGCCGCCTTAATTGCTCACTTGCCCATCTAAAAACCTGCTCAAACGCTTGCAGATTAATCGCGAGCATTTGATCGCTGTCTGCTTGACTCAGATGGTGAACACGCTCATTGGTATAACTACCCGCACTATAAATCACTCTTTGAAAACTGATATTTGACAAGCTCTCTAACAAACTTTGTGTTTGCGCGTTATCAGTCAAATCACAGCAATAAGTAATAATGTTAGGATGCTGACTATTGGTATTATCTATCTTCTCCATACTATGACCAACCACGCTCACTTGCCAGCCAAGCGCCTGATGATGCAGCGCCAGTGCCAAACCAAGTCCACTCGTACCGCCGAAAACGATGATATGCGATGACTTATGAGCTGAAGTAGATTGTATAAGGTCTTTCATTTGCGAACTCATAGCCCGTGCTGTTGTATATAGTCAGTGGTACGCTGATAGCCATACTGCCATTGCGCCTGCATTTGCTGCACAAAGCCATCATAGTCACTGTGAATCAGCTCAACGGTCATTTGTCTGATGTTAAAACGCTTTTGTACATGCTGCCTTGCCAACTGCTGAGCATTATCTGCAAAAGGTAACCAATGTAGTTGATTCACTCGAGGACTGGTTTCAACAGAATCAGCGCGTGGCAGCGTTTCTGTTGAATCAAAACCCTGCACCTGTGCCAAACGCTCGTTGGGGTCAAAACCAAAAACACGTTGAATGGCTGGTGCGGCAAGCCATGAATCATAACCCGCCTTGGTTTCTGCAAATACGCTATGACCCAATTGACACGCCAGCTCAATGGGTGTGAGATTAATCACTCCGCCTAAACACCAACCAAGGGCTGCGATATGCGTCGGTGGTAGGTAATACATATCTGCCATAGAAGCACGAATCGCAGGGGCAAAATCCCATTTGGTCAGCGTTCTGACAGACTGAGTTATACGTCCATTAGCAAATGTATGAGCCGGTGAATTCAGTTTTTCTGCAATGAGATCTAATACTGCCAATCGCGGCGGGGCAAATAATAATTCTTGTAGCCTAAAATCATTGTGAACAGAATTACTAGCAGTAGTCCCTTGATTAGCTGTTGGATGCAGGCGACTGGCGATAATGGCTATCTCTGGCGCGGTAGGATTACACAAATTATTATTGTGCTTGAGAGAAAAACCAGACAACTCGTCAAGCCATTTTTCTTCCTTATCAACTCGAAACATCGCTAGCTGCTGCAATTCATCCAAAATCCGCTCATAGTTATCTACTTGCCGCAGTCTTTGTCCGTTAGCTTTTTGTTTTGTGAGTCGCCAGCGCTTGAAAGCCTGAGTCATGCAACGTATTTTTAATCGCTTACTTACTTCGTCTGGCGCGACATGTCTGATGGCAGTAATGACACGATACAACTCACGACTGCACATGAGCTCCTGCAAATCCCTGGGATCGGGCGCCAAATTAACCAAATAAGCCGATAGACTACCACCGCAGGTGCCAACAATCATATCCGGCGTCAAATCATGAGCCACCAATGCTGCATAGCTACCTAAATAATAGCCAAAACGGGAACCGCCCCCTGAAAAAAGCTGTACACGCTCATAGGGTTTGGCATGCGTATTATTCATGATTGGTTGAGGCGACTTTAATTGCCAATGACACGGTAAAAATACCAAAGCGATCAATACGCATCGCTATTTTTTGAAAGCCAGCATTCTCAACCAACTGATCCATCTCTGCTTGTGAACGACAACGCATCACCCAACTGCTGCCACGATGATTGTTTAAGGTTTTACTGATAAATTCTTGTTCAGGATGCCAAGGCTGATTGGTATAAAGCAAATAACCACCAGATTTTAAACTATCGTAAATGCCTGCCAAAGCCGTCGTTGGTAGCATATTGTCAGAAAACAATTCAAAAACACCAGAGGCAATGGCGATATCGAACTTTGTTTCATCGGCACTGCCAGTCTCTTTCTGCTCATTAACATAACTGGCAGGGTCAAAGGCATCTTTTTGACAGGCAATCACGCGATCAGTAATTTCTAGCTGCTGCGCTTTCGACTGTAACGCTTGAATATTATGCTGCTCATAATCACGTAGCTCAGCATGCAAGTCTGCAAATTCTGTCAACAAATCAAACGCATAAAAGCCATACCCACTAGCAATATCTAGCAATCTTGGTTGGTATGACTTAGCACTATTTTGGTTCTTATTTTCAATATCTGCTAAAGCTTGACGTGTTAGCTCTAATATATGCTCACGGCGGATACGAATCCCTTGCCAGCCGATATTGTTTAAGTAAAATTTATCGACTGCCCGACCAAATTTATTCTGACCACTCGGCTGATTGTAATAGACATGATCGAGCGAATGACCAGAATCAAATCCATGCGCAAGCCCTGTGGCAATGGCATCGCTGACATGACCAAATTTTTGCATGGCAAATCGGGTAATGGCAAAGCTTGGGTTAAAAGGTTTAATCGCTAAGCGATCAACCTTATCCTTACTGGCACTATTTAGATGAGCGGCGCTCAAATCCGATGCTTTAACGTCCGTACTGAATACCTGCTCAGCGAACTCGATACAATCAGCGAAGACGTCTGCTTTATTGGTTTCATGAAAGATCGCATGATAGCTGTCTGGATATAATTGCCAACGCTTAGTAGTCGTATTAATCGCGTCATAAAAATCGCGTTCAGCCTGCTTATCGACCACATAATCCTTGCCTGCGCACAATACAAACGTCGGTACGGTAATGGCACCAGCATCATCGAGCAAGCGTTGACCCGTCGCATGAGTATCAATGAGCAAGTCAGTCGAGATGCTATTGGAGATAAGCGGGTCGGCATTGTAGGCGTGCTGTGCGTCTTTATCATGGGTCAGCACTTGCGCTTTGACGTAGCTACTCACGCGTGACATCAGTCCAAGCGCGCGAGCCACCTTTAACGACGGTATGGCAAAGGGTAGATACAAACGAATCTTCAATGCAGGTGTACCCAAAATCATCCCGCGGATATTGGGCGCGTAATCATGTACCCATGCTGCCGCGAGTACCGCACCGATACTACTGGCGATGAGTAAAGTATCGTCAATGGCAATGCCAGTTTGAGCAACGACCAATTGCACAAAGTCGTTTAAATCGCGCTCTAGCTCGGTGACGCTCTCGGCATGGTCTTTGATACCGCCTGAGCGCCCATTACCGCGTGCATCCCAAGCAAATACCTGATAGCCAGCCGCAGCAAACTGCTGTCCTAACTCTTCCAATCGTCCTGAATGCTCATGACCACGATGTAACAGAATGACTTGGCGCTGTTGTGTGTGTTGCTGACTGATTTGTTTTATAGCCTCTAGAGGTATCGTCAGCCAGTAACGATAATATATTGCCGTGCCATCATAAGCGTTATAACTACTTTCACCATGAATAGTTTTGGGTGAGAACTGCTTTGATGAAGGTTGCTTTGATGAGAGTTTCTTTGATGACGTCTTTTGGGATGGGTATTTATGATTACTATCGTTAAGCAGATTTATTTTATTTTCTGCATTATTAGAGGTCGCTGACATAATATTGGATTCCAAAAGAGAAGCATTAGTAGAAGAATGAGGTAAAGAGTTATGAGCGATGAAACCATCAATGATGCCAGAAGAAGATTTTACATGATTGGAAAAGTTTGAATGATGACAAGTATTTAAGGCACTCAGTGTTGATTTCGGCACTGGCGGTTTACGCATTACGTATAAATTCGCCATATAACGCAAGCGATTGAGGCAAGTCTTTAAGAGCATTGCTTCTGTCAGTAGGCACAGCTGCCCTATTCTTATAGGTGATAGCGATAACGGTACTTTGACACCAACCAAGATGCCAAGCACACCCAGCAAAAAAGCACGGTCACTTTTGCCTAATGGCCCATGGTTGGCTCGAGTACCTAGCGCTGTATTACTGGCTATGCCCAGTAGCTCGGTACCAATACTAAAACCAATCAAACCGACAATATGGCGCTGACTGTGAGATAGGTTTTCTGCGATATTTATCAGTCCAACGGGCGTTTCTTGATTATCAATATGCGGCAACAGACTGGCCAATAATGCTGTATCGGCAACAATATCGCCCAATTCATTAAGCACTGCACCAAGTTTGGATGCCTGCCCGTGCTCACGCGCCATCATACCATCAATAGCATTGAGCGCCATACGCACAAACAATGATGACGGCATTAACAGCCATAGCGCTTGATTTCTGGCTGCGGGCTTAGCTATCACATAGGCCGTTCCCACACTCAACAATACTGCTGAAACCGTCACTTGGTTGGCGGTAACACCTTGCCCAGCTAGAGTATCGCTTATAGGACGCAATTGATCTTGGAATTGAGACTTGAGTTGATATAGCGACATAATACATGCCAAAACGTTTGATGCCTTCAATGTAGCAACAAAAGTTTGTCAGGTAAAGAATAACCAGCCACTTAGAGGTCATTTACTACTCAAACAACCGTCATATTTTGCGATGAATATGATGTGCTGATAGCCGTATTTACGAGCTAATATGATACAATCCCCAGCTTCTGAGAAATGCCCTCCCAAAAACGCCTTGTTTAAAAATGACGAGTCTGCCGACATGCAAAGCCTAATTACCCTTGTTTTGGTATTAATGCCAATGTTTATTGGCTTTGCCATTCCCTCTAATCCAACCATGACTAAGCTTGCCGATAAAGGCTTGTCTTATTTAGTCTTTATCATCTTAGGCTTGATTGGCATTGAGCTGTCGCAAGTGGAAGGGCTTGGCAGTCAAATAGGTGAAATTGCGCTATATGTCACTATATTGTCGATACTAACGATTGGTACCGGCTTATTTGCCTTGATGCTGTTTGACCGTCTGCGTCCATGGCATGCCAAAAAACCTAGCGTCAAATCTAAAGAGCATCGGGTCAGTATTCGCGGCAGCTTGGCACAAGTATTTTGCGTGGCGATTGGTATGGTGATTGGCTATTTTTTGCCAGCCGACTATATGCCACCCGAAAACACCATGACCGCCATGTTGATGATATTAATCTTACTGGTTGGCATTGGCTTAAAGGGCTCGGGCATTACCCTTAAAGAAGTATTACTCAACAAACGCGGCGTTGAGATGAGCGTTATCTTTACGCTATCGGTATTGGTTGGCGGGCTTATCTTTGCGCTGATGTTTAGCGATGTGTCATGGACGAAAGGCTTGGCACTGGCATCTGGGTTTGGTTGGTATTCACTATCAGCAATCATCATGACCGATGCTTATGGCGCGGTTTGGGGTAGTGTGGCGCTATTTAATGACTTGGTGCGTGAGTTCTTTGCGCTATTATTTATTCCCGTCTTTATGCGTAAATATCCATCAGCAGCGGTAGGACTTGGCGGCGCGACCAGTTTAGACTTTACCCTGCCTATTATTCAACAATCTGGTGGCCTAAAAGTCGTGCCGCTGGCAATTAGTTTTGGTTTTATTATTAATATTGTCTCGCCAGTGCTGATGGTGTTGTTTTCGGCGTTGGGGTAAGGTTAAGTTTTAAAGGTTGATGAAAATCAGTCGTTATTATTCAAAGAGCTCACAGTGCTTGGCATACTTACCATAACTCTCTGTATAACTCGCGTATTTTAGATTCGATAAATCTTGGACTTGTCTACTTGCCTTAAGAACGACTCTTCTGTTTTTGGATTCGATCTGTTCAGGACCATCATAACTCAGATCTATATTGGTAGAAGGATACCGATCTAAGCAGTCATAAGTAGTAATACGGTCAGATGCGATATGATGTTCGGTTATAAGTCTGTTTTTAATAGTAAGTGCGCGTTGGCGTGATAAGTTGTCATTGGTCTTTGATAATGCAAGCTCATTCGATGACAAATGCCCAAAGATAAAAACATTAGCATCTGGATATTCGTTAAGCTTTTCTTCAATTTTTGCAAACTCTTTATCATAGGTGTTAATTAATCGACTACTCAGGGGTGCAAAAAATCCTCGTAATTCCATCTCAAGTGCCTCGCCTCCCTCAATTATTATTTCACAGCCTTTAGCATCAACTACTACGTTAGGTGACGTTTCAGGGCATTCGTCTATATCGTCAAGCACACCATCGCCATCTGGATCAATCGCTGCTTGCATCGTCCTGATGTTTTCATGTTGAGGTAACTCTTTAGACGGCGCAGTTGAAGTGGTTTGGCAGCCAGCTAACGCTATAGATGTTGCTAGCAGCAATAAAGTGCTACAGTTATTCATTCGCATGGTTACCCTCTCTGAATACCTTCAAAAACAATTCTTTGTTTATGTTGAGATGACAGCTATTTATCATTAAAATTCAACGCAGATTCCGTCTTTTAAATTGATAGGATAGTCACTGTCAGGCTCAGTTAATAAACCATAAACCCGACGATTAAAAGCTCTGCCCTCCTCAGTCTCATTAGGTGCAATGGGCGCTCTAGCGTCACAATTTAAAGTCATCAATCGACTAGATTCTATACTATGCTTTAATAAAAGGTAGTTTTTGATTATCAGTGCTCTGTTTTTAGGTAATGAGCTTAAGTCTTTATTAATTTCATCCTCTGAAATGTGCGCTTCAATTTTAAAAATAGAGGTATCATACTCTTTCATTCTTGCGGCTACTTTATCCAGCTCAACCTGATATTTAGATGTTAGTTCACTGCTACCTTTAGCAAAAAAGGCACGATACTCCATTTGTAAGCCAGTTCCAATAGTGGTAAGAGGACAACCATACGGATCAACCTTGACCCCTTCAGGAGTGTTCGGACAATTATCTATGATGTCAGGGACACCATCATTGTCTGTATCTGCATGTGGCTCTATCATGACTTTAGGGATGTTATATGATTCTTTGTGGATTAAACTTTTTGTTGGTACGGATTGGCAAGAAGTTAACATAAAACTAGCTATTACCACTCTTATCGTCATCCATAACTTAGTTTTCATACGCCATCCTTAGTTCAATTATTAGCTTCAATTAAAACGCTAAACCCCACTCGCTTGCTTAGCAAACAGACGCATCAATGGTTTGATTTTGCTGACGCGATACATACCTTCATTACGAAGTTGTTGAATCGGACGCATCTGCGCAAGCGAGCCGGCAAACAGCCAATTAAGCGCCGAAAAACTGTGCATCATCAGACTATTATGCGGACGACGCAGACGCTCATAGCTACGCAAGGTTTGGTTCGTACCCCACAGCTTATTGCCACTGCGCGCATAGTCATGGCTGAGTTGTTCGCTTAACACTTTTACATCAAGCATTCCCAAATTTAGACCCTGACCTGCCAGCGGATGCACACCATGTGCGGCGTCCCCAATTAATACTAGATTATCGGCGACATAGCTTTTTGCTTGCTGCGCGGCTAACGGAAAGCTGGCGATGGATTCAATCTCGCGGATAGCACCCAGCTCATAATGACTGGCAGCAGCCAATTTATCAGCGATGTAGCGCGGCGTTTCTTCCAACAATGCCAATGCTTGATTGCGTGGCAGTGTCCATACGATCGACTGCCAGTGTTGTGGATTGATTTTATCTTCATCCGTGATATCAGCGAGCGGCAATAAGGCAAGCGTGCCCGTAGGCAGCATGGCTTGACGAGCAGTTGCTTGATGCGGCTTTTCAGTTTGAATAGCACAGCAAATCGCGGTTTGGTTATAATCAAGCACATCGAGCTCAATTGCCGCCTGCTTACGCACAAACGAGCCGCGACCGTCAGCACCCACCAATAAACGTGCGTCAATCACCGTGCCGTCATCTAGCGTCACACGGTAACCTTGCGCGCTACCAAGCCAGTCCATATCGACAACCTTGTGCCCATCGATAACGGTTAAATATTGACTGACATCAGATGCAGATAAACGCTGCCATAATGCATATTCGATAACGGCCGGTTCAACCATACTACCAAGCATTTTGGGTTCAGCGTTTTGATTACTATTACTGCTGTCATTACCATTATTAGCATCATCACTATCGCCGAACAGTAACTCGCCGCGACCGTTTAGCTGCCAAACCTGCATTTGGGTATAATCGGCTTTGCGCTCTGATGCCGCTATCTTTTGCCAAGCGCCCACGTCTTTCAGCAAACCAATACTGGCAAGGCTTAAAGCATAAACGCGCGCATCCCGCTTGCCAAGCACCTGCTGCCAATCTGCTTCGCTACGTTCAGGACGCGCATCAATGATGGTCACTGGCATTTGGGCTTGTGCCAGTTTCAGCGCAAGGGTTGCACCGACGATACCGCCGCCGATAATGAGCGTATGGTTATTTTTCATAAAACATCCTTTGTCGCGTTATTCATGCTATCTGCCATATTGATGGGATTTAGCAGCAGCTGAAATGATAAATTTTATTTGCTTAATAACTTACCAGTATATTGAACTAAGATTTTAAGCCCATCGCATAGTTGGCAATCAATGGCTTAATATTTGGCAGTTTATCAAAGGCAACCAAAGCCACGTTACGTGCCAGCTTCACCGCTGGATTTGGATGCGTAAAGCCATGGACTACCGCATCACAGAAGCGAATGACGCGTTTTTGATCGGTTTGACGGGCTTTTTCATAGCGTTTGAGCAACGTAGGATCGCCGATATCTTCGCCTTTTAGCACCTGCCGATTCATCATTTGCGCCAGCACATGCGCATCACGCATACATAGATTAAACCCTTGTCCAGCGACCGGATGCAAGGTGTGAGCCGCGTTACCCATGATGACGCAACGACCGTCAACTTGTTTGTCAGCCAGTACCCGTGTCAATGGATAAGCGCCGCGGCGACCGGCTTTTTTAAACGTACCAGCGCGCTCGCCAAAGGCTTGCTGCAAAGTCGCTAAGAAATGCGCATCGTCTTCTAAATATTGCGTTTCTTCCCCAGTTGGACAAACCCAAACTACTGAGCGTCGATAGCCTTTTTGGTACTCATTATTGCCGTCGCCTTCTGGATCAGTCAATGGCAACACCGCAAGTGGCCCTGCCGGACTAAAACGCTCAATGGCGATATGTTCATGCGGCTGATCGGTTTCTACCACCCCAACGATAGCGGTTTGCTTATAGTCATAAGTCGTAGTGCCGATATTTAACAACTGACGTACGGTAGAGTCACGACCATCACAAGCGACTAATACGCTGGCTTGCAATTGCTGCTCGTGCTCTTCTTCACCGTAATAGCTAAAGCTTAGCGTCACGCCGTCGTTTTGTTGGCTAACGGCTATCACATTGGCGTTATCAATCAAGGTGATCAGCGGTTCTTGCTGGGCAGCCAATAACAACTTGCGTCCAAGCCACGCGTTTTCCATCACTTGCCCAAATGACTCGACCTGCTCCTCAGCTTTATTTAATTGCGCGCGCCCAAAGCTACCTTGCTCACTAATCTGTACCGCATCAATCCGGCAAGCATGACTTTGTAGCTCATCCCATAGCCCAATCTCTTGATAAATCTGTACCGTACGCCGTGACAGTGCGGTATTGCGACTGTCTAAATAATGCGTGCGTTTAGCGTCGTCATTTGGACTGATGGTTGGATAGCTGTTTTTCTCTAGCAGAGTGCTAGCGATACCATGATGAGCAAGCAACAACGCAAACGACAAACCGACATGGCCGCCGCCGGCGATAAGCACTTGCTGCTCAGTCATAGCCGCTTTATTAGCAAGACTGGCTTTAGCAGGATTGGTTGTTGATAAAGTTGCTTCAGTATGTTGCATGGTTATTATTCCTATTATTTCTCATTTAGCACGCGTTTAGACGCGAAGGCTTTACATTCAAAAAAAACACTTAAAAATGTTATTTTTTTAGAAAATCTATCGTTCTCTGACGTTTTTTAGCTTGGCTTTTACACCGCTATTATCTAAGCATTAGATTACCACAATTTGTCCTTTATCCTGTGCTCCTGACCATAACCATAGTGGCTATTTAGTTTTGTTGCCGTTTTCGCTCTAAGGTGTATCATCTACAGTTGCAATCACCATACAAAAACAAAGCCCTGCCCGCCTGTAAATGGCTTGAATTTTAAATTCTATCTACCATAATGAAGACAGGGCATTTACTTATTACTGTCATCTTATCAACAACTATTTTTAGCAAAACTTTACCGTCATATTTATTAGCACTATTTTTAATATTTACGTAACCGTTATAAACGCTATTAAAAAACATTGAAACACGACTCACTATTTTATCTCTAAAGTCCGCTCGACTACCATGCATAAAAGCACTAATGCACAGAAGCAGCAGCCATAGCAGCGGGCAACCAAATACAAGGATAATCGCTTGACTGATTCCATAAGCCGCCGTATACATTTTGAATCGTTGACCCCAGCACAGCTGAAAACCGTGCTTGGCGAATATAATAACCACATGAAATACATCCAAGAACGCCTCGATATTAAAATCAGCCAACGCCAAGGCGACTTCTGTTTAAGTGGCGATATTTTGGGCGTTGAGCGCGGCGAACGCATCATTTATAAAATGGTCGATGAAGCGCAAAACACCAAAGATATCAGCGCAGAAGAGCTGCACTTAATCATCCAATCAAGCATCGCCCGTGATGAAGACTTAGAGGCTGATAAGCAATCGGCTGCCGAGGAAGATGCTGATAATTTGGAAGCCGCTACTGACTTTACGCCCATTAGTCTGCGTACCCGTAAAGGTAAAATCATTCCGCGCGGTGGCAATCAGCAGCGTTACGTCAGAGACATTTTAGCCTCTGATGTGTCGTTTGGTATTGGGCCTGCTGGTACGGGTAAGACCTATCTTGCTGTTGCTTGTGCGGTCGATATGCTTGAGCGCAATGAGATTGAGCGTATTTTATTGGTGCGTCCAGCGGTAGAAGCTGGCGAAAAACTGGGCTTTTTACCCGGTGATTTAACCCAAAAAATTGACCCGTATTTACGTCCTTTATATGACGCGCTGTATGAGATGCTTGGCTTTGACAAAGTCGGTAAAATGCTTGAAAAGCAAATCATTGAGGTCGCCCCACTTGCCTATATGCGCGGTCGTACGCTAAACAATTCGTTTGTTATCTTAGATGAAGCGCAAAATACCACGCCTGAGCAAATGAAGATGTTCTTGACGCGCTTAGGTTTCGGCTCGCGGGCAGTTATTACTGGTGATATTACTCAGGTCGATTTGCCGCGTGGGCACAAATCAGGTCTGGCGCAAGCGATGGATATCTTAAGCGGTATCGAAGAGATTCATATCACTAAGTTTGACTCAAAAGACGTCGTGCGCCATCAATTGGTGCAAAAAATTGTTGAAGCTTATGATGTCTTTGATGAAGAGCAGCTTGCTTTACAAGCAAAGCGTAAGTTTGAGCGTATGAAAGAGCAAGAGCGTAAACAAGCTATTTCTGATGCCGCCACTAAGTTATAATCTATTTTAAGCAACGTATATATATGACATAAACCGGATTTGATATCCGGTTTTTTAGTGTTAATCATTTATTGCTAGTTAATCAATCTTAGATATTTTTACATTGACATAAAAAGGAGGGTGACATGAGTCCAGCCGAACAGAATGACGCTGACAATCACTTAGATGAGAATATTAATAGCCATTTCAATCATGATGAGAAAGGTGAGAACTTAGGCGCACTTAATACTAATGACAGCTTAGCCGTGCTTGATATTAGCGCCGCCGATAGCATCGATGACGAGATACTTGAGAGCTTTTATAATCGCGAAAAACTGTTAAAAGTCATGATGGCGACATTGGAACATATCGATGAGCGTATTAACCATGGTCTGACGCTGCCTTACTTTGCTGATATCGATAGTGAGATATGGCAAGAAAAAACCAAAGCGCTCGATATTTATATTACCGATGCCCTCGAAGGTCAAGAGCTAAATTTAGAGGCGCGCGGCAAAGATCATGCCACCAATATTTTATCCTACCCAAGCGACTTGCCAGCGGCAATCATTGGGCTGATGCCAACGTTGCCGCTAGGCGAGCTGGTGATTTGTCATGCTGTGGTGGTACGTGAAGCGGCTGAGCAAAAAAAGACCGTGGCACAGCATATCAGCCATTTATTGATACACGGTATACTGCACCTACTGGGCTTTGACCATGAGCTCGGACAAGCTGAGCAAGATGAGATGGAAAGCTTTGAGATTGCTATTTTGGCAGGGCTAGGCCTACCAAACCCTTATCTCTAAGATTTTTAGCCTTGTTTAACCTTTCTTTAACATGGTTTTTTGCGCTTGATCCATCTGATTAATCATCTGATCTAAGCCTTTGACATGCACACTGCGCTGCGGGAATGGGATGTCAATCTTGTTATCATCAAGCGCGTTTTTGAATTGTTCTAATAAATCACACTGCATCGCCCACCAATCATCATTGGTGGTCCAGACATTCAAGGTTAAATCGACTGAATTATCGCCCAAATTGGTCACGCGTATCACAGGCGCTGGATCCGTAAAGGCCATTGGATTGTTTTTTGCCAAATTTAGCATAATATCTTTGGCGGTTTTGATATCGGCGTCATAGCCAATACCAACGGTGATATCGACGCGGCGGTTGGGTAACGCCGTATAGTTAATCACCGCCGAGGTGGTGATATCGCCATTTGGAATGATAATATCGTGATTATTGATGGTCGTTAAATGGGTATTGACTAAGGTGATCTCGGTGACTGTACCGGTGTAACTGCTGATTTGCACATAATCGCCGCGCACAAACGGACGAAAGGTCACAATCATAATACCAGCGGCAAAGTTGGATAGCTGATCTTTCAGTGACAAACCAATCGCCACCGCCGTGCCGCCCAAGATAGCAACGACCGAAGTAGTCTGCACGCCGACTTTGCTAAGCGCTGCCAAAATCACGATGACCAATAATATGCCATATAATACGCGGCTTAAAAAATTGGCCGCCGTCGCCTCTAAATGGCTGCGTAGCATAATGCGATTGCTGATAGCAACGATTTTCTTTGCTAACCAGCGCCCTATCATAAATATTAATAAGGCAAATGCGATTTTAAGCGCAATGCTAATCGCATTTTCTGTTAGGGTAGCAAGATCGATGGTAAAACCTAAAAATTCCATACTGACTCTTTATTTCCAAACTGTTTTATCATTAATTTTGTCTTTTCAATGTTTATTATCATTTAACCTTTTTTAAGAAATGCATAAAAATTGCAAAAGACGGGCACTGAATTTAAGCAAAGTTAATAGGTGACGTCTACTCTATCACTGTAACGATAGGTACGTATCAGACGCAGCTCGACGATATCATTCATATCTTCGGTAAATTTACCAAAGGGCGCCGCTTGTCTGACCGACTGCTTGGCCGCCTCATCTAGTATCGTCGAGTTTGAGCTCTCAAGCAAACGAATGGCTTTAATATTGCCATCATTGCTGATAATTACCATCAAACGTACCTCACCGGTGATACCTTGGGCGCGTGCTTGCGCAGGATATTGCAGATTCCCGACGCGCTCAACGTGCTCGCGAAAGGTATTGATATAATCGGCAGCAGCACCGCGGGTTGTCGAGTTGCTATCGACGGTCACGACTTTTGATTTGGTCGCATACAGCTGTTGCCGCTGTGACAGCTGCGCCTCTAAAGTCGCGATTTGCTTACGCAGACGCTCTTCTTGCGCCTTCATGTCATCTTGTTCTTGCTTGCTGTCATTATCAGACTCGACACTCGCTTGACGCCAGCTAAGCGTGGTACGTAGATAGCTTTCTTGATAGCGCTGCTGCCGAACTTGACGCTGCAGGTCAATCACATCTTGCGTTTCGCTCATTTGCTCGGCTGCCACCGGACTGCTCTGGTCGGTTTCTTGGCGTATTTGCTCTTGCACCGTGCCGCCGCCTTGTTGGGACGCATTGGCAATAAACTGCGCATCTTCATTTGGCTGCATATTCTCGGTCAAAGCTTTTGCAACGTCTTGCATCATGCCAGCAGGGTCTTGCCCCAGCGAAAAACTAATGCCAAAAATAATCAGCGCATGAACACTGACGGCTATCACCGCCGCCATCGGCAAACTGATATCGCGCTTGGGCGCTTGCGCTGAAAAATGATAGCTTTGCGAATCTTTAATCGAAGTCACAGTGGGTCTCAGCTGATGAATATAGTAGATTCCATTTAGAAATGTTATAGGACTGCTGGAATAAATTTTGCGAAGCCTCTGGAGTGCGAAGCACACAGCAAGCGAGGAAAATTTATTCCAGCAGAGCGCTATTTAAACGAACCACTTTTATATTGAATTGGCTATATAAGGGCGGTCGATACAAGGCGTCATAGGCGCTCTTAGATAAACTAAGCACTCGTCGACCAATGCCGGCGCTATCATACCATGAGTTAGAATTGCATCGCTAGCACAAGCGTATACCGTCGCTACTCAATCAATCACTTATATGCAGGCTTGTTTATCAATTTATCCACTGCCAATTTTAAAAACCGCGTTTTTAGAGAAAACCTCACAAAGGTTTTATACATTTGAAAGTTTTCTACATTTGATAGTAGACAGCCAAACTGCCCAATGATACAAAACGTAGACGTCCATTTTGCCTACTGTCATTTTGATATATACTGTTTTATATACCCTTTTTGCGCCTGCCATTAAATAATGAATAATTATAAGGATAATAAGTTTGAGTAACTTTGAGCATATGGACAATATGGATAATTCAGACAGTTTTGAAGAGTTATTTGACAGTATCGCTGACCGTTTTGACGAGTCCTTTAGCGATGGCTGGGAGCGTCTTAGCCAAGCCGTCAAAACTATCTATGACAGAACCACGGATAAATTCGAGGAAGAGCTGTCCTTGCCGGTTGCCCAAATTTACGTCAACGATGCGCTGCAAAAATTTGTCACCGATAACGTCAAAGCCATTTTAGAGCTGCGCGTTGAGATACATGACGACTGGTTCCGTTTATATTGTACTATTGATGTTGGCGGGATTTATGCAGAAGTAGCAAGTAATTTTAGCTTGGTTCATGTGCAGCTGGATCGCAACGTCCAACGCTTTGTTTTTGGACAGCTGACTTATACCGATGTGCTTAACTTGCGCTGCGAATCCTTTATCAAACGCCAAGGGCTTAAACTGTTTATTTGGTTTTATCATAGCGTACTGAAAAAAGACCCGTTAGGTTTCATTTTATCTTATATCAATATTGCCCGTGCCAAAGAAGAGATTATCTACCTTGATATCAATCGCTGGCTAAAAAAGAACAAAAAAATAATGAGCACCTTATATAAAGTGCAAGTCAATTATGGTGAGCTTGAAGAAGAACAATTGGTGCTTAAAACCCAAATCAATTATCGTGATTTGCTGGCCAGCAATGCCAATGAAGATATCATTAGTGATAAGGATGAGCCTGAATTGATACAAGGGCCTATCAATCCGATTGCTGACGCCACGGAGCCAAGTTTAGAACCTTCTTTATAAGCCTATTTTTATGAATACCTTAAAAGTTCCCTAGACGCTGCCGATAAAAAAGCACTGCCCCTTAAAGACAGGGTTTTTAAGGGGCAGTGCTTTTTAGTGAATACTGTCTATACTAATTTGCAATCATATCACTACCAATAGTTTTCCACCGCGATATTGCCCTCGCCGCGGCGATTCATCACCAAGCCTAAGCTCTTTAGCGTTTCCTTGGTATCTTCGACCATTTCTGGGTTGCCGCATAGCATCACGTGCGTACTATCAACGTCCAAATCAATGCCCGCGCGCTCTTGTAGCGTTCCATCTAATAATAGCTTTGGCAAGCGCTCAGCTAGTGCGCCCTCGACAGGCTCGCGGGTAACGATAGGTATGAAAATAAGCTTGGCTGGATTATCTACCAATGTGCCAAAATCTTCTTGTAAGCTTTCAATCTTCTCAATATAAGCAAGCTCTTCTGTCGAGCGCGCGCTATAAGCCAAGACGATATGCTCGTAGTCTTCCCAGGTTTTCAAGTCTTGCAGCATCGATAAAAAAGGCGCTAAACCTGTTCCAGTTGCCAGTAACCATAAGTCTTTTGGCAACGGTTTTTGATAACGAGCTAAAGTTAAAAAGCCAAAAGGCATGGTGTTTAGTAATAGCTCATCGCCGACTTCTAGATGTTGTAGCTGCGAGGTAAAGGCGCCATCAGGGATGACAATAGAGAAAAACTCTAGGATTTCATCAAAAGGTGAAGAGACAATTGAATATGCGCGGAAAATATCCTCATCCAGTGTTTCGTTCAGATCTTCGTCTTCTTCAGCATCAGCTACTGCACTCAACTGCTTATAGTAGTTTAATTGACTGGGATTAACGCCCAAGCGTACAAACTGTCCTGCGGTAAATTTAAAGCTATCAGGACGACTGACGGTAAAGCTAAAGAGATTGGGCGTCCACGTGGTTTTACTGAGCACCGTTACTTTTTGAATATTGTCACTCATAATAATGATTCACCCTCGTTTTTTATGATTTATGATTGCTTATGGTTATTGATAATCGCTTATGGTTATAGATGGCTATGTTTTTGACTTTTTAAAGGCTCTAAAACAAAAGATGCGCCAAGCTTATCACAGAGCTGGCGCATCTTGGTTTTCTAACGGTCATTATCAATAAGCAGCGGTTATCAATATCGAAAACCCCTGCTCATATTTTATACTTACCAAATACGAGCCAAACTTGCCCATTCAATCATACTATTCGGCAATATACCAAAGAAGAGAATGATAGCGGTGACGGCGATGACCATGATACCGCCCGTACGCAAACCCCACTGCTTTGAGACGTCAAATTCAATAAATTGTTTCGGACGTTTAAATAGCGTGAGCATGACGCGCAAGTAATAAAACAGACCAATGGCACTACCCAAGATAATCATGCCAGCCAAGAACCAGTTGGTACCTTGGACGGCGGCTAGAATCGCAAATAGCTTAGTGATAAAGCCTGCGGTCAATGGAATACCTGCCAATGACAACATCATAATGGTCATCACCGCGGTCAATACCGGACGACGCCAAAACAGCCCTTGATAATGGGTCAATTCATCCGCTTCACCCGCCAAGCGATACGGGCTCGACATCAAGGTGACGACGCCAAAAGCACCGATAGAGGTAAAGGCATAAATCGCCATATACATGCTTGAGATACTATCAGCGGCTGAGCCAATGCTGACAATCACGATAAGCACATAACCCATATGAGCGATCGACGAATAACCAAGCAGGCGCTTAAGGCTGGTCTGACGTACCGCTAATAAGTTACCCACTAGTATCGACAAGGTTGCCATGACCATTAATAGCATCTGTACTGATGGCAGCGCCAATAGCGACGTATCAATTAAGAAGCGGACGGCAAGCGCCATCATCGCCACTTTTGATACCGAAGCTAAGTAAGTAGCGATAGGTGCGGGTGCGCCCTCATAAACATCTGGCGTCCACATATGAAACGGTGCTGCCGACAATTTAAAGGCAATACCAAACATCATCATTGCAGCCCCTAAAATCAACAGCGGCGACTCAAAGAGATCAACCAACGTCATACTGATAGGTTTAAAGGCGAGCGAGCCTACTTCTGCATAAATAAACGCCATACCCATTAGTAAGGTTGCCGATGCCGTAGCTGATAACACTAAGTATTTCAACCCCGACTCAAGCGAGCGTTTACGCATATAAGTATATGCCAGCATGCCGTATAACGGTATCGATAGCATCTCAAGGCTCATAAAGAATGAGGCTAAATGCTGGGCGCTGACCATGAGGAGCGCACCGACAGTCGATAACAGCATGAGCAAATACAGCTCTTCTTTATGATCGTCTAAATCGGCTAGATAGGCATAAGACAGCGTAAAACAGGCCAAAGCACAGATTAAGATAACCACCATATTAAACTGGGCAAAGTTATCAATCACAAATAACTGCTCAGCTGTTGGCACAAGCGTACCGCTATCGATGATGCCAGCCATTTGCCCAAGCAAGGCAAACAGCGCTATGTTTAAACCAACCACCGAAATGGTACCGATCACCATATGTGAGCGTTTAATGGTGATGGCAATCATCACTACCAATACAGTCAACACTACCGCAATGATTGGCGCATAAGGCATCAGCCCCATCAAATCATTCATCGTAAATTCATTCATGACTTAACGTGCCTCCATTGCATCAAGTAGCTGCGATGCGTCTACTTGTGTCACTTGACTGTACATATATGCGTTATTAATCCACTGCATGGCATGACTTGAAGTGTCAAGGAACGGCTGTGGATACAGACCGAGCCAGACCAAGCCTGCTGCTAACATAAGCAGCAACGACAGCTCGCGCTTACCCAAATCTTTTAATGGACGCGTTGGCAAACCGTGTAACTTGGTTTCTTGTAACGCCACTTCTTTAATATTATTGGTACCGAATAGCGCTTTATGAATTAAGATAAGCGAGTATAAACCTGCCAATACCAAGCTAAATGTCGCAAATACCACAAACACTGGATAATCAGCAAAGGCGCCAAATAAAATCATAAACTCGCCGATGAAGTTACCGGTACCCGGAATACCAAGTAAAGCGGCACAAAAGAACATCAGAATCGGCGCATAATAACGGAACTGACCCCACATACCGCCCATCAAGGTCAAATCGCGCGTATGCAAGCGCTCGTATAACTGTCCTGCCATAATAAACAGTGCCGCCGAACTTAAACCGTGCGCCAGCATTTGAATCATCAAACCTTGCAAGCTGATTAGGGTACCCGCGTAAATGGCCAAGACCACAAAACCCATATGCGAGATACTGGTATAAGCCAGTAAACGCTTCATATCAGTTTGCATAAAGGCCAGCCATGCCCCATAAAAGATACCTATGGTACCCAAGGTTATGGCAATCGGCGCAAAATCTTGTGACGCTGCTGGGAATAACGGTATGACAAAACGAATCAAACCATAAGCAGCAGTTTTAATCAAAACCCCTGCCAAATCCACCGAACCTGCGGTTGGCGCCTGCGCATGGGCGTCAGGTAGCCAGCCATGAAAAGGGAAAATCGGCAATTTAACGGCAAAGCCAATAAAGAAGCACAGCATGATCGGATATTCCCAGCCACCAAGTGAGGTGCCGAGTAAGTCATTATAATTAAAGCTCACCACGCCTTTTTGCGCATAGCTGATAATGACCAATATCAAAATACCGACCAGCATGATAAGGCCAGAGGCTTGGGTATAAATAAAGAATTTGGTTGCCGCGTATTCTTTGGTCTTGCCGCCAACCACATCATGACCCCAAATAGCGATCAAGAAGTAGATTGGAACCAGCATCATCTCCCAAAAGAAGAAGAATAGAAACAGGTCAATGGCTAAGAAAACGCCAATCACGCCGCCCAAGCTCCATAAAAGGTTAAGATGGAAGAAACCAACACGGCGTTGAATCTCATTCCACGAACAGGCAACCGCCGCAATACCGAGCAGGCCTGTTAGGCCAACCATCAACAGCGACAAACCATCTAGTGCCAAATGAAAGCTGATACCAAAGCTTGGTATCCATGGCACCATAAATTCTGCGACCCATGGCACGTTTGCCTGAGGCGCAATCACCTGCTTACTCATGCCGCTATAATCACCGTATTGCCACAATACCAGTGACAAGGCAAAGGTTAACGTCATACCGATTAGAGCAATCCAGCGCGGCAGACGTTTATTAAAGCGTTCGACCAACCAACATAGCAACCCTGCGATAAAAGGAATTGCGATCAATGCTGGTAGCATCCACGTTTGTTGTAACTCTATCATCTTATACCACCGTCATCATTACCAGCACCAACAGCACAGCCACACCCAAGCCAAAGCTTGCAGCGTAACCTCGAAGTGACCCTGTTTGCGTCGCAGACAATACCTTGTTACCAGCGGATGCCAGTTTCGGCAAAATAAGCCACGTTTTATCGATAGGGTCGGCTTTAAATAAGCGGCCGATGAACAAAAAGGGTTTTACAAAAACTATATCGTATAGCGCATCAAAGCCCATACCGTGATAGCACCAATGATATAACGCTGCGCCTATAGAGGTGTGCTTAAAGCGGGTTAGCATGCGACCTTTATCGGCGACATATAACAGTGCTGCGAGAATTAAGCCTGCAAGCATAGCGCCCATGGCGATATATTCCGCCGTATGTTTTTCATGCGCTTGACCAGCCACTTCTAATAAATGCCCAACACTCTCTGGCAAGACGCCTTGTAATGGCGGCGTGATCCATGCACCAACGGCAGTTGATAATACCAGTAGCACCGTCAATGGCAGCCAATATGACACACCAGATAGTTTATGCGCGTGGGTTTTTTCTTCACCAAAGAAGATAATCCAAATCATACGGAAGGTATACAGCGCGGTTAAGAACGCACCGAAGACGCCCATATAGAATAGGACTTGGTGACCGGTTGCATAGCTCTCCCACAGAATTGCTTCTTTAGAATAGAAGCCAACGGTAACCCAAGGGATTGCCGCCAGCGCACCGCCACCGACGATATAGCACCAAAATACTAGCGGTATCTTTTTGCGTAAGCCGCCCATCTTAAAGATGTTTTGTTCATGATGAACCGCAAGTATGACCGCACCTGATGATAAAAATAGCAAGGCTTTAAAGAAAGCATGCGTCATCAAGTGGAAAATAGCTCCTTGCCATGCACCAACGCCGAGTGCTAAGAACATATAGCCAATTTGGCTCATGGTCGAATAAGCAAGGATACGTTTAATATCGGTTTGTGCCAACGCACAAAATCCAGCAACAACTAAGGTCAATGCACCCACTGCCCCAACCCAGTACAACAGTACGCCTGGGGTGAGAAGAAATAATGGATGTAGACGTGCGATCAGATATACACCTGCGGTCACCATGGTCGCAGCGTGAATCAATGCCGATACTGGTGTTGGACCTGCCATCGCATCAGCAAGCCACGTATGTAGTGGCAGCTGCGCTGATTTACCCATCGCCCCACCAACGAGCATAATAGTGGTCAAAATCATCGTTGGATTATTGATATCAAAGATTTCTGGCGCGCGGGTGATAATCTCTTGAATATGCAAGGTGCCAAATTCGCGGAATAATAAAAACAAACCAAAGGCCAAAAACACATCACCAACACGAGTGACGGTAAAGGCTTTCATCGCTGCCCGACCATTGGCACGGTCTTGATAATAAAAACCAATCAAAAGGTACGAACAGATACCGACGCCTTCCCAGCCAAGATAAAGTAAGAACAAGTTATCGGCCAATACCAGCAATAACATACTGGCAACGAATAAGTTCATATAGCTAAAGAAGCGCGCAAAGCCTGTTTCACCTTTCATATACCAGGCGGCAAACAGATGAATCAAAAAGCCGATACCGGTAATAACACCCGTCATCGTTAATGCCAAGCCATCAAAGCTTAAGCCAAAACTTGGTGCAAAATCGCCAACTTGAAACCACGTCCATAGCGGAATCTCGATGACTGTACCGGCAGGATTACTGGTCAAAAAGGTATAGCTAACTACCAGCGTGCATAGCGCTGATAGCAGCATGCTACCGACACCAACAATCGCTGCCACCTGCTCGCTTAATTTGTCGCGCATAAAGGCTAAAATCAAAAAGCCAACGAGCGGGAATATAAAGGTTAATGGTAATAAACTCATGACATCATCCTTTCATCTCATTGGCGCTATCGACATCGAGATGCCCACGCTGATGGTAAAACCGCAATAATATTGCCAAACCAATGGCTGCCTCTGCTGCTGCTAGTGTCAAAATAAAGATAAACATTATCTGTCCATCTGGATCGACCCAGCGGCTACCGGCGACCACAAATGCCAAAGCCGTCGCATTCATCATGATCTCAAGGCTCATCAGCATAAATAAGAGATTACGCCGTACCATGACACCGCACAGACCGATTGCAAATAATATACCGGCCAAAATCAATCCATGGCTCATGGGTATCATACCCAGTACATTTTGCGCCTCAGTAGCAGGCTGCACAAAGCCTGCGACCTCGTGGGCAAACGGCACATTTGCAACCTCCTGTGCCACGCTCGCTGCTAGTACCATCAGTCTGACTCCTTGCGCGTGACTTGTTGTATATCCGCTTGCTTACCGACATTCATACCGACATAGTCAAGCGGGTCAACCTCTTTATATTCGTATGGTTCAGCTCTGTTTAGCGCCTCAATATCAATCGGCATGCCATTATCATCATAATGTTTGATACTAGCGACATTTGGATTAGAGGCTTGGCTTGCTTTGTTTTTATGGCTTTGATTATAGCCTTGAGCGTCGTGACCGATAATCTCATCATCACTAGACTCTTTACCCAAATGATAAGCAGCCACCAAGGCAGCTAATAATAGCAATGCCGCCACTTCGACCAACATAACGTATTTGGTAAATAGCACCGTACCGACGGCTTTAGCTGAAATGGTCGTACCGCCAATCATTGCCGTATCGGTATGGTTAAGACCTATCAACGCATACAGCACAACCGCGATGACAATCGTTAACCCCGTCGGTACCGCCCAAGTACCCGCATCAAGCCAGCGCTCTTCACGCTCATCATTACTCATGCCAAGGTTTAGCATCATAATAACGAATACAAACAGCACCATAATGGCACCGGCATAAACAACAATTTCAAGCGCACCAGCAAACGGCGCACCTAAGACAAAGAAAATACCTGCGATGGCCAATAACGACACAATCATCGATAAAATAGCATGCACTGGATTGGCGAGAGTTACGACGCGCAAGCTGGCAAATATTGCCACCGCTGCCAGCGCATAAAACCCTGCCAATTCAGGACTGTTTAAGATATTCATCATGGTAGCAAGCTCCTTAGATCAATCGGTGCCGCTTCATTTTGCGCCGCGCCTTTTGGTTTATCTGCTACCGCCATACCCGTTACGCGATAATAGTTATAATCGGGATATTTACCCGGTCCAGAAATCAGCAAATGCTCTTTTTCATAAACCAAGTCTTGACGGACATATTCGCCCATCTCAAAATCAGGCGTCATCTGAATCGCTGTCGTCGGGCAAGCTTCTTCACACAAACCGCAAAAGATACAACGTGAAAAGTTAATGCGGAAAAATTCTGGATACCAGCGACCATCTTCACGCTCTGCTTTTTGCAAAGAGATACAGGCAACCGGACAAGCCACGGCACATAAGTTACAAGCCACGCAGCGCTCATCACCATCAGGGTCACGCGTCAGCACAATACGGCCACGAAAGCGCGGCGGTACTGGCACTGGCTCTTCTGGATAAAGAATAGTGTCACGCGGCCTGATTGCATGACTATTGACCATCCACATACTGCGGACAATGGTAAACATACCAATGACGGTCTTTTTTATCGTAGTAAACATGGGATTATTATCCTTATCAGCTTTACCCTAGTTCATCAGTAATGGCTACTAGTAATGACTATAACGTTGGGGAAAAAATCAAAATCACTGCGGCAGTCACCAAGAGATTAATCAAAGTTACCGGCAGGCAGATTTTCCAGCCAAAGTTCATCACCTGATCATAGCGCGGACGCATGAGTGAGCCTCGAGCCAAAATAAACATGGTCATAAAGAATAGCGTTTTAATCATGAACCAAAAAGCTGGTGGAATAAAAGGAATATCTAAATTAAACGGCGCAAGCCAACCGCCAAAAAACAAACAGGTCATCAAGGCAGAAATCAGCACGACGTTGACATATTCACCGATGAAAAACATACCAAACTTCATGCCCGAATATTCGACATGATAACCTTCAGCAAGCTCTTGCTCGGCTTCTGGTTGGTCAAATGGATGTCTATGGGTGACAGCAACACCAGCGACCACAAAAGTTAAAAAGCCAAAAAACTGCGGGATGATATACCAGCCGTCAATTTGCGATTCAACAATTTCACGTAGGTTAAATGAGCCCGTTAGCGCAACCACACCCATCAATGATAAGCCTAAGAAAACTTCATAACTGATGGTTTGTGCTGCTGAACGTAAGCCACCAAGTAGTGAGAATTTATTAGCCGATGCCCAACCGCCAAACATTACCGCATAAACTGCAATACCTGCCATGGCAAAGAAGAACAAAATGCCGATATCCCAATCAGCAACCCCAAGGGTTGGCGAAATAGGAATAATGGCAAAGGATGCCAGCGCAGTAAACATGGCAACCGCTGGCGCCAAGGTAAACATAAACTTATCGGTAAAGTTTGGCGTCCAATCTTCTTTAAAGAAGATTTTGAGCATATCGGCGACCAGTTGCAATGAGCCAAACGGACCGACACGGTTCGGACCATAACGGTCTTGCCAAAGCGCTAGCATGCGGCGCTCATAAACAATCATCAACGCTGCCACGATAACGACCACCAAAAAGATAACCAACGCCTGCACGACCATAAAAAGTATCGACCAGGTATCAAAAGTCATCATACCAGCCAAAAAGCTTGGCACATCAGGGATAATACGGGTAACTTGCAAATTACACCTCCTGTGTGGTGGTCGGCGCACTGTTTATTGGCGTAGCGCGATTATTGTTATTGGCTGTTGTAGCATTATCAGTTGCCATACTGCCCATCATCGTCACTGGCGCATCGACTTTGCGTACTGACGCTGGCATAGACGGATGAATGATATCTACCTGCCCAACCGGATAGCCGATACAGCCTTCTGCTAAGTAATCAACCAGCTCAACAGGTAAGGTGATTTGCTGTTTATCAATCTCAATCGCCAGATAATCACCCGCTGCAAGACCCCATTCTTTGGCATCATCGATACCGACGCGCCATGTAGCGAGCGGCAATTGCTCAGCAACCACTGCGCTACGCGAGGCCATCATCGAGCTGGCATACAGGTTATAAATTGGCACCAGTTTGGCTTGTCCTTGCTGCATATCTGTCGTCGTTGCTGAAGTAGCTTCTGGCGCGACATATTGACGCGTGGCAAGGCGCTCTAAGCGATCAAATAAACGGACGCCCGGATCGCCATTTCTCAGGCTACCACCAACTTTGTCTTGGTATTTATTCCACGCTTGCGGTGAGTTCCAACCGGCCGCACTGGCAAAAGGAATCATCGAGCTTGGCGTCTGCTTACCGCTATAACCTTCCATTGAGAAGGTTAAGCCGGTATCCAAATCTTTTGGTTGCATCGGCTCATGCACAGATACGGGCGCACGCATCGAGGTACGACCTGAGTAGCGACGCGGCTGACGGGCAATTTTTAGACCAGTCATGCGGTAATCAGCGTCAGGAGCGGCGTCTTTAATACCCGCAAGCTTAGGATGGGTAGCGATTAGAGCATTGATAACGTCATCAAGCAGCGTCCAGTCGACATCGCGACCTTCCAAGCTGCTATGGACTGCATGCAACCAGCGCCAGCCTTCTTTGATACTGCTCATTGGATGATAGTATTCGTTATCATAAACTTGGAAGAAGCGCTGTGCACGACCTTCAGCAGAGATAAGCGTACCATCTGCTTCTGCGAAGCTTGCGGCTGGCAAGACGATATCGACGTCTTTATGCCAATCAAGCAATTGATGATCAAGGGCAATAACGGTTTTATCCGCCAATAGCTGGGTTAACTTATGCGCATCAATGGCATCGGTTAATTGGTTTTCGGCCACGATGACCACATCAAAATCGGTCGCTAATAATTCTTCAACCGATTGACCACCAAGCATACAAACGCCAATACTATTGGCATCAGGAACCGCTAAATAGATACCCGCTTGCGCGTGATAATTTTTATTGACCTCTTTGAGCTCAAGCTTGGTTGCAGGCTCGCGCTCGACGTCGTCTTGCGCTTCGGTATCAACACCTGTTTCTGGTTTATTTGGTTTAGCAGACAAGTCTTTGTCTTCGCTTTGCTGCGCCGTTGCTGCTTGTGCTTCGGCAGCTTCGACCTTAGCATTATGTGCCTCGACCTGCTGCTGCTCAGTGGCTTTAATCGCCGCACGCTTTTGGGTCAGCGCTTGGGTGATTTGCGCCGCTGCTTCTATCAAAGCAATCGATGATAAACTAGTTCCCGAGACCACCAACGGCTTATCAGCTTGAATTAAGTCATACGCGATTTGCTGGGCTAGCTCTTGCATTGGATCAGACGCTTCATCAGCATCTTGTTGGGCACGTTGCGCGTCTGCTATCTGGGCTAAATCATCTACAAGATTAGCAATCGCATCGGCGACTTTAAAACCAAGTTTGGTAATATCTTCTGGTGTGGCAACGACGCTAACTTTACTGATATCTTCTAGTTTGGTTTGGATAACATCGATGATATAGACCGGGCTTTGCACGCCTTGTCCAATACGTTTGACGGGCTCAGCTAGCCAAGATTGGGTTTTGGTCGCAGCAGCCATTTTAATGGCTTCGTTTTTTGCCGCTTGACGAATCGATAGTGCCACACGTGATGAGGTTTGAGTAATATCTTCACCCAATACCAATACCGCATCATGACTTTCAATATCAGCCATACCGGGGTTATAAATACCTTCAGTGCTTAATACTTCAATACATTTATTGACCAGTGCTTGCTGCTGATGGTTTAGGCCGGTTGAAAAGCTATCAAAGCCGACCATGTTTTTTAGCTCAAAATTGGTCTCAAGACTGGCACGTGGTGAGCCAATACCGATGACTTTTTTGTTTTTGATACGTTTGATGGTTTCATCAAGCGCATAATCGATATTGATTTTGACATGCTTGTCATTGATACGCTCGAGCGCCTGCGTTGGGCGATCTTCGCGATTGACATAACCGTAACCGAAGCGACCACGGTCACATAAGAAGTAACGGTTTACTTCACCGTTATAACGGTTTTCGATACGGCGCAATTCCCCATAACGCTCGCCCGCTGAGATATTACAACCGGCTGAGCAGCCATGACAAATGCTTGGTGCATACTGCATATCCCATTTACGGTTATAGCGCTCAGAGTGAGTTTTATCGGTAAATACACCGGTTGGGCAGACTTCGGTTAGATTACCTGAGAACTCGCTTTCGAACTGACCGTCTTTATCACGACCAAAATACACGCGTTCGTTTGAGCCATAGACGCCCAAATCTTCGCCGCCCGCGTAGTCTTTATAAAAACGGACGCAGCGATAACAAGCGATACAGCGGTTCATTTCATGAGCGATAAATGGTCCAAGCTCTTGATTGTGATGGGTACGCTTGGTAAAGCGATAGCGACGACGGCTATGACCTGACATATAAGTCATGTCTTGCAGATGACAATGTCCGCCCTCTTCACAGGTTGGACAGTCGTGCGGGTGGTTGACCATCAATAGCTCAACCATCGACTTACGAAAGGCTTTGGCTTCATCGTCGGTGACTGAAATGTACATATTATCGCTTGGGGCGACCATACAGGACATCACCAAGCGCCCGCGACCTGCTTCCATATCTTCTTTATTTTGGTATTGCTTGACCGCGCACTGACGACAAGCACCTGCTGAGCCAAGGGCTGGGTGATAACAAAAATACGGCACATCAATGCCAAGTGACAAGCATGCTTGGAGCAAGTTGTCGCTGCTATCTACTTCGACAGTGGTTCCATCAATATGTATGACTGCCATGCCGCTCTCCTTATTTCACTTCTGGCTGTTGATGAGCTGCAGCCTCAATGACATCTTCGCCAACCGCCTGCGCAATTTTTTGATCAAACTCAGGACGGAAATATTTAATTGCACTCATCAGTGGCTCCATCGCACCCGGCGCATGGGCGCAGAAGGTTTTACCGATCCACAAGTCACGGGTTAAGCCTTCTAATTTCTCAACGTCACCGATTTGGCCTTGACCGTCGTTAATAGCGGTGAGCAATTTAACGCCCCACGGTAGACCATCACGACATGGTGTACACCAACCGCACGACTCACGCTGGAAGAAAATCTCAAGGTTACGCAATAATGACACCATGTCTTGTTCTTCATCGACGACCATAATTAGCCCAGTACCCATACGGCTACCAGCTTTTTGAATGGTGTCAAAATCGACAACGGTATCTAAATGCTCAGCAGTTAAAAAGTCAGTCGATGCGCCGCCCGGCAACCATGCTTTAAGCTTTTTACCTTCTTGCATACCGCCAGCAAAATCTTCGATAATTTCGCGCGCCGTATAGCCGAAGGGTAGTTCCCATAGACCAGGATCATTGACCAAACCTGAACAACCAAATAGCTTGGTGCCTGGGGTTTCGACCACGCCTTTGGCTTTTGGTAAGTCTTGATACCATTTACTGCCGTGCAAAATAATCGCTGAAACGTTATGCAAAGTTTCAACGTTATTAACCACAGTCGGACGGCCCCATGCACCTGCCACTTGTGGAAACGGCGGCTTAGTACGTGGATTGGCACGGCGACCTTCTAGGGAGTTAATCAAAGCAGTTTCTTCGCCACAAATATAACGGCCAGCACCGGTATGGACGTGCAAATCAAAGCTAAAGTCTGAGCCTAAGATATTGTCGCCAACTAAATTATTGGCACGCAATTCTTCAAGTGCTGCCGTTAAGCGCTCTGCTGCTAAGAGATATTCACCGCGAATAAAGATATAACCGGCCGTTGCCCCAATCGCATAGGCAGAAATCAGCATACCTTCGATAAGCTGTAACGGTAGGCGCTCCATTAAGAGACGATCTTTAAAGGTACCCGGCTCCATCTCATCGGCATTACAGACTAAGTAGCGTGGACCACCATCGGGTGGTGCCATGAGCGACCATTTAATACCGGCTGGGAAACCTGCACCGCCGCGACCTTTGACTACTGCTTCTTTAATGGTATTTAGAGTATCGGCTGGTGATTGGTTTAAAGCCATCTTTAAGGCTTCAAAACCGCGTAGCGATTCATAAGTGGCTAAGTCCAATACCGCATCGTGATGGGCAAGGCGCCATGTTAGCGGTTTGGTTTCACTGGTAGCGGTTGCTTTATCGCCATAAACAGGAATGCGCTGGTCATTTAATTGGCTAGGCGCTTTGCCTTGACCGCGACGAGCAATCTGCTCTGAAATGGTTAAACTCATGCGTATAGCTCCAACAATTGGGCGACTTCAGTGGGCTGCACAGGACCATAGGTGTCTTCATTGATTAACACAGAAGGACCTTTGTCACAGTTGCCCAAACAGCAGATCGGCAATAGCGTAAAGCGGTTGTCAGCGGTGGTTTGACCATAGTCGATGCCCAGCTGCGCTTTTAATTCAGCCGCCAGCGCTTCGTAGCCCGTTAAATAACAAGCGACCGAATCGCAAATAAGGATGACATTGCGACCGACCGGCTGACGATAGATACGGTTAAAGAAAGTTGCCACCCCATCCATGTCGGTCACAGGGATATTTAAAATATTAGCGATGGCATTAACTTGCGCATCATCGACCCAGCCGTTACGCTTTTGTACGATTTTTAGGGCATCTAAAGACGCTGCTCGCGGATGGGGATAATGATGCATAAACTCATGGATAGCCGCAATCTCTTCTGCGGTTAAGATACTTGCCACATCTACTTTTGGCATTTTATCGGAAACAATTCTCATAATCTTCTTCTTTCCTCACTCAGCCCACTGTGTATATAGCGCTTGGCGCAGCAACAGCGTTTTGGTGTGCCAGTCTGGCGATAACATATTAATAAAACTTGGCGTACTTTTAATATTTAACATCTACCATTTAACATTTATGAAAATTAATGATAAATGCAGCAGCCCAAACCGTTAACGGTCACAATCGGCCATGACAATATCAATCGAGGCCAAATACATAATGGCATCAGAGACCAACGAGCCATTAATCACCGATGGCATTTGCTGCAAATGCGCAAATGTCGGCGTACGGATACGAGTACGATAGCTCATCGTCGCTTTATCTGAGGTGATGTAATAACTGTTTAGACCTTTGGTTGCTTCAACGATGGTCGTACACTCACCCGCTGGCATTACAGGACCCCAAGAAACCGAGATAAAGTGATTAATCAAAGTCTCAATATCATTTAAGGTACGGTCTTTCGGCGGTGGCACGGCCAATGGATGATCTGCCTTATAAGGACCTTGCGGCATATTATCCATACATTGGCGGATGATACGTAGCGACTGGCGCATCTCTTCGATTTTTACCATACAACGATCATAAGCATCGCCGTTATAGCCGACTGGAATCTCAAAATCGTAGTTCTCGTAGCCCATATACGGACGTGCTTTACGTAAATCAAAATCCAAACCTGTGGCTCGCAAACCTGCGCCGGTAACGCCCCATGCCAATGCTTGCTTGGTATTGTACTGGGCAACGCCTTGGGTACGCCCTTTTAGCACACTGTTTTGTAGTGCCGCTTTAACGTATTCATCTAAACGTTTTGGCATCCAATCTAGGAACTCACGAACCAAACGCTGCCAACCACGCGGTAAGTCGTGTGCTGTACCGCCGATACGGAACCAAGCAGGATGCATACGGTAGCCAGTCACCGCTTCGATGACGTCATAAGCTTTTTGGCGATCGGTAAACATATAGAAGACTGGCGTCATACCGCCCGCATCCTGAATAAAGGTACCAACAAATAGCAGATTATTGGTAATACGGAAAAACTCACTCATCATCACACGGATGGTTTCAGCGCGCGGCGGCACCGTAATCCCAGCAAGCTTTTCAACCGACATGATATACGGTAGCTCGTTCATGACGCCGCCGAGGTAATCAATACGGTCGGTATAAGGAATATAAGAATGCCACGTTTGACGCTCAGCCATTTTTTCGGCGCCGCGATGGTGATAGCCGATATCAGGAATACAGTCGACAACTTCTTCACCGTCAAGCTGTAGTACTAAACGGAATGCACCATGCGCTGATGGATGGTTAGGACCAATGTTCAAGAACATAAAGTCTTCATCACGACCCGAGCGTTTCATGCCCCATTCTTCTGGAACAAAACGCAGGTTTTCTTGCTCATATTGTTGCTTGGCGTTATTTAAAAAATACGGGGTAAATTCTGTCGCGCGCGCATGATATTCTTTACGCAGTGGATGACCTTCCCAATATTTAGGTAATAAAATACGCGTTAAATGCGGGTGGCCGCTAAAGACAATGCCGAACATGTCCCAGACTTCACGCTCATACCAGTTAGCATTTGGCCAAATTTTAGTCGCACTTGGTACGTTGAGATCTTCCTCGCTTAGGGCGACTTTGATACGCACATCGCTATTACGCTCAAGCGACATCAAGTGGTAAAACACCGTAAAATCACTGTCTGGCAAACCTTGACGATGTTGACGCAAGCGCTCATCTATCGCGGATAAGTCAAAGAGCATAACGTAAGGTTTTGGCAATTTACGCAGGTATAATAAGACGTCTAATAAGTCGGCACGCGCCACCCACACCGTTGGAATCTCATCCACCGTGTGCTGTACGACAAACTTACCAGCATATTTTTCTTCCAGCTCTTTGATAACTGCTGGGACAGGTTTGATCTTATCCCTGTTGTTAGGATCCATGTTATTAGGATCTATGTTTTCAACTACCGTGACCATGAATGATGTCTTCCTTCATTAATCATAACCCAGCTATGTCAATCATAACCGAGCTGTGATAAGCGTACGCGCACTTCTAAGAATTATGAACAATTGAGCTAATAAACTAAATACTGTCTGGGCTACGCAAGTTTTTCACCGCAATACGGTCCGCTTGCTTACGGTCACGCTCAGGCGTCATTTGCGGCTGGTAAATACCTTGCTCATTGACATGAATGCCTAGCGGACGACGCTCTTTGGTAATCGACTCTTGTAGCAGCATCAAACCTTGAATCAAAGCTTCTGGACGCGGTGGGCAACCGGGCACATAAACATCAACAGGAATGATTTTATCGACGCCTTGCACCACTGAGTAGATATCATACATACCGCCCGAGTTGGCACACGCGCCCATCGAGATGACCCATTTTGGCTCAAGCATTTGCTCATAAAGGCGCTGAATAACCGGTGCCATTTTCACAAAGCAAGTACCAGCAACAATCATCACGTCTGCCTGACGGGGTGAGGCGCGGATAACTTCGGCACCAAAACGTGACAAATCGTGAACCGCGGTTAAGGTGGTGGCATATTCGACATAACAGCAAGAGGTACCAAAGTTAAATGGCCACAGTGAGTGCTTGCGCCCCCAGTTTGCTGTTGAATGGACAAGGTCTTCGAGACGACCCATAAAGACGTTTTTATTGACTTCTTCTTCGATAGGGTCATTGACCGTTTGACTGGTCTGTGCAGGATAGATATCTGCATCAGGGTTGGCTTTTGTTAATGTGTATTTCATAACATACAACCTTTATTTTAAGCGCTGCGTGACAAGTATTTATCATCACTAGCGCCATAACTTCTATTATTAATAAATGACCATTTAGGTGTAAACAAGACTGCTATAAGCAATGAACTTAAAGCTAGTCTTGTTGTGCAGCAGTGGCAAAATCCACTGACGTCACATTACCCGTGGTATTAATATGATCGATATTTTGTAAATGGCGACGATTGGTCTCGATATTGTTTGAGACATTAATTTGCCCTGAAGACTGCGCCGGCATCTTGCCTGTTGGGTCAACCATCAGCTCATCAACGCCATCAAACTTGGTGATGTCGGCCAAATTAAAACCGGCTGGCGCCGCATATAGACGCGCTTGTTTACGGCGTTTATCCGCTGGTGCCCAGTTCATCGCGCCCAGACTCAGCTCATATATCAGACCGATGATTAAGATTGTGATAAAGATGGCGGCGGCAGCAAACCCTAACCAGCCGGCTTCGCGCACTGAAACGGCATACGCATAAAGATAAAGCGCTTCTAAATCGAAAATCACAAAGAAAATCGCCACCAAATAGAATTTTGCAGACAAACGAATGCGGGCATTGCCAGCTCCGACAACACCCGCTTCAAATATCTCTTCTTTTTGTGTGCCCTGAGAGCGACCGCCAAGCAAGCGCGGAACGACCAGCATAAAGACAACTAGCCCAATGGCGGCTAAAATAAAAGCAATTGCTGACCAATTAAAAGCAGACATGATAATACGTGCTCCTCACCCAATCGAGTGTCAAGCGCACCGCGAATACTCACAAATGCTGGTGGTAATGGCGATAAGCATAACGCAGACGAAAACACAAAGTAGCTGTCATTGACTCATTTTTGAGCAAATATATTTAAACAACTCAAGGACTGTGATAAACCCATGACTATTATAGCTACTGTGCTGGTAATAACCAATTATCAAGCTTATTGACGACGATGTCAGACATGACCAACTATAGATATTCCGGCATGCACGCGGATAAAAGGCTGGTCGCCCAACGCATCTTTTAACAACGTAAGATCAACGTATTAAATCAATATCGTATTTATTGGCGTACTTAATTGATTTAATAGCTCATACACGTGGTCAACAATGACGTGACAACTGGCATAAATTATTTACGTACTATACGCATATCGGCAATCAAAAGCTAGTTTTTAACTGCATTGAATGGTCATTTTATCTGCAAAAAAAATATGTTTTTTTTACCATAAACTATGTTATAGACGTTACCTTATATTACGTGCGAATCTGAATTTTTATGTGGACGCTGCTATATATAGTGTAAGCTGCGCAAAGCAAACACTTTTTTAACTCAAAACCCGCTGCCAACTCCTCGCCCAAAGACAGGGTTTTTGCTTTATAATAGCCCACCTCATTTTGACGCTTTGGCGTTATTTGAACACACATTTTGTTACCCTTTATTATTGGGTG
The DNA here is from genome assembly GCF_007280595.1 of Psychrobacter sp. YGAH215. NCBI lineage: Bacteria > Pseudomonadati > Pseudomonadota > Gammaproteobacteria > Moraxellales > Moraxellaceae > Psychrobacter > Psychrobacter sp. YGAH215. The sequence goes on along the minus strand of NZ_VKLR01000011.1, from coordinate 21,879 downwards.
TACTTTACCGAAAATATCGTCTTTATTAAAAATACCATCCTTATTGACGTTATGATTTTTATTATTATCATCTTAATAAAATCAGCGTTTGATTAAAATCATCGTTGTAGCCCAAGCATCGCAGCCTTTTATCATATTTTGCTTAACAACGACTTTCGTCAACGATGCTACTATCCATTATTCGTTTTATCTTCTTTTTTGCTTTTGTCTTACAGGTCATCTTATGAGTCAACTTAATCCCAAACAACAAGAAGCCATGCTTTATGTCTCAGGACCTTTATTGGTATTGGCTGGGGCTGGCTCCGGTAAAACCTCGGTGATTACCCGTAAAATCGCTTATCTCATCGAAGAATGCAACATGCCAGCCGAGCGTATCACGGCGGTGACCTTTACCAATAAAGCGGCGCGTGAGATGAAAGCGCGGGTCAGTAAATTGCTGCCAAGTGAAAAAACTCGCGGTCTGACGGTATCGACCTTTCACCAATTTGGCTTGCAGTTTTTGCGTTACGAGCTGATTCATACGCCATTGAAAGGCAACTTTTCCATCATGGACAGCGATGACAGTAAACGTCTGCTGATGGAGCTGATGATGCGTGACAATTTAAGCGGCGCCGAAAGCCGTGAGCTGGTTGGCAAAGCGATAAAAATGATTTCTGATTGGAAAAATGATTTGATTGAGCCGGATAAGGCGATGGAAACCTTAGACGATCCAGAAGATATGATTTTTGCCACCCTCTATGCCTTATACGAGCGTAATTTGCGCGCTTATAACGCCGTAGATTTTGATGATTTGATTGTACTGCCAACCAAAATCTTACGTGAAAACGCTGAGCTGCGCGATAAATGGCAAAACCGTATTCGTTATTTATTGGTCGATGAGTATCAAGATACCAATACCGCCCAGTATGAGATGATTAAATATCTGGTCGGACCACAAGGGCGTTTTACCGTCGTGGGCGACGATGACCAATCTATCTATGCCTGGCGCGGTGCCAAGCCTGAAAATATGGCCCTGCTAAAAGAAGATTTTCCGAAATTAAAAATCGTTATGCTTGAGCAAAATTACCGCTCGACCACGCGTATTTTGACCTCTGCCAACGCCGTTATTACCAATAACGAGCATTTATTTGAAAAGAAACTGTGGTCAGATAAAGGGCAAGGCGAAAAAATTCGCATTATTAATTGCCGTAATGACGACGATGAATCTGAGCGCGTGGCAAAAGAAATCGTCACCCATAAACTGCGTTTTGGTAATGAATGGGAACAATACGCCGTTCTTTATCGCAGTAACTTTCAGGCGCGCATGCTTGAAGCGCAATTGCGTCAGCTGCAAGTGCCGTATAAATTATCGGGTGGTCAGTCGTTCTTTGCCCGTAGTGAAATCAAAGACATCATGGGTTATCTGCGCTTGATTTTAAACCCAGAAGACGACAGCGCATTTTTACGTATTATCAATACGCCCAAGCGCGGCATGGGCCCTGCTACTCTTGAAAAGCTTGGTCTATTTTCGCAAGAGCATAGTATCTCCTTACTCGCCTCTTGTACCCACGCTGGACTTGCTCATGTGTTACCGTCAAAAGCCTATGGTACCTTAAAAGAGTTTGGCGATTTTATCGAGCATTATACCCGTGAGCTCGATCAGCACCCCGACCCCGTGCCTATCGTCCGTCAAATGATTGACGAAACCGGCTATATCGACTTTGTCCGTAGCGACGCCAAAACGCCGCAACAAGAAAAAAATCGTATCGATAATATCGACATGCTCTATACCAGTATTCAGTCATTGATTAATCGCGCCGAAGAAGATGAAGACCGTACGATTGATACTATTATTCGCAAATTGGTGCTCCTTGACATGCTCGAGCAGCAGCAAGAAGAAGAGAATACCAATAAAGTGAACCTCATGACCTTACATGCGGCAAAAGGCTTGGAGTTTGATTTTGTCTATATCATGGGACTTGAGGAAGAAATGCTACCGCACCGCAACTCTATCCTCAGTGAAACCATTGAGGAAGAACGCCGCTTAATGTACGTGGGTATTACCCGCGCGCGCCGTGAGCTGACGTTGACGCTTGCGACCCAGCGCCGTGCAGGCGGGCAAATGCGCGTCACCTCTGAATCGCGTTTTTTGGATGAATTGCCAGAGGATCATATCGACTGGCCTGCCAAAGCCAAAAAGAAAAAAGCCAGCAAAGACCCTGAAAAAGTCGCTGATGAATATTTGGCCAATATTCGAGCATTATTGGGCAATCGTTAACGATTACTAAACGTTCAGCGAGTGCAGTTCGTCCCCGTCTTTGTTATCATAAGGGCACAGCACAGAAAACATCGACATGGCTGCGTGATGAGACAACTACCGAGTAAATTGAAGACACGCCCTAGTACCTATCCTAGCATTTGTAAAAAACATTGGAACCTTTATGCCTACGCCACCGCCTGAACAAGAACGACCATCGACCCTGCAAGGGGATTACAATCCTGCAGAGTATAGAGCTGAGTACAAGCTGCTGTACCTGCAAGAGTTAGTCGCAAAAGAAGCTTCCAAAGAGATTGCTGAATTCCTCGCTAAGCAATCAGAGTACGAGATTGCTAACTTGCTAGAGTCCTTCCCTATCCAAGACCGCCTGCTGATTTGGGAGCAAGTACCCGATAATATCAAAGGTGAGGTGCTGGCCGAGCTAGAAGATGAGACGCGCCAGCCTTTACTTGAAAACGTCTCCTCCAAAGAAATCTCCTTATTCACTCAAGATCTAGATGCCCAAGACATCTCGGAGATTTTGGAGACCGTGACTGATACCGTACGCTCATCAGTCATGGCGACCTTAGATGAAGACGTTCGCGTTCAGGTCAATAAACTCGACACCTATGCCGATTGGGAAGTCGGTCGCTATATGGACCCTGATACCATTCAGGTCAGAGACGACATTACGCTGGCTGAGGTACAAGACTGGCTGCGCGCCAATGACGATCTGCTCGACGACGAAAGCCAAGAGCTGTTGGTCGTCGATCAAAGCCAGCAGTTGCTTGGGCTGCTAAGCTTGGTGGATTTGATCAAACATGATCAAACCACTTTGGTCTCAGAGCTTATCGACCCTGCTATCACCATCAATGATCGCCTCAATATCACCGATGCGGCGGCGATTTTTCGCTCAGAAGATATCCGCTTTGCGCCTGTGATTAACGACTTTGGCGAGCTGGTCGGTCAGTTGAATGCCGAGGACATCATGGAGATTATCCAAGATGATGTCGATAGCACCATGAAAAACCTGGCTGGTGTGAGCCAAGATGAAGAGCTGTTTGCCCCTATCTTGACCAGCGCCAAAAGCCGTAGTATCTGGCTCGGTATCAACCTGTGTACCGCCCTATTGGCGTCGGCGGTCATCGGTCAGTTTGAGGCGGTGTTGGCAAAAGTGGTGGCGCTGGCGATTTTAATGCCCGTGGTTGCCAGTATGGGCGGTATCGCTGGCTCGCAAACATTAACAGTCGTCATTCGTGGTATAGCGATGGGTCAAATTGGTGGGTCGAATCGCCTATGGTTATTAAATAAAGAGCTGTGGGTTGGCGCGATAAACGGTACGATATGGGCGATAATCATGGCGATTATTGCGCAATTGTGGTTTCATGATATCAAGATCAGTGCGGTCGTTGGCTTGGCAATCGCCATCAATATGACTGCAGCCAATGTCTCAGGCATTAGCATTCCTTTACTCCTAAAACGCATGAATATCGACCCTGCTCTATCAGCGTCGGTGATTTTGACCACCGTGACCGATATAGTGGGCTTTATGTCGTTTTTGGGCTTGGCAAGCGTGTTGATTCTTTAGTCAACCGCCCATGAAAATCTGGAAACTAAAAGTTAAAAATCAGCAGCTATTTATAATAAAAATAGTTGCTGTTAAGCATTTAAAACCTAATCGTTAAAAATGTGATTCATTCTGTTTATACAACCATTACATCGTTAAGTGAGTGCGTTATGCAAGCTGTACAAGTTAAAGTATTAAACCCTAAAATTATTGAAGATAAAGCGTTCTCGCTACCGACGCGTGCTACCGATGGCAGCGCAGGTATCGACTTACGCGCTTGCATTGACGAACCTTTGACCATTAAAGCTGGGGCGACGCATTTGATTGGCACTGGCCTTGCGGTGTATATTCAAGACCCCAATTTTGCGGGTATGATTTTACCACGCTCAGGTCTCGGTCATAAACACGGTATCGTCTTGGGTAATTTGGTCGGCTTGATTGATGCCGATTATCAAGGTGAGCTGATGGTTAGTATTTGGAATCGCAGCAATGAAGATTTTGTGCTAAATCCTGCCGAACGTATGGCGCAATATGTGGTTGTACCAGTCGCCCGTCCGGAGTTTGAAGTGGTGGCAGAATTTAGTGATACCAGTGCGCGCGGTGCGGGCGGTTTTGGCCATTCTGGTCGTCAGTAGCATTGAATATAAGCATTAAACATTAAGCATCATTGGATTTTCATTTAGCATCAAGCGCAGCAATAACAATAATCAGCGATTTTTCATTCACCACTAGCCCATTTATCATGACTATAAGGAGAGTAAGCGATGCCGTCTTTTGCTGCGCAGCACTCCTTATTTCGTGCTTATGATATTCGTGGGTCGCGCCAGCATTTTACCGATGATTTTATTCATGCCTTGGGAAATGCTTTTGCGTATCTTTATCAAGCTCAGCCAAGCATTTATAGAGAAAATATTGGCGAAAATAGTAGCCGAAGCACTAACGAAAAAACCATTGTCGTTGTTGGTCATGATGTGCGTGACGGTAGTGGTAGCATGGCGCAAATATTTGCTGATATCTTGTCTCAGCATGGTCTACAAGTCATCCAACTAGGACTTGTTACCACGCCAATGATGATTTTTTGGGCGGAGCAATATCAGGGGCATGGCATTATTGTCACTGCCAGCCATTCTGCTAAAGATATTTTAGGAGTGAAATGGCTCGTCAATCATATCTCGCCTAGTAGCGCCGATATTCAAACGTTATATCAACAACTAGCTAGTTATAATTCGCAAAATTCGTCTGTAAAAACCAATGACCAGCCTGTGCGTTATAAACAACAGCAGTTACCTGCTAATCAAGTCACAAGCGCTTATAGCGACGCTATTACTCAAGTTTTTAAGCAAATCTATCAGCCTCTTAATCAAACTAAAGAAGGTAGCCAACTACCCTCCTCCAAACTTGATTTAGTGGTGGTTATTGATTGTTTGCATGGCGCCACCAGCAATATCGCCAAGCCTTTATTTGACCATTTTTGCCAAAATATCATCATGATGAATGATACGCCAGACGGTAATTTTCCTACTGGCAATCCGGACCCGACTGAGCCGCAGCGTCTTAAACAGTTGCAGCAAAGCGTACTGCTTCATCAAGCAGATATAGGTATCGCCTTTGATGGTGATGGCGATCGGTTAATGGTAGTCGATAATCGGGGCAAAGTCGTCACGCCCGACCACCTGCTTTATCTATTAGCAAAAATAGCGGTTATTGAGCGCCCGCAAACCTTAAAGACTTTGCTAACAAGCGCGCAAGTGCTCTTTGATATTAAATGCTGTCATCATCTGCCCAAGCTTATCAGTGAAATTGGCGCCACGCCTGTGCTTAGTAAAACTGGCAGCAGCCTCATGCGCCAACAAATGCAGCAGTCTGACGGTCAAATAACCTTTGCTGGTGAGCTATCTGGGCATTTTATTTTTAATGATAGCCGCTTTATACTTTATGATGACGCCATGTATGCAGCACTACGACTGCTCCATTGGTTGGGAAAATCTCAAGGTACTCAGTCAACTCGTACAAAAAGCCTAGCCGATATTATTAAAGGTTTACCGGTTATCGTCAGTACCGCTGACCATTATTTACCGCTACCAAAAACTATAGCTAACGACTGCTCTATCGTGCAGCAACTGGCAAGATTTTGTCAGTATTTACAGCAATTGGTTCACGCGACATCAGCTGCGTCTATACATCAACTCAACCCGCAAGCCGTCGTTGCCTGTGCGCCGTCCCTTTGTACGTGCTCGCAGCAAAGCCAATCTACTACTTTAGAGCAGGCGCAAACGCTATTGCCAGTGAGCACCAAGCTTAGCTGTATCGATGGCGTGCGCTTAGATTTTGCGCGCGGGTTTGGCGTATTGCGCCAATCAAATACCAGTCAAAATCTGACCGTGCGCTTTGCTGGTGATAGCATCGACGACCTTATCGATATTCAAACGAGATTTGCCGCCTTATGCCGCCCCTTTAACAAGACGCTAGCGATGCAAATCTTGGCTATTGTTGCTGAATAGGTATTATTTAACCTTAACTTTATTAGAAAACGCCTTATTAGAGAACGCCAAAGAGAAACAAAAACTCTCAATCAATCCACCGCTTAACCCTGTCTTTTAGGAGCTTGTCATGACGCTTAATTTGGATGAAGCCAAAATTACCGCAGAAGTATTAACCACGGCGCTGCCTTATATTCAACGCTTTGTTGATAAGCTCATCGTCGTCAAATACGGCGGCAATGCCATGACCGACCCTGCGCTTGAAAGCTCGTTTGCCCGTGATATCGTGTTATTAAAAACCGTTGGTATGCATCCTGTGGTCGTGCACGGCGGCGGTCCACAAGTCGATAATTTGTTAAAAGAGCTCGGTCGTCAATCTGATCGCATCGACGGCATGCGCGTGACTGACAAAAGCACAATGGATATCGTCGAGATGGTATTGGGCGGTAGCGTCAATAAGTCTATCGTCAGCTTAATCAACAAACACGGTGGGCGCGCGATTGGTCTGACGGGTAAAGATGCCAATTTAATCCTAGCTAGAAAACTGATGATGGAAAAAATCGGCGCAGATGGTGTGGCAGTTCCTGTTGATTTAGGCTTCGTCGGTGATGTGGTCAGCGTTAATAAAGACGTGATTAATATGCTGATTGCCTCTGATTTTATCCCTGTTATCGCGCCGCTTGGGGTCGATTCTGAGGGCAACACTTATAATATCAACGCCGATCTGGTCGCCGGTAAAGTCGCAGAATTTTTGCAAGCAGAAAAGCTGATGCTCCTAACCAACATTAAAGGCGTGTTGGGCCGTGATGGCGAAGTGGTCACTGGACTCACCCCAAAGAAAGTCGATGGTCTTATTGAAGATGGTATTATCTCAGGTGGTATGATTCCTAAGATTCAATGCGCGCTTGACGCGGTACGTAGCGGCGTAAAAAGCGCGGTTATTGTCGATGGTCGTGTGCCACATGCCACGCTACTCGAGATTTTTACCAACGAAGGCGTCGGCACCTTGATTAGCCGTGATTTAGATTCATCAATGAGCTAGTGAGCTGTGGTAATTTTTAGTATACAAAAGCCCGAGCTTAACATTTAAGTTCGGGCTTTAGTGCTTGTTTAAAAACCTACCTTACGAAAAAGCTTTATCAAACTCAGCTGCATCAAAACCGCATAACAGTATCGGCTGAATTTTATCTGCCAGTTGACCTTCAACGATCGGACGCTTAATCATACTGGTATTTTCTATCAGCAAATCAATGGCGTTATCCACATCGCTATCGGCCGCTTGTTTTTGCTCGTCGGTGAGCTTGCGCCAAGTGGTGCCGCGTTTATTTAGAACTTTATCGATACCAAGCTCGTTTACCCAACGCTGTACGCTTTCCTTATCAATGCCTTGTTTTTTATAGTCATGAAAATCGTAGCTAACGCCTAGCTCATCAAGCTTAGTAAAAGCTTTTTTCATGGTGCTACAAGATTTGATGCCGTAAATGGTGAGGGTCATAGAAACTCCAAATCAATGATCGTTATTTTGTTTATTATACCTAACAGTGATGAGCATTTGGTTTATGACGACAAAAACAATCATAAGCGCATTCACTTTGCAGGTTTATCACCTTTACAGTGAGTAAACGCTCTATCATATCGTCGCAATTTTTGCCAAATTACGCTATGCTATGGCATTGTAAAATTTTACCCAATTTATCTGTAATAACCTATTCCGAGCCAACTATGAGCAACGCCGTGACAGCAGAAACTGCTAATACTACCCATACCAATAATACTTCTATCGATAACGCCCAGTATCAGCCGCAACTTATTGAAGCCGCGCAGCAAGCCAAATGGGCAACTGACAAGCGTTTTGAAGTCAGCAACGAGCCAAGTGACAAGCCAAGTCGCTATATGCTGTCGATGTTCCCTTACCCAAGCGGTAAGCTGCATATGGGTCACGTGCGTAACTATACCATCTCTGATGTGCTAAGCCGTTATTATCGCCTAAAAGGCTATGAGGTCATGCAGCCAATGGGTTGGGATGGTTTTGGTCTGCCAGCAGAAAACGCGGCAATTGCCAATCAGACGCCGCCTGCCAAATGGACATTTGCCAATATTGATAGCATGCGCGCACAGCTTAAATTACTTGGCTTATCGATTGATTGGTCACGCGAATTTGCTACTTGTAGCCCTGAGTATTATCAGTGGGAGCAGTGGTTATTTTTGCAGTTATACAAAAAAGGCTTGGTTTATAAAAAGCTTGCCACCGTCAACTGGGATCCAGTCGACAATACCGTGTTAGCCAATGAGCAAGTCATTGACGGTAAAGGCTGGCGTAGTGGCGCACCAGTCGAAAAGCGCGATATCCCGATGTATTACTTTAACATCACCGATTATGCCGATGAGCTGCTTGATGATTTAGATCAACTAGAAGGTCACTGGCCATCTGAAGTACTGACCATGCAGCGCAATTGGATTGGTCGTAGTGCCGGTATGGAAGTCCATTTCCCTTATGAGCTGGCAGGCGAAACCAATACCTTAGATGTGTTCACGACGCGTCCTGATACCTTGATGGGCGTGACTTATGTCGCGGTTGCAGCCGAGCATCCATTGGCACAATATGCTGCTGAACAAGATGAGGCGATTGCCCAGTTTAATGCGCTGTGTAAAAAAGGCTCAGTTGCTGAAGCAGATTTGGCTAAAGCTGAAAAAATTGGCATGGATACTGGTCTGACCGTCACTCATCCACTGACTGGCGAAGAAGTGCCAGTATGGGTTGCCAACTATGTACTGATGAGCTATGGCTCGGGTGCGGTGATGGCGGTCCCTGCCCATGACGAGCGCGATTACGAGTTTGCGACTAAATACAATTTGCCTATTAAACAAGTGATTGACATTCCTGCTGGCTTTTTAGATCAAGTAGAAGCCGATGCCAAAGCCAATAATACGCAAAGTAACCGCGCTTATACCGAGCGCAATACCTTAGTCAATTCAGGCGAATTTGATGGTATGGACTTCGAGCAAGCGTTTGAAGCCATGCTAGCGAAGCTTGAACCGCAACAGCTTGCCAAGAAAAAAATCCAATACCGTCTGCGCGATTGGGGTGTTTCTCGCCAGCGCTATTGGGGCTGCCCTATCCCAATGGTCAACTGTGAGCATTGCGGTACGGTGCCGGTTGAAGAGCAAGATTTGCCAGTGGTCCTACCAACGGACGTCGTCCCTGACGGTCGCGGTAATCCGCTAAAAAATATCCCAGAATTTGTCAATACCACTTGTCCTAAATGTGGCAATCCTGCTGAGCGTGAAACCGATACCTTTGATACCTTTGTAGAGTCGAGCTGGTACTATGCGCGCTTTGCCAGCCCACACGATACAACCAATATGGTCAATAAGTCTGCCGCCAATAAATGGTTGCCGGTTGACCAATATATCGGCGGTGTCGAGCATGCGGTTATGCATCTACTTTATGCGCGCTTCTTCCATAAGCTCATGCGTGATGAAAACTTGGTATCAGGCGATGAGCCATTTGCCAATTTGATGACCCAAGGTATGGTACTTGCTGGTACTTTCTACCGCGTCAACGCCGATGGCAGTACCACTTATTACTTCACCGAAGACATCGATATCGACTATAACGAGCGTGGTCAGCCGATTAAAGCGACTTTGAAATCTGACGGTCAGCCAGTGACGATTGGTAAAATCGAAAAAATGTCGAAGTCAAAAAACAACGGCGTCGACCCACAACTTACCATTGATAAATATGGCGCGGATACCGTTCGTTTATATACGCTATTTACTGCGCCTGCCGACCAAACCCTTGAATGGTCAGATGATGCGCTAAAAGGCCCTTATAACTTTGTGAAAAAAGTATGGCGCATTGCGACTGAGCATATGCACGCACTGACTGCTGCCAATTTAAGCCTTGATACGCTAAATAATGCAGCACTCAATACCGATAACTTAAGCAAAGAAGCCAAAGCCCTACGCCGTAAAACCCATGAAACCATTGGCAAGATTGATAGTGATTTGGGTAAACGCTTGGCACTCAATACGCCAGTTTCTAGCCTAATGGAGCTTACTAACGAGCTTGCTAACTTCAATGCAAACAGTGAGCAAGACCTACAAGTACAGCATGAAGCCTTGATTGATTTATTGATTATCCTATCGGTATACGCGCCGCACATTGGTGAGCATTTGCTTGAGCAATTAGGTATGGATACCGTTACCCTAGGCTATCCAGAAGTCGATACAAGCGCTCTCGTGCAAGATATGATTACAATGGTGGTGCAGGTGAACGGTAAAATGCGCGGTAAAATGGATGTCGCACCTAATAGCGATCCTGAGCAGCTAAAAGCGCAAGCAAAAGCGCTTGAAGGCGTGGCAAAATTCCTTACAGGCGAGATTAAAAAAGAAATCGTCGTACCGAATAAACTGGTTAATATCGTGGTGGCAGGCTAGACCTTTTAAGGATTAAGTTTTTAAACGCTGCGACTTCAATCATGGCGTTTTCAAACTCTCTTTCTTGGGTCTTCTTATCAAAATAAGGATAGCGATTATGTCGTATAAGCACCGAGCTTTGCAGGCACAGCAAGCAAAATCAGACGGACAAAGCACCATGACTTATAAATCAAGCGCGCAAAAACTGGCAACGATGCTACTGACCGCCTTGCCAATGTTTGCAGTTTTGGGTGCAGGTGCTAGTCTTAGTGGTTGCGGCTTTCAGCTACGCGGCTATGATGCACCGATGTTGTTTGACGTCAACAAAACCGCGGTGATTATCGAAGACAATCGCACCTCATTTCCATTAAAACTGCCCCTCGTCAGTCGCTTAAAAGCGTTAGGGGTCGAGGTTATTGATAATATGACCTTAGCAGATGTCGCTAACAATAACCAAAAAGCAGACGCTGAACCTATTGCGGCAATCACCGTGAACAATGTCCGCTTTAAGCGTTACGAGTTAGTTGGCGTCTTAACAGAGATTCGCTTGGTAATGTCAGCTGATGTTAGCTATCAAAGCATCGAGAATGGCAAACCTGTGACGCTGACCAACCCTATCCAAGTTGAGCGTAGCTACCAGTATAACGAAGCATCGGTAAGTACCGATGATCAGCAAGGCGACCAAATTCGTGATTGGCTTTACGATAGTTTAGCACGCCGAATTACTGACCAATATGTGGCGATTGCGCTGCCTAAGATTGCTCCTAACAGTAGCAAACCCACTATGCAAAATGGTAAAGGCTCAGTATCTACTGCCGTGATAGCACCAAAATCTTAATGTTAGTTTTTTATTTTTAAAATTAATTTTTAAAAACATCCTTATTAAAACTGCCTATATTTAGACGCTTTGATTTAAACGCTTTTCTGTTTAAAGCGTTTAAATATAACCAGCTTTAATCACCTATTCATAACCTTGTGTCATTCTCTCTATGCAAGATACCTTTATACAAGCTTATCCAAAACTGCTACAGCCTTCCGTTGCAGTAGCGGGCTTGTGGTTGGCGCACGGTGATGAGCCGTTACTCAGTCAATGGCTTATCGATGCGCTGCGTCCGCATTGGCGCGCACAGAATTACGCTATTAAGCGTATCGAGCTGGTATCAGTGAAGAGTTGGCAAGAAGTGTTGTCAGAGCTTGTCAGTCAGTCTTTATTCGATGATGCAAGTGCGCTTATCGTAACAGGCAACCATAAACCTGATAAAGCCGTTATTGCCGAGCTTGAACGTTTTGCCATCGATGCGCAGACAGGGGCGCATAGCCATAGCTTGTTATGGCTCACACCAAAGCAAGACAAACGCGCGCAGACCAGCAAATGGTTTGCACCGTTTGCGCAATATGGTCATATTATCGATTGCAATTTGTATAACGAGCAGCAGCGCCAGCAGTTATTGCAGATACAAGCCCAGCAGTTTGGCTTAACCTTATCGCAAGAAGCTTGGCAACTCTTGATGTCACATACCGAACATCATCTGCTTAGTGCCTATCAAACCTTGTGGCGGCTATCGTATTTATTTGCGCCGCAATTGATGGCAGAGGTTGATAGTAAAAACACTAGTCATGAAAACCCTTCTAGCCAGCCTCTGACAAACGTGGCATTAGATATTAATGATTTACAAGCGGCATTGGTCAGTGATGCGCAGTTTAGTGTATTCGATTTATCCGATGCCATGCTTGCTGGCAATAGCGCCCAAGTTGCCAAAATTATCTTTCAACTTAAAGCCACTGATGAACCAACCACTTTGGTTTTATGGGCAATTAGTAAAGACATGCGCCAGATTATACAACTAATGGATGGACAAGACCCGCAAGCACTTGGCATTTGGCGTAGCAAACAAGGCCTATATCAGCAAGCGTGCCGCCGCCACTCAAAAGCTCAAACGGCCACTTGGCCAGCATTGCTTTATAAATGTGACCAAGCGATTAAGGGTTTGGTGCGCCAACCAGCGTGGGAGTTATTATTACAAGCAGCGCTTGAGCTATCAGGGCAACGTCTGTTTAAAGCCCATTAGACTATCAGGCAAGCAAGCAAAAAAACGTCTTCCTGTCCCGCGTCATCATCTAAAGCATTTATTACTAAACAACTCATCATTTTTTCTTATTTAACCCTCTGTATAGGGTTATTTTTTTTGTTTAAAATTTAATAGTTATTACCGTTACAATTCTTCCTCTTAACGTTTCGCAAACTAATTGCCATTCCCTTTTGGTCGCCAAGCCTCTACTATAGCTACACTTGATTTAACTGTGATTGGATTGTTGTCATGCGCAAAATGAGCAAAAAGTCTGCTATTAAATGGGGCGTCATTGCCCTTGTCATCGTAGCTTTAGGGGCTTTAGCCTACAAAACCTTTAAACCAAAAGACACCACACCCAACTATCTAACGGCGACCGCTGAGATTGGCGATATCGAAAATAACGTCATGGCATCGGGTAAAGTAAAGGCGTTAAATACCGTCGATGTGGGTGCGCAGGTATCTGGTGAAGTGACGCGGCTGTTTGTCGACGTCGGCGATGAAGTCAAAAAAGGCGATTTAATTGCGCAGATTGATCAGGTGACGCAAAAGAATAATTTAAGTAATGAGCAAGCGAGCCTCGAGCAAAGTGAAGCGGCGTTACAAAGCGCGCGTGCCGAGTCGCTAAGCCGTCAAGCGAGTCTAAAAAGTGCGCAAGCGGATCTTGCCAGCCGTCAAGCTGAATTAAAGCAAGCACAAGCAGATTTCTCACGCTTGCAAGGCTTACTGGCTATCGATGCCATATCGCAGCAAGATTACGATACACAAGCGACCAAAGTTGCCACCGCACAAGCATCAGTCGCCAATGCCCGCGCTGCTATCGATACCGCAAAAGCAGCGATTGCAACAACTGAGGCCAATATCAACAGCCAACAGGCAGCATTACGTAAATCTCAAACCAACGTTAGCACTGCGCAGGAAGATTTAAGCTATACCACCATCCGTGCGCCGATGTCAGGAACAGTGGTATCGGTGACCACTGAGCAAGGGACGACGGTCAACGCCAATCAGACTGCGCCAACCATCGTTACCTTAGCGGATTTATCCACCGTGCGTATCAATGCGCAAATCTCTGAAGCCGACGTTATTAACGTCAAAGCAGGCTTGCCCGTTTATTTTAATATCATCGGCAATCCCGACCAAAAATACGACGCGACCCTCAAAGCCATCGAACCCGCTCCTGAGAAAATCAGCGACACCAGCTCGACCGATGCCGCTATTTACTATGTCGGTTATATTGAAGTCCCTAATACCGAGCGCCGCTTTCGTATCGATATGACCGCGCAAGTTTATATCGTCATCAACCAAGCAAAAGACGCGCTACTTATTCCTTCTGCTGCCCTGCAGCCTGCCGGTAAATCTCGCAAGTCTGGCAATGCTAAAAAGGGCGCAGCTACTGCTAATACTGCCGCAAGTGGTGATAATAACTCTCGCCCAGATAATGACTCTGGTGCAACCATGGCGATGGTACGTGTCCTTAAAGCCGATGGTGAAGTCGTTGAACAAACGGTCAAAGTCGGTATCAATAACCGAGTTAATGCGGAAATATTAAGCGGTCTAAAAGAAGGTGATGAAGTTATATTAAGCGAGGAAGGTGCTGATAAAGGCAGTAAAGGTGGCAGAGGCGGTCGACCCTTCTAGTATTTAAAGTTTGCTAAGAATATTTAAATAAATCGGCGCCAGCAATACATCAGCTTTGGCTTTGATAATGACTTAAGATTTGAGATAAGCAGGATAGCAAATGAGTAATCAACACCCGACGCTTAATGCCACTGATCAGCCTTTGATGGAAGTCAAAGGCTTGATTAGAGAATTTCCAGCTGGCGAGCAGACCATTCGCGTCTTACATGATATCAATTTGACCATCAATCAAGGTGAGATGGTCGCTATCATTGGTCAATCGGGCTCAGGCAAATCCACCTTGATGAATATCTTGGGCTGTTTAGATCAAGCAACGGCGGGTGATTATAAAATATTTGGTCAATCGGTCAGCCGTCTAGATGCCGATGAGCTGGCAAAACTACGCCGTGAGCACTTCGGTTTTATTTTTCAGCGCTATCATCTATTGGGTGATATCAACGCCCGCGATAACGTTTCGGTACCCGCAGTCTATGCAGGGATGGATGGACAAGTTCGCAGCGAGCGTGCCGAAAAGCTATTGTCAGACTTAGGACTCGGCGACAAGGTAAATAATCGACCAAGTCAGCTATCGGGCGGTCAGCAGCAGCGTGTCTCTATCGCAAGGGCACTAATGAATGGCGGCGATATCATCTTAGCCGATGAGCCAACGGGTGCGCTTGATAGTAAATCGGGCGAAGATGTCGTCCAAATCCTCAAAGATTTAAATGCCCAAGGTCATACCATCATCATGGTCACCCACGACCCTAGCCTTGCCGCTCAAGCTGAGCGTGTCATTGAAATCAAAGACGGCTATATCATTGCCGACTATAAAAACGACGATTATCAGCATGCAGAACCACAGCCAGCAGCTGTCATAGATAAGCACCGTAAAAGCGCGTTTAGCAGCTTTATCGACCGCTTATTTGAAGCGTTTAAAATGTCCTTGCTGGCCATGCGCGCCCATAAAATGCGCACCTTATTGACGATGTTAGGAATTATCATTGGTATTGCGTCGGTGGTATCAGTCGTCGGTCTCGGTAAGGGCTCACAAGAGCAGATATTGTCCAATATCAGCTCCTTAGGTACCAATACCATCACCGTCACCGATGGCTACCCCTACGGCGACCCTAGACGGCAGTACAACGATGACAATCTAACGCCGCAAGACGCCCAAGCGGTCGCTGACCAGCCGTATGTGGTCAGTGTCAGCCCGCAGCTCAATAGCAATATGAACGTCCGCTATCGTAATATCCAAGAAGCTGCTAGTATCAGCGGTGTTGGTAAAGACTATCTTGATGTCAGCGGTGAAAAGTTAGCTCTAGGTCAAGGTTTCGATGAACAAAGTATCTTACGCCGTACCCAAGATATTATTATCGATGACAATGCCAATAAAACCTTTTTCCCCGACAATGCCAATCCGATTGGCGAAGTCTTACTCATAGGCAGCGTTCCTGGGCGCGTTATTGGCGTCTTAGAGCCAAACGATGGCGGCTTTCGTCGTAGCGTTGATTCGCCTACGCTCTATATGCCCTACACTACCATGATGTCGCGGCTGATAGGCAGCGCTTATATTGAAAGCTTTGTCGCGCTGATTGATAACAATATCTCCTCTGCCGCCGCTGAAGCTGCTATCTCTGAGCTTATGATAGGTCGGCATGGCACCGATGATTTTCGCATCCGTAACTCAGACTCGATTCGCCAAACCATTGAAGCGACCACCGCAACAATGACCTTGCTGATATCTTCTATCGCTATTATCTCGCTAATCGTCGGCGGTATTGGCGTCATGAACATCATGCTGGTATCAGTGACCGAACGCACCAATGAGATTGGCGTACGGATGGCCGTTGGAGCGCGTCAAAGCGATATCATGCAGCAGTTTCTCATTGAAGCCGTTTTGGTCTGTATTTTAGGCGGACTATTGGGGATTGGGCTGGCGTTTGCCATCGGTGAAATCATCAATCGTGTTGGTGGTGACAGCTTCCAAGTCATTTATTCACCAACATCTATTATTGCCGCCTTTATTTGCTCGACGCTGATTGGGGTTGTTTTCGGCTTTTTGCCCGCTCGTAACGCTGCCAAATTAGATCCCGTAGAAGCACTATCTAGAGATTAGAATAATTTTATGACCAATTACTAAAGATCAATATTAAAAAATAAGGGTAAAAATAGCGTTCGAAACGTAATTTTTATAAAATGCTAAGGTCTCTAAAAGTCAATTAACGCTTAAATTTAAAAAAATAGGATTAATTTACACAGATTTGCACTTTTTTTAGCATTCGGGGTTGTAATTGTCATAATTATATATATAATGTGCTCTCACGTTTAGAGATACAAATAATCTAAACGGGTAAACAAGCTTATTGCCTCTTTTGTTATTGGTTAATCCATAAATAAAGAAATTAAGCTTTAAGAATTTTACCTAATAAGTAAGATTCTCTTGCAGAGCTAAAAAAGCAATGCTTTTTTTATACACTCTTCAGGGCCGATAGCTCAGTTGGTAGAGCAGTTGACTTTTAATCAATTGGTCCCGCGTTCGAGTCGCGGTCGGCCCACCATATTTAGTATGATGCTTATCATGTATGCTACCCTATCCGGTAGTAACGTAATAAGTTTAAAGACATTGTTTTTGATGTCGAGTTTTAATAAATTTCCTTTTAAGGAAATTTATCTTGCGAAGCTAAAATTGTCATGCAATATTTTAAAGCTTCTCAGGGCCGATAGCTCAGTTGGTAGAGCAGTTGACTTTTAATCAATTGGTCCCGCGTTCGAGTCGCGGTCGGCCCACCATATTTAGAAAAGCCCAGTCATTTAATGATCGGGCTTTTTTTATGCGCTTTTTATTTTGGTGAAGCTTTAGTTTATAGCGTAAACGTTTTTAGCTTTCAACGTTTACGCTTACGGAGGCTAAAGCCATCATCTTGGCGCCAAAGCAATTTATGTTTAATGGTATCTTTGATGGTGCGCCGATGCTTAGGTGCTTGCGCAATTAGACTGTCAAAAGTTGCAGCATCGATACCCAACTCATAACCATGCGCCATCATGACATTAGACGGTTGTAAGTCTTTTACCTTTTGTAGCGACTTGATATAAACTTTGGGATCATAAATAGGAAATGGCGCGACAAACTTATGGCGCAGCTTGATGATTAAATCGGCGGTATAGACCTCACGACTTGGCAGATGAAATAAAGACAAATCACGATCTGTATGCCCTGGCGTCTCAAATACCTGCCAATCATCAAAATGCGGTACGGTATCGCCATCACTAACGGTCAAATCAGGTTGCAGATGCGCAGGATACCAGAGCCTTTTAAAAGGACGTCCTTGACGCTTGGCCACATAATGAGCTAAACCCAAATCAATCAAATGCATGACTTGCCCGCCGATGCCGCTATACCACTGCGTTTCTCTAGCAGCAGAGACAATCAAGCAACCAGTCGCTTTTCTAAGCTTTTGCGCGCCGCCGGCATGATCTGGATGCATATGAGTAACGACCACTACTTTTAAATCAGTAATAGGACGCTTTAGCGTATCTTTAATATAACCCAACACCAGCGCCACATCAGGGCGACAACCGCCGTCCAATAGCATTAATTTATCTGGATAAACCGCCAGATAGCTACTTTGAATATAGCCATCCAAACGTACGATTTGACATAAACTCATTTATCTTCCTTGACCGCTTTTCTTGTCATTCCTATGTTTCATTAACGAATTATTTATTCACTTTATTGCTAATACGATGAAAGCTTGTCCTTTAGTATAACGCTCGCTATCCTAAAATAAATGTCTTTGAGTGAACGCTTGTGACTAGAGATAAATCGCTGATAACGTATTGATAGGATATTTAAAACGTTACCCAATAAAAAACCCAGCGCAGCGGCTGAGTTTTTTATTATTACAAGAGGGAGTTAATAAGCTAAATGTCAATTATGCCAAGTCGCGTACCTTTGGCTCACGCTCCCACAAGCGTGATTTGGCATTTTCAATAAAGCTATCAAGCTCAGCGAGTGGCGTCACAAACGCGTCTTTTTCAATCGGTAGTTTACTTAAGATAAACTCATCGGTCGCGCCGCAATAAGCAATCGCTTTGCAGTGCACATAAGCATCATTGAACCAATCCAACGTTGCGCTGTCTTTAGCCAGCTTCTTCGCTTGATCTGGCATAATGATACTAACCACGGCATCAAACATGACTGACGGACCACCAGAGACACGCTCATCGGCTTGTATGATAGTGCCATCATCTAAAGTGACTTCTTTATTTGGTGCCACAATCTTAACGCGCGCGCCCTCTGCCATAGCCGCCTCTTCAAATTTCTTAATCTCACTATGCTTTGAGCCTTCTGCGACTAAAATCCCAATCATTCGTGCCTTTAAACTCTTTGGCGTACGACCAATGGTTTGTAATGGCTCAGAGGTTGGCAAATCTTGTACTGGCGCTGCTGGTTCTATTGCTTCTGGTAGTTTCATTCCTAATGCCGTTGCCACACGATTTGCCAAGTCTTCGTCAATGTTCACTAAATGACCAAGCATTCGTGTTCGTACATGCGGGGTATCTACTTTGCCAAGCTCAAACGCATAAGCAGAAGCGATATGAGCTTGCTCAGCTGGCGTCTGGCTACGGTAAAACATACGCGGTTGACTATAATGGTCCGCAAAGCTTTCAGCGCGCACGCGACCTTTAATGCCATCATCTAGCTTCTCGTGGAACGACTCAAAGCCTTTTTTTACGCTTTCACGTGGGCGCTCAGGATCTAAACTTTGTGGATCATACAGAGTACGAGTTTTCGGTATTTGCATTTGCATATGACCGTCTTGCTGATTGTTTGCAAACGGACATTTTGGCGCATTAATCGGAATCTGCGCAAAGTTTGGTGATCCCAAACGCGACAGCTGCGTATCTAAATAACTAAATAGACGGCCTTGCAGTAGAGGATCATTACTAAAGTCGATGCCCGGTGGCAAATGCGATGGGCAGAAAGCCACTTGCTCAGTCTCAGAGAAGAAGTTATCTGGATAGCGATTGAGTACCATTTTACCTACGATGCGCACAGGTACCAATTCTTCTGGAATCAGTTTGGTCGCGTCTAAGTGATCAAATGGGAACTCATTGGCTTCTTCTTCAGTAAATAACTGAACACCGAACTCCCACTCTGGATAATCGCCATTATTAATCGCTTCAAATAAATCACGGCGATTATAATCAGGATCGGCGCCCGAGATTTTGACTGCTTCATCCCAAATCAGCGATTGTACCCCAAGGACTGGTTTCCAATGGAAACGTACAAAGGTGCTCTTGCCATCTTTATTAATAAAACGATAACTGTGAATACCAAAGCCTTCCATCATACCAAAGCTACGCGGTAGCGCGCGGTCACTCATCAGCCAAATGACATTGTGCATGGTTTCAGGGCTAAGCGAGACAAAATCCCAAAAGGTATCATGAGCAGAGGCTGCCTGCGGAAAGCCGCGATCTGGTTCTGGTTTCACCGCGTGTACCAAATCAGGGAATTTCATCGCATCTTGAATAAAGAAAATCGGCATATTATTACCGACGATATCCCAGTTACCCTCTTCGGTATAAATCTTCACCGCAAAACCGCGCACATCACGCGGCGTATCTTTTGAGCCCTTATTACCAGCTACTGTAGAAAAACGGGTAAATAAAGGCGTCTGTTTACCCGTTTCGGTGAGAATTTTTGCGGTTGTATACTCTTCTAATGATTCGGTCAGCTCAAAATAACCATGGGCGGCACTACCACGCGCATGCACCACACGCTCAGGAATACGCTCATGGTCAAAATGCGTAATTTTTTCGCGTAAAACAAAATCTTCTAATAACGTGGGGCCACGATTATTGGCTCTAAGCGAGTTTTGATTGTCAGAAATGACAACACCTTGCTGAGTGGTCATCGCTCTTGTATCACCATCGGTACGCTGATGCGTTTCACCGCCATTACCACGTTCGGTATTCATATTTTTAGCGGGGTCGGTATGATCAATATTCTTCTTCATAAAATATCCTAGCTAATGAGTAAAATGGACTACAGGTAGCCCACCAAATAAGCACCAACACAGTTTTATATCCTTAGAGATAGCTTTGACTTCAGATGTCGTTTAATTGTCTGTGTTCAGCACGATTGTTTCTTAATAGATGAGAAAGCTGTTAGACATTGATACATGACAGCATCGATAAGCTCATCAATTATATTACTCAAAATCTGCCGTCGGTATGTCAAATATATCGTTAAGCGTGTTGATTTTTGGTTACGCATCAGCCAAATCACGTCTGTTTGCAGACACGTTTTTATAGTGAAATGATGATGAGGATAAAGACAGAAAAATCTGATGAGCAGCTATGTATGAAGGGTGACTAAACGCTATAAAAAGGACTTTAAGGTTTTGGCGGATAAATATGATTAGAATGACTTAGAAGATAGGAGTGAGTTTTTAAAATATACTTTTAAAATATTACGGCATGTCAGCGCTCTTCTGAAAAACCAATATCTCATTATTGGCGGGCATTTTATAGCGATTTATTAGCAATAAATGCTGTTTTTCTGCCACTGCTGTGATGTCTTCTAAAGCACGAATGCCGCTGTTGCTATCACGCTGCCGAAGACTGTAGTCAAATTGACGATTACTTTCACTGCTATAACGGCCATTTTCGTTAAAGGGCCCATAAATAATGAGCTTACCCTCTAAAGGTAGCATATCACCAACCGTTTCAAATAATCGAGTAACCAGCGACCAAGACATAATATGCAGAGTATTGGCGGTAAATACCGCATCGTAAGGCGCATTGATAGTCTTATTTATCGGTATTGAATCAGATGCTACGTCAAAGCTTAGCGGCGCATATAAGTTCGGGGCAGGATACGCAGCATGCCAAGCATTGATAATGGCATGATTAGCAAGCACATCACTGGTCTGCCAGTGTAAATGCGTCAAACGTGGCGCAAAATAGACACTATGCTGCCCCGTTCCTGAACCCACTTCTAAGACATGATGCGAATTTTTTAACTCTTGCTGTAAGACTTCTAGTATTGGCTGCTGATTATTTTCGCAAGCTTGAGAAAATGGTAGATTAGAAACTATATTCCCTAAGTTATCCTTAACCATAAAAACACCTTATTAATAAATGCCCGCTTCTACCCCAGCTGCCAGTGTCATCGCCAACTCTTCGACTTGCTCAGTAAATACCTCTTGCCAATCACCTTGTAAAATCAGCGCCTCTTGAATCCATTCCCAGCGCAACCCAGTGGTAATGGTCTTTATGGCAAGCTTGGTACCCGTACCATCATGACCTGCACGAACATATAGTGCAAACGGCATGCCCTCGGAGTTTTTCAAGGTAGTTGTCACCATCAAGCTAAATTAAGCGGCTTGTAATCTTTGCTGTTGTTGCTCTTTTACAGGATTTAGCGTTGTTGGCCCTACAGGCTCGCAGTTCCTCACCTCCTGAGTTCCCCAGCGTATCGGG